>CACHHO010000013.1 GCA_902579545.1 Rhodospirillaceae bacterium | reverse complement strand
TTTGCGCAATAGTTGCGTAATATGCATAATATGCATTTTTAAAATATTGTCAATTATATTTTATTAATTTTATGTTGTATTTCTAAAGCTAAGCATGCTAATTGTATGTACTTAGGTATATTTATAGTCTTTTTCCCTTTTTTACCTTTTTCATAATATTGAATAATTCTAATTTTTAAGCCAAGCATTTCTGCAGCATTTTTTTGAGATAACCCAAGGGATTTTCGCCATTTTTTAAATTCTTCAGGTTTCATTATTATTATTATATACGCAACTCATGCATAATGTGCAAGTAAATATGCACTTTTTGCAAAAAGTTTATTAAACTTATTTATCTTCAATTAGCTTTTTTTATAAAAAACTTTAATATTTAATTATACATTTATTACATTCAGGAGGCTAGTTTTGAAATTTTTAAAGAAAAATTTGAAATGGCTTGCAACCATTTTAGTTCTTACAGGTATATTATTGACTAACCTAAATATTTATCCTTTAAATTTATTTTTTCATGGTACAGGAGTATTAGTATGGACCTACGTCGGTTTTTTAATTAAAGATAAAGCAATCTTAACAAACTTTGGTTTGCAAATACCACTATTTGTAGTAGGTTTTTTTCAACTTATCTAGGAATAACCTTCATTAGATTTCAGAGGTTTAATAAATAATAATTCTATTACATACAGCTAGTGAAAATTTTTTGAAATTTATTATTGATGGGTCAAAATCATTGGTGATGGTATTAAATAATTTTTTATTTCTGAAACTAATAAGCAGTTAAAAAATTAAATTTATTTTTTGATATTGAAAATATTGCTGGTAAGCTTCCTAGTATATCTCCATCTGCCTGAATTGGCTCACCTTGAGGGTGAGATACCTTAAAATTTTTTACCTTAATTATTTTTACACTTTTTAATTTTGGTATTAGGCCAAAGATTAACGCTATTGAGTATTTGAGACAGTTTAACCTGCCAAAATGTTGAAAAATGCATATGTGTAAAAAAGGATCTTTTGGTGATGCTTCTGGTGCACAAATAAATCTTCCTCCGTAATAATGTCCATTTGCTATAATTATCGATGAGGCTTGATACTTTTTTTTTCCTACACTTACTTCATATTTTATCTTTTTGTGCCTAATTATCTCTTTGACAGACTCATAAACATAAGCTAGCTTTCCAACTTTATTTTTAAGTGACTTATTTACATCTCTAACTACATGAGCATCAAAACCTAATCCAGCCATTTGAATAAATTTTTTATTATTGACATTCCCTATTGATAGTTGCTCAATTTTTCCCTGCATTAATGTAGTAATTAGATGATTAGGGTTTTTAGAAATCCCTAATTCATTAGCAAGAACATTTGCTGTGCCTATAGGAATTATGCCTATAATTATTTTTTTATTATTTATTCCATTGAGTACTTCATTAATAGTGCCGTCTCCCCCTGCTATTAATAACAAATCTATATTTTTTTTAAGTCCTTGAGCTAGAGCTATTGCATGGCCCTTACCTTTTGTTTCTAAAATTTCTAAGTTTTTAAAGTTTTCTTTCAACAGTTTTAATATCTTGGAGAAACGTCCGTGATGCCTTTGTCCAGCAACTGGATTATAAATCATTTTTACTATTTTTCTATTCATATACTTAATTAAAAATTTAATGATAACTAAAAATGTAACATTTTTGAAATATTTTTTACTATATCATTATTATGGACAATATAACTAAATTTGAAGAGATTACTAACTCCTTAATAAGCAGAAGAAGTTTAATAAAAAAAGGTTTTGCATTTGGAGGACTAGCGCTAATGAGTTCTACACTAGGTAGCATTACTGCATATTCATCACAAAGTTTCTTTAATTTTACCAAAGTAGACTGTAATAACAATGATACTGTAACTTTACCAGAACAATATAATTGGTCTGTTGTTTCAAAGTGGGGAGATCCAATGTGGTCAGACGTTGAAGAGTTTAATCAAACATCATGCGGCTCTCATGAGTCACAATTAAAATCAGTAGGTGATAATAATGATGGCATGGAGCTTTTTATTACATCAGACAATAAAACCTTATTAGCAGTAAATAATGAATATACGAATCATAAAATAATATTTTCTAATAGAAAAAGTCTTCTTCCTGAAAATAAAGAGGATATTTTAAAAGGTATGTATGCTCATGGTGTTTCTATATTTGAAATTAAAAATTCAAACAATCAATGGAATTTAGTAAAAGACTCTAAATATAATAGAAGAATTACTCCATTTACAAAAATGGAAATTACTGGTCCTGCAAAAGGTCATAGCCTTATGAAAACTAAAGAAGATAAAGATGGAATTTATGCAAAAGGAACATGGAACAATTGTGGCAGTGGAAAGACTCCTTGGGGAACTTATTTAACTTGTGAAGAAAATTTTAACAAATACTTTTCTTCTTCTGATAAAAATTTTAAGTCAACTAATGAACTAAATCGATATGGAATTAGAACTAGAGAGATTGGTCTTAATTGGGCAAAAGCCGATAATAGATTTGACTTATCTAAAGAAATAAATGAACCAAATAAAGTTGGTTACGTTGTTGAGATAGATCCGCTAAACCCAAATTCTACTCCAAAAAAACACACAGCTTTAGGAAGGTTTAAACATGAAAATGCTGAACTAGTAATATCGAAAGATGGAAAAATAGTTGTGTATATGGGAGATGATGAAAGAGGAGAATATCTCTATAAGTATGTAAGCAATGAAAGTATGAATGAGGTAAAAGATAAAGGTACATTGCTAAGCGATGGAAATTTATATGTAGCTAAATTTAATGATAACTTCACTGGAGAATGGTTATTATTAGATACCCAAACAACTGGTCTTTCATCTAAAGCAGAGGTTTGTATTTTTACTAGACTAGCAGCATCAAAAGTTGGAGCTACTACTATGGATAGACCTGAATGGATTGCAAGTAATCCAAAAAAAAATGAGGTATGTTGTTGTTTAACAAATAATAAAAATAGAGGTATAAAAACTAATAAAGGTGGCGATAAAGTAGACGTAGATAAAGTTAATCCTAGAAAAAATAATAAATATGGGCAAATAGTAAGATGGAAGCCTAGAGACAATAACCATTCTTCAGTTTATTTTGAATGGGATTTATTTGTTGTAGCTGGGAACCCTAATGTTCATGATGACAACAATAGAGGGTCTAAAAATATTGATAAAGAAAACATGTTTAATTCTCCCGATGGGTTAAAATTTGATAAATATGGAAGATTATGGATCCAAACTGATGGTAACTATTCCAACTCAGGAGACTTTAAAGGAATGGGGAATAATCAAATGCTTATAGCCGATACCAATACTGGGAAAATTAAAAGATTTATGGTTGGGCCAAAAGAATGTGAAGTTACAGGACTGACCTTTGCACCTGATTACAAAACAGTTTTTGTAGGTATTCAACACCCCGGAGAAAGGTTAGGAAGTAATTTTCCAGATAACGGAAATAATAAGCCTCGATCTTGTATAGTTGCTATTCAAAAAAAAGACGGATCTGAAATTTTAACTTAGTTATTCAGGTTCCACAAAATGTTCTTAGTACCTCTTGTTCTTTCGTTGGACCAACATACATTTTTTCGTAATGTTTTATTTTTTCAAACGGCTTCTCAATACATTCTAAAGCTTTATTTAATGTATCTTTTTTATCAGTTAATAACTCTTGTATAATTTTTTCTACTAAGTGATTACGCATTATAAAAGCTGGGTTATTTGAGGTAATAGTTTTACAAACTTCTTTTTGGTTACTTTTTTTTTTAATAAGCTTTTTCCAATCATTTTTCCAACTTTTAAATGTATCTGTTTTAGATATTAATTCATTACTACTTTCTACCTCTTTAATTAATGCTCTAAAAGAATTAGTAAAATCTAAATTTTCACTTTCTAATATTTCTAAAAACCTATTAATTAAAACTTCATTCTCTGGGTATATTTTTTTAAGTCCTATTTTTTTACTAAACTCTAATAACCATTTATTTTTATATTTTTCAGGAATGCTAGAAATTTCTTTTTGCAGTATATCTACTTTTTTTTCTTCAGTTCCTTCTAACAAAGGTACTAAAGTAGAAGCGAAACAGGCTATGTTCCACATTAAAATATTTGGTTGGTTTTTATAACAATATCTTCCCATAGAATCAATAGAACTAAAAACTTTATCACTTTTATAATTGTCTATAAAAGCACAAGGGCCATAGTCTATTGTCTCACAACTTATAGAAGTATTATCAGTATTCATTACTCCATGTATAAAACCTACCTTCATCCAACTTGTTACCAAATTGATTTGCCCATCCACAACATTTTTAAATAATTCAAAATATTTATTTTCATTCTTTTCTAAATTAGGAAAATGATGTTTTATGAAATAATCAGCTAAAATTTTTAAAGACTTTGTATCTTTCCTAGAATAAAAATATTGAAACGTTCCTACTCTTATGTGTGATCTTGCAACTCTACATAAAACAGCACCAGGGTATGTTTCTTCTCTGTAAACATTATCTCCTGTTAAAACAGCTGATAAACTTCTAGTAGTAGGAATATGTATATTATGCATATACTCACTTACAACATACTCTCTTATTACTGGTCCTAACCAAGCTTTACCATCTCCTCCTCTAGAGTAAGGTGTACGCCCTGAACCTTTTAATTGAAGATCATACTTATTTCCTTCTCTATCTAATACTTCTCCTAATAAGTGAGCTCTACCATCTCCTAATTGAGGAACCCAATTTCCAAACTGATGTCCAGCATATACCATTGCTAGGGGATCTGAGTCCTTGTGAATCAAATTGCCTGAGAGAATATTTATACCCTCTTCTGTATCTAAATAATTATAATCAACATTCAAATCATTACATAAGCTATTGTTTATTAGTACTTTTTTTGGCCTATTAGTTTTTTCTGGTTCAATTTTACTATAAAATTGCTTAGGTAACTGATTAAAACTGTTTTTAAAAATTAAACTCAATTTATATTCCTTTTATTATCAATGTAGTATATCAAAATGATAGCAGGTAAACAAAATAAAGCTGTAATTATAAAAAACCCTACCCACTCTGGATTATTAATTTGACTGACACCAAAGTTTTCAAAATATCTCTGCCATTTTAAATTATCTATAAGCCAGCCAGCAGGCGCTGCTAACCATGTTCTTGAAAAAGCCATAAAAGAAGATAATAGTGCGTATTGAAAAGCCGAAAACTGAACATTACATAAACTAGATAAATAAGCAATAAAAGCAGCAGTTCCTATCCCTCCCGATAAATTTTCTATAGTGATGGTAACTATTAAAAGAGAAATACTACTTCCTTTAATTGCTAAAAGTATAAAAACTAAATTGGATAGTAATTGTAAAATACCTGCTATAAATAAAGAGAGTATAATTCCTAGTCTCGATATGATTAAGCCTCCAAGAAATAAACCTACTAAAGTAGCTCCCAATCCGTATAGTTTTGATATTGTAGCAATTTCAGATTTAGTAAAACCAATTTCAAGCATAAAAGGTTGAGCTAACACTCCTAACAAAGCATCTCCCCACTTAAACAATGCTATAAATACCAAAATCAAAATCCAATTGTTTTTATTCATGAAATCTTTAAAAGGCTCTATTACTCTATCTTTGAAAAAATTTTTATAATTAATTTCTTCTTTACCTTTATAGTTTGCATTTGCTTTAATGTTACAAAAACTTATTAATAAAATTCCTAATGGAAATAAAGCTGATAAGCTAATAAAAGAAACCTTCCAAGAAAATATCTCAGCTATTATTAAAGCTCCAGCTCCTGCAACCAGTAAAGCTATTCTATAACCTGTCACATACATAGCTGCTCCTAGACCATATTCGCTTTTCTTATGTATTTCTATTCTCCACGCATCTATAGCTACATCGTGAGATGCTGAAAAAAATGCTAGTGTTAATGCAGTGAAAGCAAGAATTTTAGTATCTTCTACTGGGTTAATATTTCCTATAATAAATATATTAATACAAATTAATATTTGCATAATAATAATCCAGACTCTTCTTATACCAACTCTATTAGAAAAAAAATTTAAAATTTTTATATCAAGTAAAGGTGCCCACAAAAACTTAAGAGCATATGGCATACCTACTAAAGCAAATAGACCTATAGTTGTTTTGTTTACACCCAGATCTGCTAACCAAGTTCCTAGGGTAGCTGATGTTAATAGTAGTGGTAATCCAGAAAAAAAACCAACAGGCAAAAAAATTAGTAGTCTTTTTTTAAAACAATTTTTAAGATCACTTAGCAAAATACTAATTTTTTATGATATTATTTTC
The DNA here is from genome assembly GCA_902579545.1 of Rhodospirillaceae bacterium. Lineage (GTDB taxonomy): Bacteria > Pseudomonadota > Alphaproteobacteria > TMED109 > TMED109 > TMED131. The sequence continues at coordinate 23,494 of CACHHO010000013.1, read as the reverse complement.
AATTAAAAGATCCTTTAAATTACCTGTAGGTCTAGCACCTAAAGCCTTAATAGTTTCGGATGCACAAAAAGAACCAGCATTCATACAATCAATTAATGGTGAATTCATGCCATACATATATAAAAAACCAGCTGCATAATTATCTCCTGCTCCAGTAGTGTCTATAGCTTCAACGTTAAAAGCCTCGGATTTTATAAATTGTTTTTCATTATATATTAATGAGCCATCAGGCCCTAGAGTTGCTATTGCGACATTTACATTTTCACCTGCATTTTCTAATGCTTCTTTTTTATCACATTCATATAACGCCTTAATTTCGTTTTCGTTAGCAAATAATATATTTAATTTTTTATTTATTAATTTTAAAAAATCTTTTCTGTGCCTCTCTACACAAAATGGATCAGATAAACTTAATGCTACTTGATAATTATTTTCCTTAGCTTTATCTACAACTTTATAAAAAATTTCTTTGGCTTCAGGTAAATCAAATAAATAACCTTCTAAATAAATTATATTTGATTTAGTCAAACTACTTAATTCTAAATTATCATTATTTAGATTTGTAGAGGCACCTAAATACGTACACATAGTTCTTTCTCCATTTGGTGTAACTAAAACTAAGCAGAGTGAAGATGCTTTTCCTTCTTCGTTTTCTTTATTTAATAAATCAATTTTCTCTTGTTCCATACTATTACTAAAAAGCTTGCCGTATTTATCATTTTTTCTGCTTCCTATAAAAGCACACTTTCCGCCTAGTTTAGATATAGTAGATAAAGTATTAGCAACTGAACCACCAGCATAGGTTTTAGAAATATTTAAATCTTTTAATAACTCCTTTATAAAAACTTCATCTACTAACTTCATAGTACCTTCTACTAAATTATTTTTTTTTAAAAAGGATTCTTCAACCTCAACAAAAATATCAGTAACAGCATTACCTATTCCTAGTACATCGTAACCATATTTTTGCATTTTTTACTCCCTTTTTTTGATATACAATCATATATTAAAGAGTGGTTTTTTAAAATGAATATTGAAACAAAAAATCTTTGGAAAAAAAGTGCTAGTGAAATTATAGCACTAATAAATAAAAAAGAAATTTCAAAAGAGGAAGTTCTTGACTCCTCTCTGAATAGAATTAAAGAAGTTAATCCTGATATAAATGCCATAGTAACTCTTATAAATGAAGACGAAAAGAAAAGATTAATTAATAATTTTAACAATAGTAATGATAGCATCTTAAAAGGCATGCCTGTCCTGATTAAAGATATGAATGATGTACAAAATATGCGAACCACTTATGGCTCTAAATTATATGCCGATCATATTCCTAAAAAATCAGATATTGTAGTTGAAACAATAGAGAAAAATGGTGGTTTGATAATAGGCAAGACAAATATACCTGAGTTTGCTGCAGGCTCTCATACTTATAACAGTGTATTTGGTCTTACTAGGAATCCCTGGAATACATCATTATCTGCTGGCGGTAGTTCCGGAGGAGCAGCTGCTGCCTTGGCTACAGGTATGAGTTGGTTTGCCTCAGGATCAGACTTAGGAGGTAGTTTAAGAAACCCTGCCAGCTGGTGTGGAGTTGTAGGGTTGAGACCAACCTCAGGATTGGTCCCTCATGGTCCTTCTAATTTTCCATTTTTTAATTTATCCGTAGATGGTCCCATGGCAAGAAATGTAATAGATTTATCAATTTTTCTTGATGCTATGGTAGACCATAATAAAAATGACCCCCTTTCTTTTAAAGGCACTAAAAATTCTTATTATAATAATTTACTTGAAAGAAAAGAATCTAAGTATCTTATAGGCTTTACTGATGACTTTGGAATATTTCCTTGTGATAAAGAAGTGAGAGATATGATACTTAATACTTTAAAATTAGTTCAAAGTTTAGGTCATGATGTAAGTAATACTTATCCTGATATGAGTAAATCAGAATATTGTTTTCAGACATTGAGGGCATACATGTTTTATTGCACTTATAAAACATTATTAAAAAAAGATAAAAGTCTTATTAAAGAAGAGGTTATTTGGAATATTAACAAAGCCAAAGCTATAAATATTGACGAACTGCTTGAAGCAGAAAAAGCAAGAGCTATTATTTATAATAACACTATGAAATTTTTTGATAAATTTGATTTTCTTATAGTACCTAGTTCTATAGTTCCTCCTTTTAATTCTCAAGAAAAATGGGTAAAAAAAGTTGAAGGTACAAGCTTTGATAATTATGTATCTTGGTTAATGATAGCTGCTTCTATTTCTCTTACTAACTGTCCTAGTATAGCTTTAGCTACAACTTTTTCTAAGGACAATGCGCCGTTTGGCATACAAATAGTTGCTCCTCCTCATAAAGAACAAAAACTTATTAACTTTGCTAGGTCTTTAGAAGAAAATATAAATATATCTGAAATGATACCAATTAATGTAAATAATGAAAAATTCTGATTACAAAAATATTATTTTTTTTTCTTTCAAAGCTCTGCTCCATAGAAGCATATTAAAACTTACGATAATCTCTATGTTTTTATCATTTGCTATTTTAGCCTCTGTGCTTTATGCATTTTGGAATGCTTTCCCTTCCATTGAGTGGATAAAATTGATCTTTTGGGGATTCTTTGATGATCTTTTAAATTCTATATGGATTTTTATAATATCAACTTTATTTATATTATTATACCCACCACTATCAACAATAATAAGTGGCTTTTATTTAGACCCTATATCTCATAAAGTAAATTTGTTATTAGGCAACAACTATATTGATAAATCAAGCCATGTTGCTGGAATTATAACAGGAATAAGGATATTAGGTCTTTCAATAATATTTTTTTTTTTAATATTATTATTAAAGTGGTCATTAATTTCAAATATATATTTAGCTTTGCTTATCCAACTTGTAGCTTCTGGTTACATATTAGGAAAAGAGTACTATGAAGTAGTAGCCTTGAAAATTTTTACATATGAAAAAATATCTCTTTTTAGAAAAAAAAATTTTTTAATATTAAATATTGTTGGGGTTTTTTGTTCTTTTTTATTTATGATTCCTATTTTGAATTTAATAGCACCTATTTTATCGATAATATTAATGACTTCTTTAGTAGATAAGCTTGATAAAAATTATTCTATTAAAAAATAATTTTTTTAACTATATTACTAATGTGAAAAAGAAAAAAAAATATCTAGATTTAGTGTTATACCCAAATCGTTCACTAAATATAAAAAGCCTTATTTTTTTGGCTTCTATATTTACAGTGCTTAGTTTTTTAATCTCTTTCTATTTTATTAATACTGGGGCATGGCCAGTGGGTATATTTCTTTTCATAGATTTGCTAATTATTTTATTGGCATTTAAATTTAATTACAGAAACTCAAAAAAGTATGAAAGAATAATATTAAAAGATGCACTTCTTATTAAGAAAATTAATTTTAGAGGTAAAGAAAAAATAATTAAGATAGAACCTTCATGGCTAAGGTTAAAAGTAAGAAGTTATAACAATAGTGGACATTTAGAGATAATCTCAAAAGGAAAGTCTCAAATTATAGGTAGCTATCTTAATTTAACAGAATTAAAAAAACTAGCTAAAGAAATAAAAAAAGCACTTATTTTAAGAGAAAAAGAATTATCACTAAATTTTTAGATAATCACTCATAGTGTATAAACCCTTTTTTTTCTTGTAAAGCCAAGCAGCAATCTTTATAGCGCCATTAGCGAAAATAACCCTAGAGGTTGATATATGCTTAATTGTTATTCTTTCTCCTTCTCCAGAAAAAATAACACTATGTTCTCCTGTTGAATCACCTGATCTGAGTGCAGATATATTTACAATTTTATTTTCTAACTTGATTTCTTTTAAAGAATCTTTTATTTCTGCTTTTATTAAATTCGCAGTTCCTGAAGGAGAGTCCTTTTTGTTTCTATGATGCAGATCTGTAATATCTATATCAAAATCTTTACCTAATTTCTTTGTTGCTATTTTTGATAACAAACTTATTAAATTTGCTCCTAAGCTCATATTTGGCGCCCAAAAAACAGGTATATGTTTTGAGGCTAATTTCATTGCCTGCAATGTCTTTTTTTTAAGGGCAGTACTCCCAGAAATAAAAGCTATTTTCTTTCTTTTTGCTAGAGATAAATACTCATTTGTTGCTTTCTCTAGTCCAAACTCAATTATTACGTTGATGTCTTTACAAAAGTCATCATGATCTGATGTAACTTTAATTCCTAATGGCTTTTCCCCAACTAGAACCCCTATGTCTTTACCAATATCTTTGTGCTTTTTATATTCACTTCCTGAGGAAATGATAACATTAGGGTATTGTTTTGCTGCTAAGACTATCGATTTTCCCATTCTTCCCGAAACACCTACAATCCCTATTTTAACTTTTTTTTTATTAATCATTCTAATAATTTGTTTCAATAAATTTTTTAAATTTACTAGATTTTGGAATATTAGAATCGGATAAAGAGTCATTAAATTCTGCTAACATTTTTTTTTGTTTATTAGACAAATTAACTGGTGTTTCGACATCAGCTTCTACATATAAGTCTCCGTAACCTCTTCCTTGAAGTATTGGCATACCCTTACCTTTTAACCTAAACCTTTTTCCATTTTGAGTACCAGCTGATACACTAATTCTAATTTTTCCTCCTCCTGGAGCAGGAATCTCAATGCTTCCTCCAGTAATAGCAGTATAAAAATCAACTGGTGCGTTTATAAATAAGTGCTCTCTATCTCTATTAAATACATTATTTTCCAACATACTTATATATATATATAAATCTCCTGTAGCTCCACCATTTTTTCCAGCTTCTCCTTCTCCTGCAACCCTTATTCGAGTTCCTTCATCTACTCCTGCTGGTATTTTTACTGATAACGACTTCTCTTTAGTAATAACTCCTGTTCCTGAACATTTTCTGCATGGATTGGATATAATTCTACCTGTTCCCGCACATGTAGTACAAGTCCTCTCAATAGTGAAAAAGCCCTGACTGCTTCTTACTTTCCCACTTCCTCCACAGGTACTACAGGTTTGAATATTTGAGCTACCACCTTCTGCTCCTGTTCCTTCGCAATAAGAACATTTTGCAGGAGCTCTTATTTTTACCTTTTTTTCAATTCCTGAATAAGATTCCTCTAGACTAATTTGTAAGTTATATTTTAAGTCTGATCCTCTATTATTAGTTCTTTCACTTCTACTCCCTCCTGTGAATTCACTAAAAAGATCTTCAAAAATATCTGAAAAACCTCCACTCTGAAAACCAGAAAATCCTCCAGGTCCACCAGGTCCACCTCCTTCAAATGCTTCATGACCAAATTGGTCATATGCAGACCTTTTTTCTCTATCCTTTAATATCTCGTAAGCTTGACTAGCCTCTTTAAATTTATCAGCTGCTTCTTTATTATCAGGATTTCTGTCAGGATGATACTTCATTGCTAGATCGCGATAAGCCCTTTTAAGGGTAGCTTCATCAGCATCCTTTGCTACTCCTAAAATTTCATAGTAATCCCTCATCTAATTTTCCTGAATTACTAACTACTCTTTTTTTCCTTATCTTCTTTTACTTCCTCAAAATCAGCATCAACTACATCTTCCTGTTTTTTTCCAGCATTATCTTTATTAGAATCAGTTTTATTTTCATCACTTTTATCAGCTTTCGTTTTTACATTTTCTCCAGTATTTGATTGGTTTTCTTTATACATGATCTCGCCTAATTTCATTGCAGCCGTATTTAAAGAGTCAAGTTTTGATTTAATGGTTTCAGCACTGGAATTTTCGTCTTTTAAAACTTCTTTAAGTTCATCAATCGCTTTTTTAATGCCTTCTTTGTCCTTGGAGTCTAATTTTTCACCATGATCTTTCAAGCTTTTTTCAGTAGAATAAACCATGCTATCCGCTTGATTCCTTGTTTCTACAGCTTCCTTTTTATTTTTATCCTCTTCAGCATGAGTTTTAGCCTCATCTACCATTTTCTCTATGTCGTTATCTGATAAACCACCTGAAGCCTGTATTTGAATCTGCTGTTCTTTACCAGTTCCTTTATCTTTAGCAGACACATTTACTATGCCATTAGCATCAATATCAAAAGTAACTTCTATTTGTGGTACTCCTCTTGGAGCAGGCGGTAAACCAACTAAGTCAAACTGTCCTAATGCTTTATTATCTTTTGCCATTTCCCTTTCCCCTTGAAAAACCCTTATAGTAACTGCTGGTTGATTATCTTCGGCTGTAGAAAATGTTTGGCTCTTTCTAGTTGGTATTGTAGTATTTCTTTCTATTAATCTTGTAAAAACGCCTCCTAATGTTTCTATTCCTAAAGAAAGTGGCGTTACATCTAATAAAAGAACATCTTTAACATCTCCTGACAATACAGCACCCTGAATAGCTGCTCCTATACCAACCACTTCATCAGGATTAACACCTTTATTTGGCTCTTTTCCAAAGAAATCTTTAACAGTTTCCACTATTTTAGGCATTCTTGTCATTCCACCTACAAGAACAACCTCATTAATTTCGTTAGCACTTAATCCTGCGTCTTTAAGCGCTGCTTTACAAGGCTCAATTGTACGCTTAACTAAGTCATCAACTAATTTCTCAAGATCAGCTCTTGTCATTTTTAAAGTTAAGTGCTTAGGTCCAGATGCATCAGCAGTAATGAATGGTAAATTAATATCAGTAGCACTAGTGCTAGAAAGCTCTATTTTAGCTTTTTCTGCAGCCTCTTTAAGCCTTTGCAGAGCCAATTTATCTTGCTTTAAGTCAATCCCGTTTTCTTTCTTAAAACTATCTGCAAGATGTTCCACAATTCTAGTATCAAAATCTTCACCTCCTAGAAAAGTGTCTCCATTTGTTGCCTTAACTTCAAAAACACCATCCCCTATTTCTAAAATAGATACGTCAAATGTACCTCCACCTAAATCGTAAACCACTATAGTGCCAGATTGTTTTTTATCTAAGCCATATGCTAAAGCAGCAGCGGTTGGTTCATTTATTATTCTAAGAACTTCTAAACCAGCAATTTTTCCAGCATCTTTAGTAGCTTGCCTTTGAGCATCATTGAAATATGCAGGTACTGTAATCACTGCCTTATCTACCTTGCCTCCAACATGCTTTTCAGCTGTTTCTTTCATTTTTTGTAAAATATATGCTGATACTTGACTTGGTGCATACTTTTTATTGTTAACCTCCACCCAAGCATCACCATTATCAGCCTTTACTATTGAGTACGGGGCTGTATTTATTTCTTTTTTAACTTTTTCATCATCAAAGGAGCGACCTATTAACCTTTTTATAGCATATAAAGTATTTGTAGGATTTGTAACAGCTTGCCTTTTGGCAGGCTGTCCTATAAGTGTTTCACCTTCATTAGTAAAACCTACCATAGATGGGGTAGTTCTGGCTCCTTCACTATTCTCAATTACCTGTGCACTAGACCCTTCCATTACTGCCACACAAGAATTTGTAGTTCCTAAATCTATACCTATAACTTTACTCATATTTTATGCTCCTTGTTTTTATTCTATGTAAGATATGGGATTTGATGTATTAAATTACAAGTATTTAATTTAATTCTGCACTTTTTATAAGCTCATCTATTTTATTATGATAGAGTGTACCTAATTCTATTTCATTTTTTTCGTAATTAAATATAAAACTGATTATAAGAAACTTTGTCTCTTTAACGCTAATGCGATACCATATATGATTTAATAAAGTAGAATTTTTATTTTCTTCTTTTGTAAAAAAAGAAAAGATATAGTTATTATTGTCTGCCTTAACGAATTTAGCATTATTAATATAAGATCCCTTTGTAATTTCTTTAATAAAGTCGGAAACTGCCTGATCATTATCTTCTTTTGCCTGCTTGCGTTCAACATTAAAATATTCAAAAAAAAGTTTTAGTTTTTTTTCTTCGTTAATGTCTAAGATTACTAAACTTTCTTTTTTATCTTCTTGGCAACTCCATTTTTCTGGAAGAAAAATTTCCAAATGATTCCAAAATTGGTATTTTTTCAACTTTATATTATTTAACTTATATTTAATTCCTCCTAAAAAATCAGAATAGGTTTTTTTTTCGCTAAATTTAATTCTATCTAATATTTCTGGTATATTTTTAATAATTTCGCTTACTATTTTATTAGCATCATCATTTTCTGGCCAAGCTAATGAAAGCCTAATTTCTCGAAAACTTCTAGGTTTTAAAAAGTTTAAAACTTTCCATGCTATTAAATTTTCGCTTTCTGATTTAAACTCATAAGAAACGGTAAAAATATTATCATCAATTTTGATTACTTCCTTTCCTTTTTCTACTCCATCAAGAATATAATCTCTTATTTTATTATCATAATTTAATTTTGGATTATCAAAACAATCTAAATAACAATCTAAAGTCGGATAAGGTCCAAATGGAAATTTAACTTTAATTGAATTAATGCTATTTTGGCTAACTATCCAATCATCAGGAAAATATAAATATATAGTTTTATTTAAAAATTTATATTCTTTATATTTCATAAATTTCTATTTGCTATTATTTTCAATATCTTTATCTTCTTCATTTTTTTCTTCTTTTTCTTCTACGTTTTCCTTAGAAATACCTACTAAAGCTGGTCTTAATAATCTGTCATGGAAACTATAACCCTCCTGAACTATTTCACAAACTTGTCCTGGCTTGTACTCTTTTGATTCTTTCTCAAACATTGCTTGATGAATGTTTGCATCAAAGTCCTCACCTAAAGCATTTATTTTTTTTACATTAAATTTTTCTAAAATGCTTAATACTTCTTTCTGAATTAATATTACCCCTTCCTCTAATGCATTTTCATTACAATCGCTTTTAGAGCTAAGAGCTCTATCAAAATTATCAACTACATTTAATATTTCTCTTGCCAAAGGCTGAACACCGTATTTGTTCGACTCCATCCTTATTTTATCCATTTGCTTTCTTGTGTTCTCATTTTCTGCTAAAGCTCTTAATAGTTTATCATTAGAAATATCTAATTCCTCTTTTAAAGCATTTATTTTTTCTTCTTTATTTTCTTCTTGCTCATGAATGCTTTCATTATTTTCTGCATTTTTTCTACTTGATTCTCTTCTTCTAATTTTTTGTTTTTTTCTAAAGTTGAGTTATTAGCACTCTCATCTTCAATATGCTTGTCTTTTTTCTCTTTTAGATTTTTTTCTAGCTTTTCATTCATGTCTTTTCCTTAAATATTAAATGGTATGTAAAATTTTAGTATACAAGATTAATTTAAAAATTTATTTAGTACTTTTGCTGTAAAGTCAACCATAGGAATTATTCTTGAATAATTTAACCTTGATGGACCTATAATTCCTATAGCTCCTAGAGTACTGGTATTTTTTTGTCCTGATTTTTGTTTTAAAGGAGCAATTATCATTGAGCAACCTGTTAAGTTAAACATTTCAGTATTAGAACCTATAAAAACGTGAACGCCAGCACCTTCAGAAGTGTTTCTTAAAATATTAATAAAGTTTTCCTTATTTTGTAGTTCATTCAATAATATGTCTAACTTAGACAAGTCTTCCTTTTGATCTACTTTACCATATATGAAGTCTCTCCTATTAATTAGAAAGTGATCATCTCCCTTATCTTTACTTCTGATGGCTATGCCTTCAGAAACTAATTGTTCAGATAGTTTCTCTACCTCTGTTTTCTGACGCATTAATTCTCTCGATAAATCATTCTTTAAATCTTGCAATGTTTTGCCATACACCCTTGAATTAATGTAATTAGTTGCTTCTATTAGCGAAGAATTAGTTATTCCCTTTGCAACTTTTATTAATTTGTTTTCAACTAGCCCGTTAATATCAATAGTTATTACTAAAGCATTTTCATTATTCAATGAAACAAACTCTATATGTTTCAATGGTCTATCTATATTTTCTGGTGCATAAACCAGTGACGTACAATTAGAAAGTCCTGCCAATTGTTTAGAAGAATGATCCAAAACCTCCATTAAAGTCTTTCCAGCTACTGCACACCTCGCCTCTATATTTTTTCTTTCTTCTTTTGTTAAATCTCCGAGCTCAAGAAGCCCATCTACAAATAGCTTTAGCCCCCTATCGGTAGGCATTCGTCCCGAGGAAGTGTGTGGAGAGTAAAGATAGCCTTGCTCTTCTAATTTAGCCATAACCGATCTTATGCTTGAGGGAGAAAGTAAAGAGTTTAATTTTTCAGAAATTAACTTTGAGGAGATAGGGTGCCCTTGATTTAGGTAAGATTCTACTACTTTAGCTAAAATAGATCTAGCCCTTTCTCCTATACCACTGTCTTTTTTTAATTCATCAGTCATTTTAATTAACTTTTAATTCTTAATTTTTACATTATAGTAATTATATCAGTAAGTAAAAATATGAGAAGAAAAAGAAAATATAATGAACTAAGAAAAATTAATATAACTAGCAACTACATGAAAAATGCTTTTACATCTTGTTTAATTGAATTCGGGAATACCCAAGTAATATGTAGCGTTAGCATTGAAAATAAAGTACCTAGATGGTTAAAAGGATCGGGTAAAGGTTGGTTAACTGCAGAATATTCTATGTTGCCTACTTCCACTAATACTAGAAATGAAAGAGAGTCAATAAGAGGTAAGCTTTCAGGAAGGACTCAAGAAATACAAAGACTAATTGGAAGAAGTTTGAGAAGTTGTGTAGACCTTCATCAACTAGAAGAAAAACTTATAAAAGTTGATTGTGATGTAATAACTGCAGATGGAGGAACTAGAACAACATCCATAAATGGATCTTGGATAGCATTAAATATGGCTATAAAAAAATTAGTAGAAAGAAAAATTTTAAGTAAAAACCCAATATTTTTTGGAGTGTCTGCAATATCTTGTGGAATTATAGAAAGTCAACCATATTTAGATTTGGATTACTTAGAAGACTCTCAAGCCGAAGCAGATGCTAATTTTGTTTTTGATAATCAGGGAAATATCATAGAGATACAGTGCTCTGCTGAGAAATCTTCCATATCTCCTAATAACTTTTCCACTATGTATAAATTAGCTAAAAGTGCATCAGAGGAAATATATAAATTACAAACAAAAGCTATAGGATAGAAAAATAAAAATAATAATAGCTACACATAATAAAAATAAATTAAATGAATTTAAAAATATCTTATATAAATATAAAATTGATACTTATTCATTGTCTGGTATTACTGATGTAATACCGAAAGAGAATGGCCATACTTTTATAGAAAACGCCCTTATAAAGGCAAGATTTGCGGCAAAAACTGTAGAATATAAAACTCCTATAATTTCTGATGATAGTGGGTTATGTATTGAAAACTTAAATAACGAACCTGGGATTCACTCGGCTAGATGGGCAAAAAATAATAATTATAGTTTAGCATTTAAAAAAATAATTAATAAAATAAATAAAAATAAAATTCAAGCCACAGGACAAAAAGCAAACTTTGTATGTGTTTTGGTTCTAATTAATAAATATAAAAAAGAGTTTATATATAAAGGAATTTTAAAAGGAACTTTGGCCTTTCCACCCAGGGGCACTTTAGGTTTTGGGTATGATCCAATATTTATTCCTTTAAAATATAAAAATACACTAGCAGAGATAGATCCCGAATTGAAAAACAAAATTAGCCATAGGAATATAGCAATTAAAAAACTCTTAAAAAATAAATTATTTAATAAAATATAATTAATTAATAAAAATATCTAAAAGCTACTTTTTGCTTTCTCAAAAACTGTAAAACGTTGTCTTTTAATTTGTTTTACATCATATGTTCTTTCAACTTTCCCGTTTTCGTCTAACCTAAATAAGCCACGTAAGCCTATATAGCCTTCTTTATTTATTAAAGAATCAATGCTAAAAAAATTATTGTTATCAGCTTCTAAAGAGTTTAAGAGAGCAACTAAATCATATGCTATCATTGCTATTTTAGGCATATCAATTTCAAAGTATTTTTTATAAATTTTACTTATGTTATTATGATAAAGACCACTAGTAGTAGTATATATGCCACCGTCTAATGCTGGCTCGTTTAAAATACTAATATCCTCCCATGATGAAATGCCAAGAAACTGAATTACTTTTGGGTCTACAAAATTATATTGTAATTGAGAAGATAATATAGTTAGTACTTGACCTGAAGCGGCAATAAAAACACTATCAAATGGTTTATCAACTTTTTTTATTTCCTCAAAACTAGTTTCTGTATTATCTTGCTCTTCTAATTTATTTAAATATTCTCTATATTTTTCAAAGCCTTTAGATATTTTTTTAGCAGCAGTTTGTTGGCTTTCTATAGTATTTTCATAAAACTCAATTCTGCTTATATCGGTCAAATTATTCATGGAAAAATTTGATAAAGTTTCAAAAAGTAGTAATCCATATGCATTTTTAGGAAGTAATGTCGCCGTTTTCTTAAAGTCCTTTTCTAATGCTATTTTAAGAAGTCTTCTAGTTTGTTCTTGAGGGTCAACTCCAAAAGTCCATATCCCTTTTTTTGCTAGATTTGTATTATTTGTTAAAGCTAGTACACTAATTTTTTCGGAGTCTACCATCTCTGAAATAGCTCCTAGAGTTTTTGAAAATAGTGGTCCTATTACAAATTTAATATCCCTTTCCAGTAAGTCTAAAAATGCATTTTGAGCTATTTTTGGATCTGCCTTAGTATCTTTAATAACTAGCTCTAAATTGCTAGCTTTAGTTTGAAATAACGCCATCTCTATTGCATTTAAAATCATTTTGCCTACCTTCCCGTTTTCACCACTTAAGGGTAGCATAATGCCTATTTTCTTTATTTTATGTTCTAAGATTTTTTCCCGTGATTTATCTTTTTTTTCCTTCCTTTTAATTTCGTTATCTTTGTTATCTCTATCTGTTTTTTCTATTTTCTTTAAAATTCTTGATTTTTTTATTGTCTCTTTCTTTTTTACTTTTTTAGTTTTGATGTTTTCTTTTTTTTCTTCTTTTTTAATAATTTCGTTTTTTTTATCAATTTCTATCTTTTCAATGTTCTCCTTCTCTTTGCTATTAAGTAGTAACTTTCTGGCTTCTCCAATAATATCGTAATCTTTTTCATGGCATGAAGATAAAACAATGGGTATTATAATCACAAAATATTTTAAATAAAATTTCATTTTTACATTATAAGTTAAAAAAAAAAATGTAATTAAAAATAGATTGGATCAAAATAATATTTAACTTGGTTTTTAATGAAAAAATTCGAAAAAGGTTTGTACATAATATCCACTCCCATAGGAAATAGATATGATATTACTCTCAGGGCAATTTCTATATTAAAAAACTCTGATGTAATTGTATGTGAGGACACTAGAGTAACTAAAAACTTATTTAAGCTTTTGGAATTAGACTTTAAAGACAAAAAATGGTTAACCTACAATGATTATAAGTCAGACATTAGAAGGAATAGAATTAAAAAAGCCCTAGATTTAAATGAAATAGTCTCTATGGTATCTGATGCTGGCACTCCTCTAATTTCAGACCCTGGCTATAAGCTAATAAATTATATTAGAGAAAAAGGTTATAAAATATTTTCAATACCAGGACCATGCGCGGCCATATCTAGTTTAGTTATATCTGGATTAAAAACTGACAAATTTTGTTTTTTAGGTTTTCTTCCTAGAAATAAAAATAAATACGTATCCATCTTAAGAAACTACTCATCTTTAAAAAGCACTATAATAATTTATGAAAAAGCAACGAGAATAAATTTTTTATTAAATACTTTATCATCAAACTTTTCTACATTTAAATTAGTTATAGTAAAGGAACTCACTAAAATATATGAAGAAGTTATATTTATAAATTCTAAAAATGTTCATACTTACATTGAAAAAAATGTAAAACTTAGAGGTGAATTAACCATAATAATAGAAATAGTAAAGGATATAGATATTATTTTTAGTGACAAAGTACTTTTAATAGAATTAAAAAAGTTAAAACCTTCACAAGTTTCTGCTATGCTATCAAAAAAATCAACAGAAAGCAGAGAAAAAATATATAAAAGATGTATAGGGTTAATAAAAAATGAAAATAAAAAAAATTAAAGTTTTTAGATTTGTTATCGTATCAGTGATTCTTATTTTAATAGGCTCCTGTGGTCAAGTTATTATAGGGGGAGCAACTACTGCTGGATTAAGTGTTGTTCAAGAGAGATCCTCAAAACAGGCTGCAATAGATATATTGATTAAAACAAAAATAGAAGAAGCAATGTTTTCAAATAGTTACGAAAAACTATTTTCTAAAGTAAGGGTAATAGTTTATGAAGGCAGAGTGCTTTTAGTTGGAACAGTAGAAAAAAAAGAAACCAAAACAGAAGCAGAGAATATAGCTTGGAGCACTAAAAATGTTAAAGAAGTAGGAAATTATATATCTTTAGGTAAAAATGATTTAGTAGATTATGTTAAAGATACTAGAATATCTTTAGAGTTTAGAGCTAAACTTTTAACAGATAAAGAAGTTTCAGAGGTGAACTTTAGTAGCACTACTGAAAATAGAATTTTATATATTGTTGGCATAGCTCAAGATCAAGAAGAAATAAAAAGAGTTTTAAATCATGCCTCAAATATTGCAGGTATAACTAAAATTATTAATCTTATAAAAGAAAAAAATGACCCAGAAAGATAATAAAAAAAAACTTAAAATAGCTATTCAAATGGATAGCCTAGATAAAATAAATAAAGAAACAGATAGCACATTATCTCTTATAAAAGAAGCTCATAAAAGAAAGTATGATGTATTTATTTATAATGTAGATAACTTAACTTTAGAAAAAAATTGTCCCCTAGCTACAGTTAAAAAATTAATTAGTATTAACCTTAATAAAAAAAAATTTCTTTCTTTGGGTGATAGCCTAAATAAAAAATTAAATACATTTGATGTAATTTTAGTAAGACAAGACCCTCCTTTTAACATGCAGTATATTACGTCAACATATATATTAGAAAAAGTTAGATCATCTTGCTTAATTTTGAACAACCCTAAATCAATAAGGGATTGTCCTGAAAAACTTTTTGTTCTAGATTTTTCTCATTTGATGCCTCCTACATTAATTAGTAAAGAAGCTAAAAAAATTAATGCTTTTATAAAAAAATATGTTCAAGTAGTAGTTAAGCCGTTGTATGGCAATGGTGGATCAGATGTATATTTTCTCTCTGAAAAAGATCCTAATATAAAAATAATAATTGATAACCTACTTCAAAAAAAAGAACATATTATAGTTCAAAAATTCCTTAAAAAAGTAAAAATGGGAGATAAAAGAGTACTTCTAATTAATGGAGAACCTGTTGGGGCTGTTAATAGAGTACCAAATAAGAATGAAATAAGAGCTAACCTGCATATTGGAGGGATTGCAAAGAAATCTAAATTAAGTAAAAGAGATATATATATTTGCAATGAGATCAAGGAAGAAATTAAGAAAAGAGGATTATTTTTTTCAGGTATTGATATTATTGATGGATATTTAACTGAGATTAATGTGACTTCTCCAACTTGTATTAGGGAAATTGATGCTCTGAATAAGTCTAATATATCTAGTCTTTTTTGGGATGAAGTTATTAATATTATCTAATCATACTTCCTATATCTTGTCCTGCCAGAAGATGAAAGTGCAAATGTGGAACTTCTTGTCTTCCATGTTCTCCAAAATTGGTAATTATTCTACAACCTTTTTTTTTCAAGTCATACGTATTTATAATTTTTTCAAAACTTTCAAAAATCCCTGCTTTCTCATCTATGCTTGCATTTACTGAAAAATCTAAAATATTAGAAAACTTTGCCTTTGGCATAATTAAAATATGAATGGGCGCCTTTGGATATAAATCCTTTATGCACAAAACATACTTGTTCTCATAAACTATATCCGCTGATGCCTCCCCTTTTAAAATTTTTGCAAATATATTGTTATCTTCGTATTTATCTATACTCATTTTTTCCTTCTTAGTAATTCTTCAGCTATACTTTCCACTTTTATATCTAATTTCCCCCACAAAACTAAAATATGGTACAATAGATCTGCACTTTCATATATGACCTGTTTCTCACTTTTTATCGTAGCAGCTATAACTAATTCAATCGCCTCTTCTCCTACTTTTTGAGCTATTCTGTTTGTGTCGCTTTTTAATAATTCATTAGTATAAGATTTCCCTCCTGACTGTTTTTTTTCTTCCACCATTTTTTCTAGGTATGATAAGACTTCACCAAGCTTGTTACTATTATCTGTCATTTTATATCCTTACTGATACACCATTTTTATGAAGTTCTCTTTTGACTTCAGTTATACTAAATTTACCATAATGAAAAACTGAAGCCGCCAACAAACCAGAGGCATTAGTTTCAGTTGCTCCTTCTGTAAAATGTTTAAGTTCTCCAACTCCTCCTGATGCTATAACAGGAGTATTTACTGTAGCCGTAACTTTCTTTGTAAGGTCTATATTAAAACCTTTTTTTGTACCATCACTATCCATAGAAGTTAACAAAATTTCGCCTGCTCCTAAATTTACAGATTTTTTTGCCCATTCTATTACATCTATATTTGTTTCTTTAGTTCCTCCATGAGAAAAAACTTCATAGCCACTTTTTAAATTTTTTTTAGCGGTTTTTTTTGCGTCTATGGCAATTACTATACACTGGCTTCCAAACCTATCTGCTGCTTCCTTTATTAGTTCAGGCTTATAAATAGCTGCTGAATTGATAGAAACTTTATCTGCACCAGAATATAATAATGTTTTTATGTCTTTTACAGACTTTATGCCTCCGCCTACTGTAAGTGGCATAAAACATTTTTTTGCTGTTTTATTTACAACATCTAGCAGTATGTCTCTTTTTTCTAAACTGGCTGTGATATCTAAAAAACAGAGCTCATCAGCTCCTTGTTCATCATAAATTTGTGCTTGCTCTACTGGGTCTCCAGCGTCTTTTAAGTCAAAAAAGTTTATACCTTTAACGACTCTTCCGTCTTTTACATCAAGGCAAGGTATAATGCGTATTTTCAACATATTAATTTATTTTAAATATTTCATCTAGTTTTATTTTATTATCATATAAAGCTTTGCCAACTATAACACCTTCAATATTAAATGAATATAGTCTTTTAATGTCATCAATATTAGCTACTCCGCCTGATGCTATTATTGGTACATCTATTATTTTTTTATATTTTAGTATCTTTTTAAAATTTGGACCTTTTAGCACACCATCTTTATTTATATCTGTAAAAATAATACTGCACACGCCTAGATCCGAGAACTTTTTGAAATAATACTCTGCTTTATGTTCTTTAACTGTTTCTGTCCATCCTCTAATTGCTACGTAATCGTTATACAAATCTAATCCTACAGAAATTTTTTTAGGAAATTTTTTTACTGCTTCTTTTACCAAATCATCTTCGATGATAGCTGATGTTCCAATTATAATTCTATCTACTCCAAAATTGACCCATTTTTCAATATCAGAAAGTGTTCTAATGCCTCCACCCATTTGAATTCTGCAATTAGTATTTCTTAAAATTTTTTCTATAGAAACTTCATTTTTATTTCTTCCTAAAAGTGCTCCATCTAAATCTACTACATGAATCCATTTAGCTCCATTATCTTGAAAAAGTTTTACCTGTTCTATGACATTTTTATTATAAACTTTTTTTTCATTAAAGTTTCCTTTTGTAAGTCTTACTATGCTTCCTTGTGATAAATCTATTGCTGGGTAAATAATCATAGTTGTTTGAGACTTTTGTAATAAAAGTTTCCTGGAATAATTTGTCCATTAGCTAATTTATGATATGCTGGGAGTTTGCCCCATAATTTAAAACCTAGTTGTTCATATAAACTTATGGCTCTAATTTGTGTATCCCTTACGTCCAAAATGACATGAGTAAAATTATTCTCTACACACTCGTTTTGAGCAGTTTCTAATAGTAACTTTGCTAGCCCGTGTCCTCTTGCCCATGTTGCTACAAAATGTGTGTCTATAAATACTCTAAAAATTGCTGCCTCGTTAGAAGAAGAAACAGTTACTACCTGGATAGATCCAGATATTACTCCCTTATATTTTCCTAAAAAAAGCCACCTGTTAGGAACCATTAAAACACCTTTCCAATAATCTATAATCTTATTTTTTGGAGGCTTTTTAGTCCAACCAAATCCTATTCCTTCTTGAATGGCATCCATTGTAGCAGAAGTAAGTTCTTCAAGCTCTCCTTTTTCAAATTTATTAATTTTTTTAACTTGTATCATATTTAAGGCGTCCAGCTAAAAAATTGTTGAAGAAATTTTTTTCCAGATAATTGACTTTTTTCAGGGTGGAATTGTACTCCCAAAATATTGTCTTTGCAAACGGCAGCTACTAACTCTTCACCATATTCTACGCTAGCTAATATATCATTATCATTATTACATTTCATATGATAACTATGGACAAAATAAAAATCACTGCTATCTAAAGAGAGGAAACCTTTATCTAAGTTTTTTTTTACTTTTATATTATTCCATCCCATGTGAGGAACTCTAATATTATTTACTTCATTATTTATTTTTATTACATCTGCATCTATTAATTCTAGTCCTTTATTTTTTCCCCTTTCATAACTGATATTTCCCATTAATTGCATCCCTACACATATACCTAAAAAAGGCCTTGATTTTTTTTTTATATATTCTTCTATAGTTTCTTTCATACCTATAATCTTTAAAAGTTGTTTTCTGCAGTTTAAGAAGTCTCCTACTCCTGGCAGTATTAATTTATCAGCTTTTGAAATAACCTCAGGATTATTGCTGATAATAATTTTAATATTTTTTTTAAAGTTTAAGGCTGCGTTTTCCAGTGAGTTTTTTAAAGAAGCAAGGTTGCCTGATTTATAATCAATAATTACTATATTCATTTTTTTCCATCATTAAGTATTTTTCCTTTTGTAGAAGGAATACTATTGGAAGAATTTATATGTACTGCTTTTTTAAGTGCTAAAGCCAATCCTTTATAGCAAGATTCTATGATGTGATGATTGTTTACACCATAAATATTTTCTACGTGAATGTTTGCTCCTACTGCTTGTGAAAAAGCTTGAAACCATTCCTTAAACAACTCTGTGTCCATCTCACCTAATTTGCTTTGTGTAAAAAAAACTTTCCATATTAGATATGGTCTACCTGAAAAATCTATAACTACCCTAGTTAAAGTTTCATCCATTGGAACATATGCATGACCAAATCTATTAATTCCTCTTCTAACTCCTAATGCTTCATCAATAGATTTACCGATTGCATACCCAGTATCTTCAGTGGTGTGATGGTAATCTATATGTAAGTCTCCTTTTGCTTTTAGGTTTATATCAATCATACTGTGCTTAGATAATTGTTCTAGCATGTGGTCTAAAAAACCTATTCCTGTATTAATAGAATACTTGTTTAATCCATCTAAGTTTACACTAACTTTTATATTAGTTTCTTTAGTAATCCTTTCTAGTTTTGCTTTTCTATTCATCTAACACCTTTTCTTTTTTCCTTAGTAATACATATCTTGCTCCGTCAGCTCCATCTTTAACTGAGGCATAACAGTGATATAGAACACTATTTTTCAGTTTGATGTTTTTGAGCCAAAGTGGAAGCTTTTCCCTTATAACACCTTTTGCTCCATACTTTGTATTTCTTCTTCCAGTAATCACCAAAACACATCTGAAATCATTACTAATGCTAGAAATTATGAATTTTTCTAAAATTTCTATAGCCTCTAATTGAGTATTCCCATGAAGGTCTAAGGTAGCCTCTGGCTTTATCAGTCCTCTTTCAAGCCTTAGCTTCGTTCTTTTATTAATCTGTATTGGATTACTCAAAACTATGTTTTTTTTAATTTTATTATCTTGCTCATATTTAAGTTTTATATTTTTTATATTTTTAACTTTTGTTTTTTTCTCATTTACTACTTCTGTTTCATAACTTTTTAATTTAATGTCTTCTTTTGTAACTTTTTTCCATAGGTCTAATTCTTCTTGATTTAATTTTCTTTTTTTATCTAACATTAGTATAAATTCTCTCTACTAAGATTATTTATATTTGTCTCTCCACACAATACTAATGCCGTTGTTAATTCTTTTATTAAAACCTCTATTAACCTCTCAACGCCATTTTGCCCTTGTGCTCCTAATCCATACAAATAAGGTCTTCCCATAAAAACACCTTTAGCACCTAATGATAAAGCTTTAACTATATCATGTCCTGATCTAATTCCACCATCAAAAAAAATATTTAATTTTTTGTTTAATTTTTCAGTTATTTTTTTTAATGCTAAAATTGAGGACAATGTTCCGTCAAGTTGCCTACCTCCATGATTAGAGACTATAATTCCATTAATGTCATATTTTTCAGCTATTACAGCATCTTTTTCATCTAATATTCCTTTTAGTATTAAAGGACCTTTCCATAATTTTCTAACCCAATTTACATATTCCCAAGATAGACTTGGATCAAATTGTGCATTTGCCCATGCCACTATAGAAGATAAGTCATCAACTCCTTTTGCATGGCCTAATATGTTTCCAAAAGATCTATTTTTAGTAGTCAACATTCGAAAGCACCATTTTGGCTTTTGTATCATTTGCCAAACATGCTTTAAATTAAACTTTGGAGGGGCTGATAGTCCGTTTCTTATATCTTGGTGTCTTTGCGCTAAAACAGGAAGGTCCAAAGTTAAAACCAATACTGAACAATTAGCTTCCTTCGCTCTCATAATAGCATTCTCTACAAAGCTCTTGTCCCTCATTACATAGAGTTGAAACCAAAAAGGCGCGCTTGTGGCTTCAGCTACCTGCTCAATAGAACAAATACTCATAGTTGAGAGAATATATGGTATACCAAATTTTTCACAGGCTTTTGCAACCAATATTTCTCCGTTTGGATAAAGCATGCCTCCCATACCACATGGAGAAAAGCCAAATGGTAAATTATATTGTATATCTAAAAATCTTTTTTTTAAGACTAGTCTCACTAATATCATTTCCTACTCTTTGCCTTAATTTGATTTTTTTAAAATCACTCTCATTTTCTTCATATGTGCTTTGACTATAAGATCCTGAGTCTACATAATCATAAAACATTTTTGGAACTCTTTTTTTTGCTAGCTTTTTTAAGTCGTTTATTTCTAATATATTTTTCATAGTATTATATTTACATTTACTAAACTACATAGTCAAACTAAGTTATTTAATAGTTTATTTTGGCAAGAGCTTCCATAATTCTATTTCTTCATGAAGAGTTGCAGCTATTTTTTCCGCTTCTTTTCCAAAACCTAAAAATAGATCAATCCTTCCTTTTCCTTTTATGGCTGCTCCTGTATCATGAGATATTGCTAGAGACTTTTCTTTATTATTGTTATTCTTTTTTATTAAAAATATGCTTCCAGCTCTGTGAAACTTGGGGTCAACAGCAATACTTTTTTCTGGTATAAGGTCTTCATTAGACCCTCCCTTAACATTGCCTTTATACTCTTCAAAAAAAATATATCTCTCGTTTATTTCCATTACTTTTCTGGCTTCTTTTTTATTTTTTTTAAGCCAATTTTTTATAGAAAACATAGACATATTTTCTTTTCGTATTGCTCCTTCCTCGAGTAAATATTTTCCAATAGACGTGTATTTTTTGTTATTATTACCTGAATACCTAACTTTTATGACTTCTCCATTTTCGAGTTTGAGTCTTCCTGATCCTTGAATATGTAAAAAAAATGCCTCTATCTCACTTTCTACCCAAGCTATTTCTAATCCTTTATTTTCTAGTGCACCAGTATTAATTTCTTTTCTAGATTTATTAAATATAGTGTCAGAAAAATCATCAGTATTTCTTTTGTATAATGGATAAAAACCTTTTACATATATTCTGGATGCTTTAACTTCAGGTTCATAGTATCCCGTCATAATTCCCCTTTTAGAGTTTGTAATTTTTTGCAAAGAAAAATTTTTACTTAAAAACTTTATTATATCTATAGAATTTCTAATTTTTTCTTTTTTTGCTTTTGCGCATACATTCTTATAGGCCTTATTAGTATTCTTATAAATTAAGTTTGTACAAGAATTTTTATATGCTAAAAAAATCTCTTGCAAATCATCTGGATCCAAGTTTTTAATTTCTATCCAAGCTGAATTTTCATAAATTTTATATTTATTTAAATTGCTCTGGCAACTGATAAAAAAAAAACATTATAAAAATTAAATTTTTCATTCTGCAGTTACTTCTACAAGGGTCCATATTGGGCTACTTCCATCCATGTTTTTTTCAAAAGTCCAAATATCTTTAATATTATTATGCTTGTTTATTTTGTCTTTAATTAAACTTTCTTGATTTGAGAGAAACTGTACTTTTATTTTAACAAGTTTTTTAATAACTTCTATATTAAGTATTGATGCTTTAACTGAAGATACATTAAACTTGCTTCCTTTATTATTGCTTGAATTTAAGGCGTTTTGAAAGTTTTCATATACTTCTTTACTAATTAAACTCTTTATTTCTTCTAGGTTTCCTTTTTTATAAGCCATAACTATTAATGTGAATGCTTTTTTTGCTCCGTCGAGAAAGTCGTTAAAACTAAAATTTTTGTCAAGATTGATTACTTGTTTCTGAGAATAATCCATTACGTCCTCAGAAAAAATATTTGTGTCTTCTTTTTCAACACTTAATTCGTCCTCACTTGTAAATGTTTCTGATGCGGCCTTCCTCCCTAAAATCCTGTATAGGTTTGTAGCAAGAACTGCTGCTAATACAGCAAATAATATTATATCTATATACAGCTTTTTTCTCCTTTTATATATCTATATACATCATTTAAGTTTATTACAATAGTTGTTTAAAAATTATTAATAGTATCTAAAAGTTCTTTGTGTTTCTTTAATTCATCTTCCTTTAACTTGTAGATTTTTTTTGAATACTTAAGATCACTAAAATTATGTTTTTCTAAGTGTTTTTCTTTGGTAGACAAAATTATATTTTGCTGTCTTCCTCCATGCATTTCTAAGAAAACTTCCGCTAATAATTCCGCATCAAGCAATGCCCCATGCACTTTTCTTCTATCTAAATCAATTTTATATCTTTTACATAAAGCATCAAGACTAACAGATTGCCCTGGAAATAATTTTTTTGCAATTTCAATTGTATCTATAATATTTACTTCATTTCTATTAATTTTTTTCTTGTTAATGCTTTCTAATTCATAATTTAAAAACGTCAGGTCAAATTTTGCATTATGAATAATTAAATCAGAGTCTTTTATAAAAGAAATAAAGTCCTCTACTATTTCAGAGAATCTAGGCTTGTCCAACAAAAAATCAGAGCTTAACCCATGAACTTCATAAGCTTCTTGTGGCATAGCTCTTCCTGGATTTATATAATTTTGCCACACTTTACCTGTAGGGAAATTTTCAATTAATTCTACACATCCTATTTCTACTATTTTGTGTCCTTCTAAAAAGTTCAGACCCGTGGTTTCTATGTCT
>CACHHO010000012.1 GCA_902579545.1 Rhodospirillaceae bacterium | reverse complement strand
AGATAGCAAGAAGAAAAGGAGACTTAGCAAAAGCTGGCAAACTTATTCACCTTGATATCCCAAAGACTAAAGAAAGCATAAAAAAGTTAGAAAATGAAAATAAGTCTATACTTGAAGATAAAAAAGTAACAGAAAATGATATTGCAATAGTTCTTTCTATCTGGACAGGCATACCAATTAATAAATTATTAGAGAGTGAAAAAGACGAATTAGTTAACCTAGATAGTATTTTACATAATAGAATTATTAGTCAGAACCAGGCTATAGATGGAATATCATCAGTAATTAAAAGATCAAGGACAGGTATTAACAATCCTAATAAACCAATTGGATCTTTTTTATTTCTAGGGCCAACTGGAGTGGGAAAAACAGAAATAGCAAAGACCCTAGCAGATTATTTGTTTAAAAATGAAAAAGAACTACTTACTTTTGATATGTCAGAATTTACAGAGAAACACTCTGTCTCTAAATTAATAGGCGCCCCTCCAGGATACGTAGGATTTGAAGATGGAGGACGCCTTACAAAAGCAGTAAAAGAAAGACCCTTTAAAGTAATTTTATTTGATGAAATAGAAAAAGCTCATCCAGAAATATTTAATATCTTCTTACAAATATTAGACGAAGGAAGACTTATTGATGGAAAAGCAAATTATATTGATTTTAAAAACACTATTATTATTTTAACATCCAATCTCGGCAGTCATGAGATATTAAAAACTAACAATATTAAAGAGAGAAACAAAAAAGTAACCTCAATAATTAAAGAGAATTTTAAACCAGAGTTTATCAATAGACTCGATGAGATTGTTATATTTGATAAATTAAAAAAACAAGATATTAAATTAATTATAAATAAAGAATTAAAATATATGCAAGAAAGATTAAAGAAAAATAATATCCTTGTTTCATTTGATAATAGTGTTATTAGATTACTATTAGAGAGGGGTTATAGTGAAGAGTATGGAGCTAGACCTTTAAAACGTTTAATTGAAAAAGAAATTGGTGATATAGTTGCCAACGCAATTATCAACAATAAGATTAAAGAAAATCTATTAGTAAATATAAAAGCGAATCAAAATAACTTTTATTTAGATGAGTAGTCTTTCTAATTATTCAAAATTTTTATAGTTTTATCTCTCTGCTTATAAAAATTAATTAAATTTTCTCCGTCTAATTTTTCTATTTCCTTAAATTTTATTTTACTAGGATTAATTTGTTTATTGTAATATAAAACTTCATAATGTAGATGAGGCCCTGTAGATCTTCCTGTGCTACCAACATACCCAATAATCTGTCCTTGTTTCACTCTTATATTTTTTTTTATACCCCTAGAAAAACCTGACAAATGTGCATAAGCTGTTTTGTATTCTGAATTATGTTTAATTCTTATATATCGTCCATATCCACCAAAAAAATTAGCTCTTTCTATTATACCATCTCCTGCTGCATAAACTGGTGTACCTTTTTTTGCAGCAAAGTCTAAACCTTTATGCATCTTATTATAGCCTAAAATTGGGTGTTTTCTTTTACCAAAGCCAGAAGAAAGCCTGGCACCATCTATGGGTGTTTTCATCAAAGTTTTTCTTATACTTTTACCATTATTATCAAAATATTCTCCTTGACCAAAACTGTTTTCAAAATAAAACATTTCAACTTTATTATTATTTAAGGATACTTGAGAGTACAATATTTTGCCATTGGTTATAAAGTTACCATTATAATCATATAAGTTTTCATAAAGAATAAGGAATTTAGTATTTTTTCTTATATCTCTTTGAAAATCTAAAGAGAAGCTTAATAGTTTTACCAATTCTATAAATATACCTTTTGGTAGATTAACCTGTTTTGAGTCATTATATAGATTATTAATAATAACTATTTCACTTTGTGTGCTTTTTTTTTTATATGCCTTTTTATATATATATGCCTTATAAGTATTTTCTATCTTAACTACTTGTAAACTTTCTATTTTACTGATTTTATAGGAAAGTCCTAAAAATTTTTTGTTATAAAAAACTACATCTATAGTTTTTCCTATTTTTATTTTTTTTACATCAAAATAAGGTTTTATACTTTTTAAAATTTTTGCTATTTCCTTATTATGAATTTTATAAGTTGCTAGAATTTCATAAATACTTTCTCCTTTCTTAAGTATGTTATTTTTAATTATATATTTAGGGTTATTAAAAATATTAACCCTAGTTATGATATTTTTTTTTTTGTTTGTATAAGTTAACTTTTTATTTAATAAACTTTCTAATTCATTTTTTTTAACTTTATTAATTTTGTATTCTTTTCCATTTAAAGTTGCTAGCAAATATTCTTTAGAGTTGATTTCTATATAAAAAGCTAATAATTGATTATTAATTTTTATTAAACTTCCTTCAGTTCCTATTTTTATTTTATAAGGATCTATTATATCTTTTACTTGGATTATAAGTCTTTTTAATTTTGTTTTGTTGCTTACTGAGTCTTTTAAAAGCCTTAATAAAGTATCCCCTTTCTTGAACTCTATTTTTTCATATGATATATTTTTATTAAATTTATTTTCTGAACTATCTATTTTTATTATATTTTTAATTTCAGAATAATTTGTAATTCTCTCACTAACTAGCTTCTTTGCTAATTCTGTATCTGTAAGAAAAGCTTCATATTGAGTTTCATTCCTTTTTATTATAATGGCATCTGAATTGTTTATATTGAATGCAAAACTGATTATTTTCTTTTCTGTAGAAGGTACAATTAAGTAACTATGCTCCCTCAATATTTCAAGTGGACATGCTTTTAACAATACATTAATTGCTTTTTCTGCGCTAGCCTTTGTAAAACCAACACCCATTAGAACTTCAACAAAATTATCTACATGAGAATTTATAGGAGAACTTTGATTATTATGAAAGTTATTATTTTGTTCAGAATTTTTAATTTCTATAATTTTAGAAAATATATCATTTTTAATTAAGCATAAAGCTATAGTAATTAATAAAAAAAAATAAGATTTTATTTTAAAAATCATCAAGTAACTCTTTAATTTTTTCTTTTACTCCCGGATCACTTATGTAATGTCCTGCTCTATTTATTTTGTGTATCTTAGTTTTATTTAGTTCTTGACTGAATATAAATGAAGTACTGGGAGGGCATAATAAGTCATAATTACTTTGAACAATAGATATTGGTATATTTTCTAATTTTTTTTTTTCTTTAATTAATTGATTTTTCTTCAAAAAAAAATTGTTCTTTATATAGTGCCATTCCAAAAAAGGTGTATTTGGTAAAGAATTTAACCTTTTCTGAGTAAAGTTCTTATTTTCAAAAATACTTTTTATATTATCTCCCTCGTAACTAAGAGTGGATAGGTTGCCTTCATATTCTAACCATAATTCTGAGGCTAAAGCTCTTTTTTTTACATCCTTACTTTCTAACATTTTTCCTAGAATATTTATTGGACTATTTACTTTTTCCATATTTAGAACACTAATCATATTTGATATTAATTCAGGCCTAAACTTTAGAGGAGCCTTTAAAAAAGCCCAGTCAAGCTCTTCTTTAGTGCCTAAAAATAATGACCTTAAAATCATTCCTTTTACTCTACTAGTATGTTTTTGGGCATATGCTACAGCAAGTGTGGCTCCCCAAGAACCTCCTACTATTAACCAGCTAGGAATATCTAAAAGTTGCCTAATTTTTTCTATATCCATTATTAATAATTGAGTTGTATTGTCCTTTGTAGAAGCTCTAGGTTTTGATTTACCTGAGCCTCTTTGATCAATAAATATAACTCTAAATTTCTTATGGTTAAAAAATGATTTTTGCGATGAATTACATCCGCTTCCTGGGCCTCCATGAAGAAATAATACAGGAACTCCATTAGGATTACCATATTCTTCATAATAAACCTGATGATGTTTAAGTTGTATATGATGTGTTGCAAAAGGTTTTTTTATATTATATAACATTTAATTATTATAAATTAATTTTAAGAAAGCTAAATGAAAAAAAAAATACATCCAAATTACCATGAGATAAAAGTAATAATGACTGATGGAACGGAGTTTACTACAAAGTCTACTTACGGTAAAGAAGGTGATATATTAAAACTAGATGTAGACCCAGCATCACACCCTGCATGGACTGGTGGCAATGCACAAATTAGAGAAAATGCGGGACAGGTAGCTAGGTTCAAGAAGAAATTTGGTAACATTAAAGTTTAAATTATAACTTTAGTAATTTTTTTTTGATAGAGCTGGGAATATTAACAGTTTCGTTCATATTTGATCTTTTTACAAAAACATGAACAAAATATCCTTCTGCATAAGCAAGTTTTCCCTTTTGATTAAACAATGAAATATCATAAATAACGCTCTTGTTGCCTACTTTAAAAGTAGACAATCCTGCAAATATATTTTCTGGATACTTGAAAGACTTTCTAAACTTGCATCTGGTTTCTGGAGATACTGCTATAATATCTGATTTCAAAGGATTATATTTGCATTTTTTAATTAAAAATCTATTTATTACAGAATCAAATAGTGAATAATATACTACATTATTCAGATGCCCAAAAATATCATTGTCTCCAAATCTTGTGTCTAATCTTTCAATATACTTATAATTTGATTTTTTTTTCACTTTTTTAAAAGTTTAGTTTCAATAATTTTATTTACATTCATATGATCTTCTAGCATGTGAAAGTGCCCAACTTTTTTAAGGATTTTTATATCTAAATCAGGTATAAAATTTTTCAAAGAATTTATACCATTTTTTGGTGTCATTATATCTTTTTCTCCTACAATTACTGTAACATGTCCTTTATATTTTTTAATTTCATCATTCATTGTATATTTATTACAAGCTAATAAATCCTTATGAAGAATACCTTTTTTTGTGTTGCTCATTACTACATTTACAAGATTAGGAAGATTGCTTCCTATTAGATTAGATCCTTTTAGCTTGACTTCACTGGTTAAAGACCAATTAATCATGTCGCCTATAGCTAGATCTTGTTGTTTTTTGCTTTTATCAATAAGACTTTTACTTACATTCATAGGAACTGAAATACCTATTAAAAAGACTTTCTTCACATTAGAGATATTTTTATTTAAAATATCTAAACAAATTAGACTTCCCATACTATGGCCAACCAATATTATTTCTTTTTTATTCAATTTGCCTATTAATGCTTTTACTAGAACACTCATCTCTTTTATTGAGCTACAAGCATTACTGTTATTTTCACCATGACCAGGCAAATCTAAAGTTAGCACAGAATATCCTCTATTAAAAAAATATCTATTTTGAAAACACCAAATACTATGATCACATGCAGCACCATGAATAAAAATAATTAAAGGATACTTTGTTTTGTTTTCTTTATAAAATAGTTTCAAGGCAGATTTGGTCACTTCATTGCTTTCTTTAAACCAATGTTAATATCTTTTAGTAAATCATCCAAATCCTCTAATCCAACTGATAATCTTATTAGATCCTCTGATATACCTGTCTTTTTTAAATCTTTCTTATTAAGTTGCGAATGAGTTGTACTGGCTGGGTGAATTACTAAAGACTTAGTATCTCCTATATTAGCTAAATGTGAGAAAATTTTAAGATTATTGATAAAGTTTATTGCACTTTTTTTTCCTCCTTTTATTCCGAAAGAAAGTATTGAACCTGATCCTTTAGGCATTAACTTGTTGGCCAGTAAAAAGTCTTTATGAGATTTAAGTCCAGGATATGAAACCCAAGCAACCTCCTCTCTACCTGATAAAAATGCTGCGATATACTCACAATTTGAAACATGCTTCATCATTCTAGGACCCAATGTTTCTAAACCAATGAGTAAATAGAAAGCATTTTGAGGTGATAAAGCTGCACCAAAGTCTCTTAAACCTTCAGATCTAGCTCTCATTAAGAAGGCAGCAGGACCATATTCTTGATAATAGTTAAGATTATTATATCCTACATAAGGAGTAGTAATATTCTTATATTTTTTGGTTTTATTCCAAGAAAAATTTCCCGAATCTATAATTACTCCACCTAAAGCAATTCCATGACCTCCTATGAATTTAGTAGCAGAATGTATCACAATATCAGCACCATGATCTATTGGATTTAATAGGTAAGGGCTAGCGATAGTATTATCAACTATTAAAGGTATATTATTACTTTTACAGATTTTAGAAATCTCTGGTAAGTTTAAAATTTCTAAACCTGGATTACCTATTGTCTCAGCAAAAAACATCTTTGTATTTCTTTTTATGCTCTTTTTTATTAATTTAAGGTTACTTGGATCAACAAAAGTAGTTTCGATTCCAAACCTCTTCATTGTTAAACCAAGTAAATTTCTGCTTCCTCCATAAATTCTATTAGATGAAACAATATGATCTCCTTTATTTAAAATAGTAGCCACTGTAAGGTGAAGAGCCGCCTGACCACTAGCTACGCAAATTGCACCTATTCCATTTTCCAAAGATGCTAATCTTTCTTCCAAGGCACTAACTGTAGGATTTGAAATTCTACTATAAATATGTCCATCTGATTCTAAGTTAAAAACTGCTGACGCGTGATTAACATCATCAAAAACGTAAGACGTAGTTTGATAAATGGGAACAGCTCTTGATTTAAAACTATCATCTAGCTTTTGTCCTGAATGTACACTTAAGGTGTTAAAATTAAATTCTTTATATTTATTTTTTTTCATTTATTTTATTTTTTAAATACACTTTCTGCCTTTTCTCTCTCACTTTTTCTTTTGCTTATTTCATCATCTATTGATTTTATCATTCTTAAAAGTTCATCCTTATATTCCTTTAATTCTTCAATTGATAAGTTAAGAATAGTTTCTTTGTTCTTATCTTTAGATATAATTTCTAATTCTTCCATAATAGTTGTATTATAATCAATTAATTTTTATTTATAAGAGTTTTTTATGAAATTACCAAATAAAATGAAATATATTAATTGTAGAAATATAGGTGGGCCAGAAGTACTAAAATTAGAAAAAACTGAAATACCCAAACTAAATGAATATGATATTTTAATTAGGGTATATGCTAGTGGTGTTAACAGACCTGATATTTTACAAAGAAAAGGATTATATGTTAAACCTAAAAATGCCTCTAATATTTTAGGTTTAGAGGTTTCAGGTAAAATTGTAAAAAAAGGAAGCAAAGTAACTTCTTTTAATATAAATGATAAAGTTTGCGCTTTAACACATGGAGGTGGTTATGCAGAGTTTTGTAAGGTTCATTACAAACATGTTTTAAGAAACCCTAAAAACTTTTCTTACATTGAAAGTGCTGCTATTCCTGAAACCTTATTTACTGTTTGGTATAACTTGTTTGATTTAGGAAAACTCAAAAAAAATGAGGTTGTTTTGATTCACGGGGGATCTAGTGGTATTGGAACTATAGCTATACAATTAGCGAAGTTCCTGGGAGCTGTTGTAATAACAACTGTAGGCAATGATAAAAAAGCAAAGGCTTGCAAAGCTCTTGGGGCTGATTTAACAATAAATTATAAGAAAGATAATTTTGTAACCGAAATTAATAAATTTACCTCTATGAAAGGAGTAGATGTCATTTTAGATATGATAGGAAAACAGTATTTTTTAAAAAATATTGATTTACTTAAAGATAGAGGTAGACTAATAAGTATCGCTTTCCTTTCAGGTAACAAAGTTAATTTAGATTTAAGTAAAATACTTTCAAAAAGATTAACTCTAACAGGGTCTACACTTAGACCTAGATCTGTTGCAGAGAAGGCTAGAATAGCTAAAAAAGTATATAAATCTTTTTGGCCTGCGTTTAGTAAAAAGATTATTAAACCTATAATATATAAAACTTTTGAGCTTAAAAGTGCTAATAAAGCTCACAAATTAATGGAAAGTAGCAAACATATTGGTAAAATTGTGCTTACAAATATATAAAAAGGAGGAAAAATGAATAGTCCGCTTATGCCAAAATCTACAGCAGTTTGGTTAATTGATAATACTACTTTAACTTTTGATCAAATAGCAAAATTCTGTAAACTTCATACATTGGAGATTCAGGGAATAGCTGATGGAGAAGTAGCAATAGGAATACAAGGTAAAAACCCCATTTCATCAGGAGAGCTTACATTAGAAGAAATTAAAAGGTGTGAAAAAGATAGTTCTCAACAACTATCTAGAATAGAAGATGTGATACCTCTTAGTTCTAATATTAAAAAAAAGCAAAAAAGCTTCACTCCTGCTTCTAGAAGACAATTAATTCCTGATGCAATTGCATGGTTTTTAAAGTTTTATCCTGAATTAACTGATACACAAATTATAAAATTAATTGGAACAACTAAAAATACAATTAAATCTATTAGGAATAGAGAACATTGGAATATGCAGAATATATCGCCCAGAGACCCTGTTTTATTATCACTATGCAAACAATCATCTTTAGGAGAAGCTGTTAATATAGCTAGAAAGAAACTAGAAAAAAAAAATAAATGAAAAAAAAAGATTTCATAGCATTATGTAAAAACACTAAGGTGTTGTTATTAGGTGATATTATGTTAGATCAGTACGTTCTAGGGAAAGTGAATAGAATATCTCCTGAAGCACCTGTTCCAGTTTTTTTAGCAGAAGAAAAAAAACAAGTATTGGGGGGAGCTGGAAATGTTTTCAATAACCTAACAACTTTAGGTGTTTCTACTACATTTCTTACTGCTATTGGATCAGATAGCAATGGTAAAAAAATTAAAAACCTTATTAAAAATGATAAAAAGTCAAAATTATATTTGTTAAAGATTAAGAAAAAAATTTCAACAACTAAAACAAGATATTTAGTAAATGGTCAACAGTTAATGAGGGTAGATGAAGAAAACACTGATAATTTTAAAAATGAAGAATATAAATATTTATTAGAAAATTTTACAAAGGAATTATACAACCACAATATTGTAGTGCTATCAGATTATAATAAAGGATTTTTTGAAAAAAAATTTCTTAGCAAATTAATAAAAATAGCTAATAGGAAAAATGTACCCATTATTATAGATCCCAAAAATAATGATTTCAGTATATATAAAAATGCCACTTTAATCACTCCTAATCAATTTGAAGTTTCTAAAGTAACAAATTCAAATTGCAAAAATAATATTGATGTAGAAAATTGTGGGACCACCATAATTGATAAATACTCAATAAAAAATGTATTAATTACTAGGGGAGAAAAGGGACTAAGTTATATTAATAAAAAAGTTAAAATTCATTCTCCCACAAAAAAAATTGAAGTATTTGATGTATCTGGAGCTGGGGACACTGTTTTGTCAATTATTTCTATATGTATAGCAAATAAAGTTGATATTAAAACTACACTCAATTTATCAAATAAAGCTGCAGGCTTGGTTGTTGGAAAAATTGGAACAAGTACATTAAATTGTGATGAATTATTCTATGATATTCAATTATCAAAAAATAAAATAATTAAGCTAAAGGAACTTAAAAAAATTATTTCTGAATATAAAAAAGATAAAATTAAGATTGGGTTTACAAATGGCTGTTTTGATATAATGCATAGTGGCCACGTACAATATTTGGAAGAAACTAAAAAACTATGCGATAAGCTTATAGTTGCTATTAATAGTGACTTATCTGTAAAAAAGCTGAAAGGAAAAAATAGGCCAATTAATAATGAAGTATCTAGAGCCAGAGTTTTAGCGTCATTAAGCTACTGTGATCATATTATTATTTTTAACAAGTCTACTCCATTAGATTTAATTAAGTCTATTAGGCCAGATGTGCTTACCAAAGGTGGAGATTATTCTATAAAAAATATCGTGGGTGCCAAGGAAATCAAAAGTTGGGGAGGGGAGGTAAGTATTATTAATTTGATAAAAGGCTTCAGTACCTCAGATGTTATTAAAAAAACTAAATTATTATAAATTTACTTAATTATATCTTTTCTAACCTTTCTAGTTCTAGAAAACAAATCTAGTAAAAATTTACTATCACCTTTTTTTATAGCAGACTCTAGATCATTTAAATCATCTTTAAATAGTTTTAACATTTTTAAAATTGCAAGTTTATTTAATAACATTATATCTCTCCACATTACCGGATCAGAAGCTGCTATCCTTGTAAAGTCTCTAAATCCACTAGCAGCATACTTTATAACTTCTTTTTTTATAGAGCTTTCTAAATTTGTTACTGTTCCTACTATCGAATAAGCTATAATATGAGGAATGTGAGAAGTTATAGCTAACACTTCATCATGATGATGCTCATCCATTATATCTACCTTCATTCCCACTGTTTCCCACAATTTTTTAACTAGCTTTACTTCTTTATTATTAGTTTCTTTATAAGGAGTTAATACGCACCATCCATTTTTAAATAATCCTTTAAACCCCGACTCTGGTCCTGAATTTTCCGTTCCAGCAATAGGGTGGCCTGGGATGAAACTTACATTTTTTGGTATAAAATTTCTAACTATTTTTATTACTTCTTTTTTTACTGAACCCACGTCAGTTATTACTGCACCAGGCTTTAAATTATGGCTTATACTCATAAAAGTTTCTTCATATGCAGCTACAGGTATTCCAACTACAATCAAATCTGCATCTATTACAGACTTTTCTAAATCGCTTTCTATTTTATCTACTAAGTTAAGCTTTTTTATTTTTCTTAAGGTACTTTTTCTCCTTGAATATACAGTTGAAAAATTATAAAAGTTTTTACCTTTAAGGTCCCTAGCAAGAGAAGAGTTTATCAATCCCATTCCTATAAAAGTTATTTTATTAATTTTTTTTTTATTTTTCATATTGTTTTGGGTAACCACCTATACACTTTAGGTTCCTATCATTATTTTTTTTATAACTTTTATAAAAGAATACATCCTTATATTTTGCTTCAATAATTAAGTCATATTTATCTATTTTTTTTTCAGAAATATAAAGATTACAACAGTCTTTTTCTAGCATAGGAAAGTATTTTGATAAAATAATATAGTTTGGCTTTTTACCTTTTTTTGCTAAAAAAGGCAGTGTCGCAATAACAAAAGTTTTTTCGAATTTAAAGTTTACCCACCAATTATTAAATTTAGTACTACCAGGATAAGGTAAAACCAAAAATCTATTTTTCTTTAGATGAACTTTCTTAATCGCGTTTTCTATTTTTTTTTCTATTATAATTTTTACATCATGACTAAAATAGTCATAAATACTTTTAAAAATATCATCACTTTTTTTACTGAGTATTATTAATTCTATTCCTCCTTGTAAATCTATTTGGGACAAAAAAATATTTCTCCAATAAGATAAAATTACTTCTGGACTAATATTATTATTTTTATGTTTAAACAATGCCTTTAAAATATTAGCCTGTCTTTCAGGTCTAAATAGATTATTTGATTTTTTTTCTTTACCTATATCTATTGCTATTTTAGACCTTTTATTGAATAGATCTAATATCTTAGCATCAATTAAATCAATTTTTTTTCTTAATTTATCAAGTTGTTTCATTTATATTTTAATTTTATTAACAAATTTATTGTAATAATAGTAATTTTTAGAATATATTACATTTTTATACAACTATAATGACCACTAATAAATCATATTATAAAAATATTTATAACTACGAGCATACACCTAATTTAGTTTTAAATAAAAATTTTAAATTACAAAATGGAAAAATGCTACAAAAAGCTAATATTGCTTATCAAACTTATGGAAAACTTAATAAAGAAAAGTCTAATGCCATTTTAATTTGCCATGCTTTAACAGGCGATCAATATGCTTCTGGAATAAACCCAATAACTAAAAAAAAAGGTTGGTGGCATGATATGATAGGAAAAGGTAAAGTATTTGATACTAATTCATATTATATTATTTGTAGCAATGTTCTAGGTGGCTGTATGGGAACATCAGGACCAAAAAGTATAAATCCTCTCAGTAAAACCTTCTATGGAATAAACTTTCCTGAAATAAGTATTAAAGACATGGTTAAATTACAATACGAACTTATTAAATTTTTAGGTATTAAAAAACTGTTCTGCGTTGTAGGTGGATCGATGGGAGGCATGCAAGTTTTAGAATGGGGTATTAATTATCCTGAAAAAGTAAAATTAGCAATTCCTATAGCTACGTCATTTAGACATACTGCACAGAATATAGCTCTTCATGAAGTAGGAAGACAAGCAATAAAAAATGACTTTAACTGGATTGAAGGTAATTATATTGATAAAAAAGTAGTTCCAGAAAAGGGACTTTCAGCTGCAAGAATGGTAGCTCACATAACTTACATGTCTGAAAAATCTCTTTCGACAAAGTTTGGAAGAAATAAAAGAGGCTTTAACAATATTTCTAAAATTTTTTCAGGAAATTTTGAGGTAGAAAGCTACCTTCAGTATCAAGGATCATCATTCGTTAAAAGGTTTGATGCTAATTCATATCTATATTTAACCAAATCAATGGATAGATTTGACCTGTCTGAAAAATATAATGGTAAGCTAGAAAGTGTTTTTAAAAATAATACCTGTAAATGGCTAATCATTTCTTTTACTAGTGATTGGCTTTTTCCTACTTCAGAAAGTAGACATATAGTAAGTGCTCTAAATGCAAATGCGTGTAAAGTTAGTTTTGTTGAAATAGAATCTGATAGAGGCCATGACAGCTTTCTATTAAAAGTACCTAGGTTATACAAAATACTTAGAGGTTTTCTTATAGGAGGAAAGTTACAATGATGAAAAATGGAAGAGCTGATCATTATGTAATCACAAAAATTGTAAAAAAAAATTCTAGAATTTTAGATATAGGCTGTGCCGATGGTAAGCTTTTACACCTTCTTAAAAGAGAGAAAAATGCCTCAGGTCAAGGTATAGAAATTGAACATGACAAAGTTGAAGTTTGCTTACAAAAAGGCCTTTCTGTAGTTGAAGGTGATGCTAACAAAGAAATCATAAGTTTTCCCAATAAATGTTTTGACTATGTCATATTAAGTCAAACATTACAAACCGTAGAAAGACCAAAATGGATAATGAATGAAATTTTAAGAATCGGTAAAAAAGCCATCATTTCTTTTCCAAACTTTGGTTACTGGTTATGTAGAACTCAAATTGCTTTTAAAGGCAAAATGCCCGTAACCAGTGACCTCAAACTTCATTGGTATGACACACAAAATATTCACTTGTGCACTATAAGCGACTTCTGTGAGCTAGTGAATGAAATGAACTTTGTTATAGAAAACAAATTTGGAATTAATGGAAAAAAAGTATTATCCTATCCTTTTAACTCTTTTTTGATGAATCTTTTTGCATCCCATGCGGTTTTTTTAATCAAAAATAAATGAGTTTAGAATTAGAAAACTTTTTTTATTGCCTTTGCTAATGTTCCAAAAAGCTTATCAATCTCTTTCTTAGTTATTATTAAAGGAGGTGATACTGCTATAGTATTACCAGTAAAACGCACCATTACACCATTTTCAAAGCATTCTGTGTATACATCTCTACCCAGAGTATTTGGTGATTTAGTTCTTTCTGATAGTTCAATCCCTGCTACCAAGCCAAAATTTCGTACATCTTTGACAACATTAAGTTTAGCTAAAGAATGAGCAGCATCTCCAAAATATTTTTCTAAGCTTTTTGAACGTTCAAACAAACCATCTTCCTCATAAACTTCTAAGGTAGCTAAGCCAGCTGCACAAGCTAGAGGGTGCCCTGAGTAGGTATAACCATGAAATAATTCTATCTTACCCTTATTTTTTTTATAAATCGTATTATATATTTCAGAAGAAACTCCTATCGCTCCCATTGGAACTGTTGCATTGGTAATTCCTTTTGCCATAGTAATAATATCTGGAATAACGTTAAACCTTTTGCTTGCAAAACTATCTCCTGTTCTTCCAAATCCAGTAATTACCTCATCAAAAATTAATAAAATATCATTGTCTGAACATATTTTTCTTAGTCTTTCTAGATATCCTAGAGGTGGAACAAGAACGCCAGTTGAACCTGCTATTGGTTCAACTATAACGGCAGCAATAGTCTCTTTACCATGAAACTCTATTATATCATTTAAAGCATTAGCTTTTTCAATTCCGTATTTAGGCTGCCCCCATGAGAATGAGTTTTTTGATGGGATATGAGTATTAGGCAAGTGGATTACACCATTTAGTAAATTTCCAAATTGAGTTCTATTAGCAACTATCCCCCCTACAGAAGTTCCTCCAAACCCTGAACCATGATATCCCCTTGACCTTCCTATAAATTTTGTTTTTGAATTATTTCCTTTTGCCTTAAAATATGCTAGAGATACTTTAAGTGCAGAGTCTACAGCTTCAGAGCCAGAATTAGAAAAAAAAGTATGTTCTATCTTATCTGGTAAAATACTAACTAGCTTCTCAGCAAATTTAAATGCTAACTTATGCCCCATTTGAAAAGATAGTCCATAATCCATTTTCTCAACTTGGTTTTTCACTGCCTCAACAATCTTTTTTCTACAATGTCCTGCATTAACGCACCATAACCCAGCAACACCATCTAATATTTTTTCTCCTGTAGAAGTGGTATAATACATACCTTTTGCGCTTTCCAAAAGCCTAGGGTTAGTTTTATACCATCTATTATCTGTATATGGCATCCAGTAGGCATTTTTTTCTTTTCTAGATAAACTCATACATGTATCATACTACAAATATTCAATTTAAAAAATAATAAACATGAATTTTGTAAGAAAAATAAAAAATAAAAATCAAATAAGTATTATTAATGAAAATAATGAAAATATTAGCGCAAAACTTTTATTTAAAATTATTGAACACAATTCTGATATAATTAGAAAATTAAAAATAAAAAAAATAGATACTATAGCGATAGTTATAGAAAACAGTCCGGCTTTTATAACTAGTTTTCTTAGCACCATAAATGTATGCATAGCGGCTCCTTTAAATCCAAGTTATACTTCTTCAGAATTTGCTTTTTACTTTAAAGACCTTAAACCTAAAGCCTTAATTACTAATTTGAAAAGCACACATCCTTCAATAAAAATAGCCTATAAAAACAAAGTTAAAATTTTGAGAATAAATAACTTACTTTTTACAACAAAAGAGAAACTCTTAAAAAAAGTAAAACCTATTATTACAGATTTAAATAATCATGCATTAATACTGCATACATCTGGGACGACATCTAAACCAAAAATGGTTGCTTTAACTCATAAAAACTTAATAAGTAGTGCAAATAATATTTCTTCTGCTTTAAAGCTCTCAAAAAAAGATAAAAATATAATACTAATGCCTTCTTTTCATATTCACGGTATTATTGCATCTATTTTGGCTCCCTTATATAAGGGAGGGAAAGTAGTTGCTTTACCTAAATTTAATGTACTTACATTTTATAATAATTTAAATATACACCAACCTACCTGGTTTACTGCTGTTCCTACTATGTTACAATCAATATTAGATAGGTCAAAAAATAATAAAGAAATAATAAAAAAGAACAAGTTAAGGTTTATTAGATCATCATCTGCTTCTTTGCCTGCAAACACATTTAAAGAATTGGAAAAAACCTTTAATGTTCCGGTAATAGAAAGTTATGGAATGACAGAAGCTACACATCAAATGACTACAAATCTATTACCTCCAAACAAAAGAAAAGTTAGAAGTGTTGGGGTCTCCTTTGGCATAAATGTAAAGGTAGTAGATAAAAACTTTAAATTCTTGAAATATGGGGAAGAAGGAGAAATTGTTATAAAGGGAAAGAGTGTCACCTCAGGTTATTTAGCAAATAAATTAGCTAATAAAAGTAGTTTCATTAAAGGTTGGTTTAAGACTGGAGATTTAGGAAAATTTGATAAAGAAGGCTATTTATTTATATCTGGTAGAATAAAAGAAATTATAAATAGAGGAGGCGAAAAAATTAGCCCTAAAGAAGTTGACGATGTATTTACAAAACACCCTAAAATTTCTAAAGTTATTACATTTTCAGTAAAGCATCCTAAATTGGGAGAAGATATTGCATTAGCAGTTGTCCTTAAAAAAAATGTCATTTGCAAACCAAATGAGTTAAAAGAGTATGCAAAAAATAAACTAGCTAATTTTAAAATACCAAGAAATATACTTTTTGTTAAAGAGATCCCTATTGGAGCTACAGGAAAAATACAAAGGATAGGTTTAGCTAAGAAGTTAGGGATAGAAAAATGAAGATATGTATATTTGGTGCTGGAGCAATAGGAGGCATGATTGGGTCATTACTTAAGAAAAATGGCATAGATGTAGTTTTAGTAGCAAGAGGTGAACATTATAAAAATATAAAAGAAAATGGTTTAGTATTTAAAAGCGAAGAATATAATTTAGATATATGCCAGAAATTTGATGTTTTTTCTGATACTTCAAACTTAGGAAAATTTGATTTAGTTATTAATGGATTGAAAGCACATTCTTCTAATAAAACAGCTATAACTGTTAGCGAGTTAATGCATGAAAACTCTATTTTACTTCCAACTTTAAATGGTATCCCATGGTGGTTTTTTTATAAATTTTCTGGGATTTATGATAATTATAAATTAGATACTGTTGATCCAGATAATCTACAATGGAACTATCTAAAGCCTTCAAGAGTTGTAGGGTGCGTTGTATATCCTGCTGCTATAATAAAAAAACCAGGAATTATTGAACATTTAGAAGGTAAACGTTTGATTTTAGGAGAGCCTAGTGATATCAAGACTGAACGCATTCAAACTTTATCAAAAATATTTACTTCTTCTGGAATTAAAGCTCCTATAAGCAAAGATATTAGAAGTGATATCTGGTTAAAACTAATTGGGAATAGCTCATTTAATCCACTTTCTATAATTACCAAATGTACACTTAAAGAAATGTGTGAAAGGGAAGAAACAAAAGAAATAGTTGTCAATATGATGAGAGAAGCAAACAATATATCAAAAAAATTAAATATTCCTATAAAATTGGATATTGAAAAAAGAATAGAAGGAGCTAGAAAAGTTGGAGATCATAAAACTTCTACTCTTCAAGATTATGAAAATAATAAACCTCTTGAGTTGAATGCATTAATTAAGTCTTTATTGGAAATAGGTAAAATTACTGATACAAGTGTTCCCACTATTAAAACTATTCACAATTTAGCAAAGTTTTTTGCATTAAATAACTCTTGTGACATTGGCTAACTTTTTTAAGATACACAATTATTAATAGCCTAGGGCTAAACCATCTTTTCTTGGATCAGAACCGCCAACCAAAACACCATTATCTTTTAGCATAATAGCCTGTCCTCCTCCATGAGGAAGGTCACAATATTCCATGCTATGACCAAGTTTTTCAAGTTTTTCATAAACACCTAAAGAAATACCTTTTTCAAGTGTTAATTTATTATCAAAACAAAAACTTCTGGAATGATCTAAAGCCAACTGAACATCCATTCCATAATCAACAACATTTGTAAGAAAATGTACTTGTCCTACTGGTTGATAATGTGCTCCCATTACTCCAAATGGCATTATTGGCTTCTTATTTTTCATTAATAGTGCTGGAATAATAGTGTGCATAGGCCTTTTCATAGGAGCAAAAAAGTTTGGATGATCATTTTCTAAATTAAAGGATGCTCCTCTATTATGAAATAATATACCTGTATTCTCTGTTACAATACCACTTCCAAAAGGGTGAAATATTGAGTTAATAAAAGAAACAAAGTTTCCCTCATTATCAACAGCACTTATGTAAACTGTATCCTTATTATTATCTAATTTATTTATGTTAATATTTTTAATAACTGA
The DNA here is from genome assembly GCA_902579545.1 of Rhodospirillaceae bacterium. GTDB lineage: Bacteria > Pseudomonadota > Alphaproteobacteria > TMED109 > TMED109 > TMED131. Next base: position 12,614 of record CACHHO010000012.1, on the reverse strand, counting down.
AGTTTCGCTAATATTTTTTAAAAGCTCCCTACCATAGTCTTCAGATAACATCTTTTTAATAGGAATATTAGAAAAGCTAGGATCTCCTAAATATTTATTTCTATGCAAAAATGCTAACTTTGTAACTTCAGCTTCTAAGTGAATTCTTCTAAAATCATCAGGATCATACTTTTTTAAATCTAATTTAGATAACATATTAAACATCATTAAGGCAACTATTCCTTGTCCATTTGGAGGACATTCGTAAATATTGTAACCTTTATAGTTAATATTGATAGGTTCAACATACTCGGCTTCAAAACTAATAAAATCCTCTCCACTATGTTGTCCTCCTAATTTTCTCAGTTTTTTTATCATGTCATCTGCAACATACCCACTATAAAAACCATCCCTACCATATTTTGCTATACTTCTAAGTGTTTCAGCCAATTCTTTTTGCTTATGTATTTCTCCTTTTTTATAAGCATTATTTTTATTTAAAAATATTCTACTTGCATCTACATCCTGTCTTAATTTATTTTCCTCTCTTCTCCACATATCGGCTATAACATCAGCTACTACATAACCATTATCTGCCAGATCTATAGCTGGTTCTAATACATCCCCTACTTCTAAATTTCCATAATCTTTTATAAGCCTGCACCATGCTGCTACAGCTCCTGGAATAGTAATGGCACTATGACAGCTTGGGTCAACAGTATTTGTGGAAGTTTTTTTTATGTTTTCATAGTTTACTTTTTTTGGTACTTTTCCTGAACCATTAAGGGATATAACTTTTTTTTCTTTATTGCTGTAGAATAGACAAAAACAGTCTCCACCTATTCCAGTAGAGTGGGCTTCAACTACTGCTAATACAGCAGCTGCGGCTACCGCTGCATCTATAGCATTTCCACCCTTTTTCATTATATCTAAAGCCTTTGTTGTAGCCTCAGGATGGGAGGTTGCAACCATTGCGTTTCTAGAATAAGCTGGGGACCTAGATGGAATATGTAGATTTCTCATAATATGTATAGATTAATAAATTATTTTAAAAAAATAAAATGTTTTCTGTTGTTGACACAATTAGTAACAAGTATATATTTAAATTATTTTTTTAAGAGTTATTTATGTTTGTTATTTTTAAAAATGGTGGGAAGCAGTATAAGGTTCAAGCTGGCGATATAATTAAATTAGAGAATCAAGGCATTGAAAAAGGGCAAGAACTTAGTATAAAAAAAAGTGATAGCCTGTAATCATGATAATAAGGACTTAATAGGTAAACCTTATTTAGATAATATAGAAGTAAAAGCTGAGGTTTTAGAAAATAAAAAAAATAAAAAAATATTAGTTTTTAAGAAAAGAAGACGCCATAACTCTAGGAGATTAAACGGGCATAGACAGCTAATAACAGTTGTAAAAGTAAACGATATTGTAATAGATGGTAAAAGCTTATCTCCTACTAACAAAAAGAAAACATCGATACAAAAAAATGTTAAAATTAAAAAAAGTCAAACAAAATCAGATACTAAAAAAGGAGTAATAGATGGCTCATAAAAAAGCTGGTGGTAGCTCTAGAAATGGAAGAGACTCGGCAGGAAGAAGGCTAGGTGTAAAAAAGTATGGTGGAGAAAAAGTGCTACCTGGAAATATAATAGTAAGACAAAGAGGAACAAAGTATTATCCTGGTAATAATGTTGGTATAGGAAAAGACCATACTATTTTTGCAGTTAAGGAAGGAACTGTTAATTTTAAGACAAAGTCATCAGGGAAAAAATTTATATCAGTTATCTGATTTTTTAATGAAGTTTTTAGATGAAGCAAAAATTTTTCTTCAGTCTGGTACTGGAGGGAATGGCTGTGTCAGCTTCAGAAGAGAAAAATTTGTGGAGTTTGGAGGGCCTGATGGAGGAGATGGAGGAAATGGTGGAGATATTATATTTAAGGCCGTCAATAATAAAAATACTTTAATTGACTTTAGGTACCAACAGCATTTTAAGGCTAGCAGAGGTCAAGACGGAGCTGGTAAAAAAAGAAAAGGTGCAGCTGGTAAAAACTTATTTATAGAAGTTCCTTGTGGTACATCTTTATATTCTGATGACAATAAAACTAAACTATTAGAACTTAATAAAGAAAATGAAGAACATCTTTTTTTAAGAGGAGGGAAAGGTGGATTTGGTAATCATAGATTTAAATCTTCTAGAAATGTAAAACCTACAAAATCCAATCCTGGTGAATTAGGAACAGAGATATGGATTAGATTGAGATTAAACTTAATAGCTGATATAGGAATTATAGGTTTACCTAACGTAGGAAAATCTAGTTTTTTAAAGTCCGTTACTAATGCAAACCCTAAAATAGCTAATTATCCTTTTACCACATTACATCCCAATCTAGGAGTAATAAATTATTCTAACTATAGTGAACTTGTTATAGCTGATATCCCAGGAATTATTAAAGACGCTAGTAAGGGAATTGGTTTAGGGCTTAAGTTTTTAGGGCACATTGAAAAATGTAAAATTCTTCTACATTTTATAGATTCAACTGAAAAAAATATACTTTATAGTTATAAAACTATAAGAAGTGAGTTAAAGAAGCATAGTACAAACCTTATTAACAAAAAAGAAATTATAGTTTTAACTAAATCTGATTTAACCAATAATAAAAGTTTAAATAATAAACTTAAAAAACTTAGAAATGCAATTAAGAAAAATATATTAGTTATTTCTAAATATGACATTGATAGTATAATACTTTTAAAAGATTTACTGTTGTTAGAAAAAAATAAGAAACAAGAACAAGTATCTAAAAAATGGAATCCTTAGAAAGAAAAATTTTCAACAAATCAAAAAGGGTAGTAATTAAAGTTGGCTCTGCTCTGATAATAGGAGATAATTCTAAACTTGTTAATAAGAAAATTATTTCAAGAATAGTTTTAGAAATTAAAAAATTACACGAATTAAATAAAGAAGTTCTTTTAGTATCATCGGGAGCTTTAGCATTAGGTAAAAAAAGCTTAAATATTAAAGCTGATAGTTTAAAAGTTACTGAAAAGCAAGCGGCTTCATCTGTAGGACAAGTGTTTCTAATCAACGCATGGAAAAGAGCGTTTCTTAGTCATAAAATTAAATGTGGGCAAATTTTACTTACTCATCTTGATGCCGAAATAAGAAGTAGTTCTATAAATGCAAGAAATACTATTGAGTCTTTAATAAAATTTAATACTGTGCCTATTATCAATGAAAACGATAGTGTCGGAACCAAAGAACTCAGATATGGAGACAATGATCAATTAGCTGCTAGAGTAGCCCAAATAACAAGCTCAGATTTGCTAATTTTATTATCAGACGTAGATGGTTTATATACAAAAAATCCAAAAAAAAATAAATCAGCTAAGTTAATAAAATATATTAATAAGATTACTAAATCCATAGAAAAGTCTTGTGAAAATACGTCTTCTACAATTTCAGTTGGAGGAATGGAAACTAAACTGAAAGCAGCAAAAATTGCTTTAGCTGCAGGTTGCAATATGCTAATAACTAAAGGAAATAAAACAAACCCTATAAGCTCAATTTTTAAAAATAAAAACTTTACTTTATTTTCTTCTAATACAAGCCCTAGATCTGCTAGAAAAAAATGGATATCATCTCAAATAGTTACTAAAGGAAACATAAAAGTGGACTCAGGGGCAGAAAAAGCTCTAAAAAAAGGTGCCAGTTTATTGCCTGCTGGAATAATTTCAATTACTGGTAAATTTGACAAAGGAGATATTATAAATGTATTAAATAATAAAAATAAAATCATTTGTGTAGGACTCAGTTCCTATCCTTCTGAAGATGCTAAATTAATAGCAGGTGTAAGGAGTAATGAGATAGAAAATTTATTAGGCTATCACTTAAGAGATGTTATAATTCATAGAGATGACATGGTGTTGAGAAAATAAAATGAAAGATGTAAAAAGTAAAGTTATAGAAATTTGTAACAAGTCAAAAATTGCATCTTATTCTTTAAGTGAGAAAAAAAACTCTGAAAGGAATAAGGCATTAAAGATAATTGCGAATGATATTTTAAAAAATAAAATAAAAATTTTAAATTCTAATAATAAAGACTATAGGATAGCCAAACTAAATAAAACACCGAATCATTTATTAGATAGACTTTTGTTAAATGAAACTAGAATAGAAAATATTTATAGTGATATATTAAATGTAAGTAAACTGAAAGACCCTATAGGAAGAATGCTATCTAAACATAAGCGTCCCAATGGTTTAAATATTACTAAAGTCTCAGTTCCATTAGGAGTTATAGCAGTAATTTTTGAGTCTAGACCTAATGTAGCTTGTGATGTAGCTAGCCTATGTATAAAATCAGGAAACTCTGTTATACTTAAAGGAGGAAAAGAGTCTAAACATACAACTGAGACTATAATTTCAATTATTAAAAAGTCCCTTAAAAAAGCAAACTTTGATCCTAATTCAGTATCATCTCTAAAAGATTACTCTAGAACTACTGTAAATGAGCTGTTCAAAATGGAAAAATATATTGATGTATTAGTTCCTAGAGGAGGAAAAGATCTTATTAAAAGTGTTAGAGAAAAAAGTAATATTCCGGTTTTTTCTCATTTAGATGGGATTTGTCATACTTACATAGACAACAAGGCAAAAAAAAATATGGCATTGGAAGTATGTTTTAATGCAAAAATGAGAAGAACAAGTATATGTGGTGCTACAGAAACAATATTATGCCATAAAGATATTGAAAAAAGCGTATTACCAAAATTAGTTAATAAATTAATTCATGCAGGATGTGAAGTAAGGGGTGATAAAAATATAATTAAATACAATAAAAATGTTAAAAAAGTTAAAAATAAAGATTGGGGCCAGGAATATTTAGATGCAATAGTTTCTATAAAAATAGTAAAAAATATTAATGAAGCTATAGAACATATTAATACCTTTGGTTCAAAACATACAGATGCAATAATAACCAATAGTAAAAAAAGTGCAGAACTTTTTCTTAATAAAATTGAAAGTGCAATAGTCATGCATAATACTTCTACTCAGTTTGCAGATGGAGCTGAGTTTGGACTTGGTGCTGAAATTGGAATATCTACTGGAAAATTGCATGCTAGAGGACCAGTTAGTACACAAGAACTCACAACTTATAAATATATTGTTAAGGGATCTGGTCAATTAAGAAAATAAATAATATTAATTTATATAGTAGTTTAGGTAATTTAAATATTGGTCTGTTAGGAGGCAGTTTTGACCCTGCTCACAGTGGGCATATGCATGTTAGTAAATTAGTAATAAATCACCTTAATCTAGACCAAGTCTGGTGGCTAGTAACATCACAAAATCCTCTTAAGCATAAAAATCAAAAAATAAACCTTGCTGATAGACTTAGTAGCGCTTTATATATTAATAATAATTATAAGATTAGAGCTCAAGCGGTAGAGATGTCATTAGGTACCATATACACATATGATACAATAAAAAAACTTAAATTGATGTTACCTAGAGTTAATTTTATATGGATTATGGGAGCTGATAATCTTTTAGACATGCACAAGTGGTATAAATGGAAAAAAATCTTTTATTTGTGTCCCATCATAGTAGTAAATAGACCAAACTATTTATATAAAGCTCTAAGTTCTAAAGCCTCTAAGTACTTTTGGCATGCTAAAGCAGATATTAATAGATTTCCTATTAAAAATAAGTTGCCTTCATGGAGTTTTTTTTATATAAAACCTAATTATGATAGTTCTACCAATTTAAGAAAAAATATAGGATAATCAGAAATGGAAAAAAGTCCTGATTATATAAGTGATATAATAGAAAAAGTACTTTCAAGAAATAAGGCAAAAAACATTACAAGAATAGATTTAAGAAAAAAATCAAGCATTGCTGATTTTATGATAATTTGTTCCGGCACCTCAAATAGACACGTAATATCTTTATCCAATCATCTCCTTGAAACTCTTAAGAAAAAAAAGTTAAATACCCTTAGCATAGAAGGCAAAAGGAATGGTGACTGGATATTGCTTGATGCAGGAGATGTAATAGTACACTTATTTAGAAATGAAGTGCGAGAATATTATAGTTTAGAAAAGATGTGGTCTAACGAAGAAACTGTACCATATTTTAAAACTTAATAATATGTTTATAAAAGATATTAGTAGTATTACTAAATTAATTTTTTTAATAATATGTTATTTTTTACTGCAAACTAGCTTTGCTAATGAATTAAAAAAAAGCAACTATAAAAAGCTAAAAGAAATTGAAGAAAAGCTATTAATAAATCAAGAAATCTACTTTGAACTCATAAAACTTGAAAAAGAATTAGTTTTAAATTTAAACAATGTTAATAAAAATATAAAAAAGTATAATAAACTTATTGATAAGGGTTTTTCAGAAAAAAAATATTTGGAAAAAATTATTCTATCAAGAAAGTTAGATCTAGAAAAACAAAAAAAAAATTATCTTATTCTAAATAATAATCAACGTTTAATGATTAATAATATGATAGTAGCATATTATAAATATAGAAATGATGGATTGGAAGTTGAAAGCAAAATATCTAAAAATATTCTAGAGCAATTAGAAAAAAATAAAAAAAAATATGAAAATAGAATTTTATCTTTAGAGGAAAGTATTCAGTCTAATCAAAAAGCATTAAATAAAATTAATGTATCTTTAAAGAATATAGAACTAGCCCTAAATGAAAGATCTAATGAATTAGAAGGTCTTATAGGTGAGAGTATAATTAATGAGATACAAATAAGAGAAAATAAAATACAAGAAAATAAAATAACTAGGCAAGCAAATAAAATAAAGTCTTTAATAGAGAACTTTGAAAAAAAGCAGATCGTTGCTGAACCTTTTGGTAAATTTATATTTAAAAAACTTACAGATATTCTTCCTGTAAATCAACCTCTAATTAAGGATATAAAGACTGCTAAACTTAAAACAGGCGTATTATTGTCAATTAAAAATGATACAACTTTAAAGGCACCTAAAAATAGTTTGGTAGTTTATGCTGATTTTTTTAAAGGTTATGGTAAGATGATTATTTTAGATCTTGGAAGTGATTATCACCTAATACTCTCTGGTGTAAGCAATATTCTTTGTAATACTGGAGATTGGCTTGAAAAAGGTGGTTTAATAGGAGATATTGTTATGAATGATAATAAAGAATTTTACATGGAATTTAGGTTTAAAGGAAAAACTATCAACCCTTCTAAATGGGCAAGATCATAAATATATTATAAAAAGGAAAAAGTAATGTTTAATATAAAAGGCTTTATAACAATTAATTTATCAGCAATTTTGATTAATATTTTTTTATTTTCTAACATTTATTCAAATGAAAATGATGTTTATAAGCAACTAAATTTATTTGGAGAAGTTTATGAAAGAGTAAGAAGTGAATATGTTGAAGAAGTAACTGACAAAGATCTTATTGAAGCTGCAATTAATGGCATGCTACAATCTCTTGACCCTCATTCCAGTTATCTTAATGAAGATAGTTTCAAGGAAATGAAAGTGCAAACTAAAGGAGAGTTTGGCGGACTAGGAATTGAAGTTACAATGGAAAATGGCTTAGTAAAAGTGGTTTCTCCTATTGATGAAACTCCTGCTGCGAAAGCTGGCATAAAATCTGGAGATTATATTTCGCATATCGATGAAGAGCCTGTTATGGGTTTAACTCTATCAGAAGCTGTTGATAAAATGAGAGGCCCCATTAATACAAAATTAAAAATTACTGTAATTAGAGAAGGCAAAGACGCTTTTGACCTTAGTTTAACTCGTGCTGTTATTAAAGTTACTTCTATAAAGTCTAAAATTGAAAATGATGTTGGCTATTTAAGGATTACGTCTTTCACTCAAAAAACTTATAAAAATTTAGTTAAAGAATTTAAAAAGTTACAAAAAGATATGGATGGAAATATTAAAGGCTTGGTTTTAGATCTCAGAAATAATCCTGGCGGGCTTTTAGATCAGGCTGTTTCTGTTTCTGATGCATTTTTGGATAGAGGTGAAATAGTTTCAACTAGAGGTAGAGACAATCAGGGAGAGCAAAGATTTAATGCTACACAAGGAGATATAACTAATGGATTACCTATTGTAGTTTTAATTAATGGAGGGTCTGCATCGGCTTCTGAAATAGTTGCTGGAGCATTACAAGATCATAAAAGAGGAATTCTAATGGGAACTCAGACTTTTGGTAAAGGTTCTGTGCAAACAATAATTCCTGTTACCAGTAAAGGCGCCATTAGGCTTACTACTGCTAGATACTTTACTCCTTCTGGCACATCTATACAGGCGAAAGGTATAAATCCTGACATTTATGTTCCTCAATCAAAAATTGAAGTGCTTGAAAAATCAAATTCTAGAAAAGAAGCTGACCTCAGAGGTGCTCTGGATAAGGAAGCAAAAGAAAAAACTAATGATAATGAGATTGATGGGGCTTCTATATCAGATAATAAAAAAACTGAGGATTACCAACTTAATAGAGCCATTGATTTAATTAGATCTATTAATGTATATGAAAATATTAAAAAAGCAGCCTCATGAAAGGACCAATCTATTTCGAAAAAGGATGGAGAATAAGTGTAGGAATAGTTTTATTTAATAAACACAAACAGATTTTTATGGGCGAACGTATTGATAATAAGGGAGCATGGCAAATGCCACAAGGAGGAGTTAATATTTTAAAAAATGAACAATTAAAAGATGCAGCACTGCGTGAACTTTTAGAAGAAACTGGGATTTATGAAGCTAGAATAGTATCTGAAAGTAAAGATTGGCATTATTATCATTTACCTGAAAATCTCAGGAAAAAACTATGGGGCGGAAAATTTATAGGGCAGAAACAAAAATGGTTTTTATTAGAATTTGAAGGAAGTGACAAAGATATAAACATCAAGTCAAATAAAAAACCTGAGTTTTGCAGTTGGAAATGGGTTGAAGCATCAAAGGTATGCAATCAGATAATAAAGTTTAAAAAAGAAATCTATCAAAAGGTTTTAAAAGAGTTTAGATTTATAAGTATTTAACTCCCTAAGCTAAATCATTTTCTGTTTCTAAAACTCTTATTTCCTCTAAAATTGTTCTTTTATCTATATCATTAATGCTTTCTATAATCTTTCCTTTAAGAATCGATATTCTTTGGTTATTAGCTTTTTTATCTATATCATCAATATTCTTAATATAATCAACCATAATAATACATCTATTATCTGATACTTTAGCAAAGCCTCCATCTACAAAAAAAACCTTTTTTGATTTGTCATTTTCAATAACTTCTAATTTTCCTGGTCTAAGATAAGTAATCAAAGGAGCATGTTCAATCATGGCCCCAAAATCTCCTTCGTCTCCAGGTACTACAACTATATCTGCTCTACCATTATATATTTCATTTTCAGGCGATATAATTTTTGTTTCCATATTAAAGTCTCTTACTTATGCAGAAGCTTTTGCCATTTTTTTTGCCTTTTCTAGGGCCTCGTCTATAGTTCCAACCATATAGAATGCTGCTTCTGGAACATCGTCATATTTTCCCGAACACAGTTCTTTAAAACCTTTAATTGTATCAGAAATTTCAACAAACTTACCTGGAAAACCCGTAAACACTTCAGCTACATGAAAAGGTTGAGATAAAAACCTTTGAATTTTTCTTGCTCTAGCCACTACTAACTTATCTTCCTCCGATAATTCATCCATACCAAGAATTGCAATAATGTCTTGCAGAGATTTGTAAGTTTGAAGAATTCTTTGTACATCTCTAGCAACATTATAATGTTCTTCTCCAAGAACTCTAGGATCTAAAATTCTTGAGGTAGAGTCTAAAGGGTCAACTGCCGGATAAATACCTAACTCAGCTATTTGCCTTGATAAAACTGTAGTAGCATCTAAATGACTAAAGGAAGTAGCAGGAGCAGGATCCGTCAAATCGTCTGCTGGAACATATATTGCCTGCACAGAAGTAATAGATCCCTTATTGGTAGAAGTAATTCTTTCCTGCAGAGCTCCCATGTCAGTGGCAAGAGTAGGTTGGTACCCAACAGCTGAAGGAATACGTCCTAACAAAGCTGAAACTTCAGATCCAGCTTGTGTAAATCTAAATATATTATCAACAAAGAACAAAACGTCCTGACCTTCTTCATCTCTAAAATATTCTGCCATAGTTAATCCTGAAAGACCTACTCTAGCTCTTGCTCCTGGAGGTTCATTCATTTGACCATAAACCAAAGCTGCTTTAGAATCATTACTCCCTGGTTTAATTACACCTGATTCTATCATTTCATGGTAAAGATCGTTTCCTTCCCTAGTCCTTTCTCCAACACCTGCAAAAACTGAATATCCACCATGCCCTTTAGCTACGTTATTAATTAACTCCATTATTAATACAGTCTTACCAACTCCAGCTCCACCAAATAAACCTATTTTTCCTCCTTTTGAATATGGAGCTAATAAATCTACTACCTTAATACCGGTTACTAGCATTTCTGTTTCTGTAGATTGTTCAATATATTTAGGTGCTTGCCTATGAATAGAATATGTTTTCTTTGTTTTTATTTCTCCCTTTTCATCTATAGGTTCTCCCACAACATTAGTAATTCTTCCTAAGGTTTCAGGTCCAACTGGAACCTGTATTGGTGCTCCAGTATCATTTACCTCCACTCCTCTTTTTAAACCATCAGTCGCGGACATTGCCACCGATCTTACTGTATTTTCTCCTAGATGCTGAGCAACCTCTAATACCACTCTATTTTTTTCAATTTTAACATGTAAAGCATTTAATATGGGTGGAAGTTCTCCTTCGAATTCAACATCCACTACAGGTCCTATTATTTGTTTTATTTTTCCTATATTTTTATTCATGGTTTTCTCCGATTTATAAAGCTTCTGCTCCTGATATTATTTCTATCAATTCTTTAGTAATTATTGCTTGTCGCTGTCTATTATATTTTAACGAAAGCTTATCTATCATATCTCCTGCATTTCTTGTAGCATTATCCATAGCTGTCATTCTCGCACCCTGCTCACTTGCCCTTGATTCTAATATGGCTTTATATATCTGAACAATAAAGTTCTTAGGTAAGATTTTAGAAAGAACTGCTTCTTCGTCTGGTTCATACTCTATATAACCAACAGAATCCTTATTATTTAAAATTTCATCTTCATTATTACATGGAATTAAGGTCTCACTTTTTATTTCTTGTGCTATCACACTCTTAAAATAATTATAATACATGTAACACTCCTGATATTTGTTATTATAAAAACCTTCCAATATTTTATTACCTAAGTTCTCAGTATTTTTATAATTCATTTCCCCTATAGTTAAAAATTTTATTTCAAAGTTGAATAGATCTTCATTAAATGCTGACATTAAGTCATATCCTTTTTTCCCTACACAAATTAAAGTTACTTTTTTACTTTCGTTATGCAATTTTTTTATTTTTTTTTTAACATTTTTAACTATGTTAGAATTCAATCCTCCGCATAAGCCTCTGTCTGAAGAAACTACAATAATCAGAGCATTTGCTTTATCAAACTTCATCGTTTTTAGTAATGGGTGTTCAATATTTTCAGCTGACTTTATAAGACCTTTTACAATACTTTCTAGACCTGAGCTATAACTTCTTCCTTTTTCAGCCAAGGATTGTGCCTTTTTAAGTTTTGATGCAGCAACCATTTTCATTGCCTGTGTGATTTTTTTTGTAGACTTAACACTGTCTATTCTATTTCTTAAATCTTTAAGTGATGGCATTTATTTTTCTAACTCAGCTATAAAATTAGTCTTTATTGTATCAAATGCTTTTTTTAAATCTTTGGTGCTTGCATCATCTAACTCTAATTTTGTTTTAATGGTTTTAACTAATTCTTTATATTTCTTTTTTAAATTCTGATAACAGAAATTTCTCAAATTGGCCAACATTGTTAACATCTAAATCGTCTAAATAACCATTAACTCCAGCAAATATTATTAGTATTTGCTCTTCTACTGCTAATGGAGAGTACTGAGGTTGCTTCAATAATTCCGTTAGTCTTTCTCCTCTGTTTAAAAGCTTCTGAGTAGATATATCTAAATCAGAACCAAATTGCGCAAATGCAGCCATTTCTCTATACTGAGCTAATTCTAATTTAATTGAACCTGCAACTTGCTTCATCGCTTTTACTTGCGCAGCTGATCCAACCCTACTAACAGATAAACCAACATTAATAGCAGGTCTTATACCTTGATAAAACAAATCAGTTTCTAAAAATATTTGTCCATCTGTAATTGATATCACGTTAGTCGGAATATAAGCTGACACATCGCCGGCTTGAGTCTCTATTATAGGTAAAGCAGTCAAAGAGCCAGCTCCATTATCCTTATTTAACTTTGCAGCCCTTTCAAGAAGCCTAGAATGCAAATAAAAAACATCTCCTGGATAAGCTTCTCTTCCAGGCGGTCTTCTTAGCAAAAGAGACATTTGTCTATAAGCTACTGCCTGTTTAGATAAATCGTCATAAATTATTAATGCGTGCATACCATTGTCTCTGAACCATTCACCTATTGAACATCCTGTATAAGGTGCTAAATATTGCAATGGTGCTGGATCGGATGCAGTAGCCGCAACTACTACA
>CACHHO010000011.1 GCA_902579545.1 Rhodospirillaceae bacterium | reverse complement strand
TATTTTAATAGCTGGAACTACGGGTTCTGGAAAGTCTGTATCTATTAATGCCATGATACTTTCAATATTATATAAGTTTAGCCCAGAGGAATGTAAACTAATATTAATAGATCCTAAAATGCTAGAGCTATCAGTCTATGAAGATATACCTCATCTTTTACATCCTGTAGTTACAGATCCTAGAAAAGCAATTTTTGCGTTAAAATGGGCAGTGAGAGAAATGAATGAAAGATATAAACAGATGGCAACACTAGGAGTAAGAAACATAGACAGCTATAATAGTATAGTTTCTAAAAAAGATAATAAAAAAGAAAAAATATTGAAAAAAATGCAAGTTGGTTTTGATAATTCAACAGGTAAACCAATATATCAGGAAAAAGAGATAGAATTAACTTTATTACCATTTTTAGTAGTAGTTGTTGATGAAATGGCAGATTTAATGTTGACAGCAGGAAAAGAAATAGAAGTATCCATTCAAGCCTTAGCTCAAAAAGCAAGAGCTGCAGGGATCCATTTAGTTTTAGCAACTCAGCGTCCATCTGTAGATGTTATAACTGGAACTATAAAAGCTAATTTGCCATATAGAATAAGTTTTCAAGTTACATCAAAAATTGATTCTAGAACAATACTGGGAGAACAAGGTGCCGAACAATTATTAGGGAAAGGTGATATGTTGTTTATGGCAGGAGGTGGTTACACAGAAAGAATTCATGGCCCTTTTGTCAGTGACCAAGAAATTTTAAATGTAACTAATTTTATTAAATCTCAAGCAAAGCCTAATTATTTACATCATATAACAGAAGATATATCCAATAATAATGAAAGTAATTATTTAGAAGAACAGGATCCTCTTTATGAGAAAGCCTTATCTCTAATAATGAAAGAAAGAAAAGTATCTACTAGCTTTTTACAAAGACATTTTGCAATAGGATACAACAGAGCAGCTAGGATCGTTGATAGTTTTGAAAAAAGAGGTATAGTGAGTTCACCAAACTCTATGGGAAGAAGGGAGATTTTAGTAGATGATTAAAATTAAAAAAGTAATAAAAATTATTTTTTTTATAAATATTTTTATTTTTTTTGGACCTAATCAATTGTGTGCAGAAGACGTTCACTCTCAGCTGCTCAAGGCTTTAAACTCTAATTATCCTTTGGAAATGACATTTAAACAAGAATATGATGGAAATGAAGTGACAGGTTGGATGCTAATAGCTGGTAAAGGAAGAGCTAGAACTGAATTTTCTCCTCCTAATAATAGTCTTATAGTAGCAGATGGTAAGTGGATAATTTTTCATGACCCAGAAATAGATCGAACTACTTACCTCCCATTGAATTCAGGGATACTTCAAGCACTATTAAATCCAAAATCGATTAAAAAAAATGAAGATTTTAAGGTAAAGAAAATAATAAAAAATAAAATGTTAGCTTTTTCTATTATGTTTAACTTTGAAAAGAGTGAACAAGAAGTTATAATTTATTTTGAGAGAGATTCAAAAGTTTTATTGGGTTGGAAAATTCTTGAAAACAATAATAAATATATAAATGTTGATGTATTAACTAATAGAAAAGTAGACTTAAAATTTTTAAAAAGAAAAAATCTGTTCAAACTAACAGAGGAGATGAGGAGTTCTGGTAAGGTTTATTTGGGCCCTTACAAAAGGAAAGTCTTAAGAGTGCCAGATAATGGTAGGTTAAATTAGAATTTGGTAGCCTTCTTTAAACTTAACTATTTTTGGACTGTTTTTTATAACACCTAATTTTTTTCTAATTTTTGATACTAAAGTTTCCACTACTCTTATATCTGAGGAATTAATTGGATTTAATAGATTATAACTCCATACTTCTTTTAAAAGTTGTTCTTTGCTAACAATATTTTCTCTGTTATCAAGAAGGTATTTTAAAAAGTAATATTCCTTTTCTGTTAAACTTATACTTCTATTTTTTATATAGAATTGTAATTTTCCCCTATCTAATTTCCATTCATGATTTAATTGATAATTGTTATGAATTTTTTTTAAAATTTCCTTATTTAATTCAAATATTCTTAATGGTTTCAAAAAAGCCTTATAATTTTTCTTCTCTAAAACATCAATGTTTAAAGTATTTATGATTAAAAAAAGGTTTTTAAACTTATTCTTTTGTAATTCTGACAAACTTTTTTTAAAATTTTTAGCAGTGTCATCTAATAAGATTAAATCTTTGCTTTTTAGTAGCGTTGAACTGTAGGGTGTGCTTTTTAAAATAAACTTATTAGTTTTATCCGACAAATTTTTTAATGATTTGTATATACTCATATCTTCGCCAACAAATATTACTTTGTTGCTATTACTGAAGAAATTTTTTTTATTTTCTTTTTCCAAAAAGTAACTCACCTACTCTTATATTAGTTGAACCACACTCAATAGCTTCAATATAATCCCTACTCATTCCCATACTAATATTTTTTAGACTATTTTTTGCACATATTTCTTTCATTATGTAAAAGTATTTTTTAACATTTTGATTTTTAGGAGGCAAACACATTGCACCCTCTATGCTTAAATTATATTTTTCTTTACACATTTTTAAAAATAATTCTACATCATTTGCAAATATGCCTCTTTTAATTTCTTCTCTTCCTAAATTTATTTGTAGAAAGATTTTAGGAGGCTTAGATACACTTTTTAACATATTAGCTAATTTTTTTGCAGAGCTTTCCGTATCTAGTGTTTCAATTACATCGAAAAGCTTTATAATATTTTTTACTTTTTTTTTGATTGTAGCGCCCCAATATAGTGAAACTCTAAATTTTTTTTTTCTAAACTTGACCATTTATTTTTTTTTTCTTCTAAACGGTTTTCTCCAAAGCACCTGTGTCCTGCCTTTATCAATTCCATAATTTTTTCTTCACTTTGTTCTTTTGATACAGCAACAATGTTTATACTAGATGGGTTGCGATTAACTTTTTTACAGACTTTTAATATATTTGATTTTAGATTATTAAGGTTTTCTGTAATATTTTGGTTCATGAATAAAAAATATATAAATATAAATAAAATTAATAATTCTTTAAAAGAAATAAACAATCTTTCCAGAAAAGACAAGAAAGAAAGAATATTATATTGGATTTTTCTAGATAGCGATAGGATTAAAGATTATAAAAAGTTTATAAGTTCTATGCCGGCTAGTAAAAAAATAGGTATAGTAATGAGAGTTAAAAGTAATAAAGGAATTTATCTTAAATCTAAAATTTTACTAAAATTATGTAAGAGAAAAAAGTTTACTTTTTTGATATCTTCAAATCTAAAAATTGCAAAGGCTATAGGAGCAGATGGGGTACATTATCCAAAAAATTTTATAGCTTGTAGAAAAGACAAAGCATTTTTTACAAGTTGTTCTTGCCATGGATACAATGATTATAGGAGAGTAAAAAATTTAAATGTGAATCTAGTTTTTATTTCCCCATTATACAAAACAAAAAGTAGTGATAAAAAAAAACCTCTTGGCTTGACAAAGATAAGTTTACTTGCAAATTATATCAAATACAAATATTCTATATTAGGAGGCGTAAGGAAGAAAAATCTTAAAAATTTAAAAAATAGAGGTTTTACCTCTGTTGCAGGATTAGATTATATTTTAGATACACTGAATGACTAATGTTAGAACTTAAAAAAATATCTGTACAATTTGGCGGAATAAAAGCTTTAAATGATGTAAGTTTCAAAATTGAGGAAAAGTCCCTTTTCTCAATAATAGGCCCTAATGGTGCAGGAAAAACATCCTTATTGAATGTTATATCTGGAAGATATAAGCCCAAAGCAGGTAAGCTTTTTTATAAAGGAAATGATATTACTGGTTTACACCCTAATAAAAGACCAGGACTAGGAATTGGAAGAACATTTCAAAATCTTGCATTATTTAACCATATGACTGTATTGGAAAATATTTATGTTGGAAGGCACCATTTGTTAAAGAATAGTTTTCTATCAGGGGCAATTTATTGGTTCTTGGGTTCACAAAAAGAAGAAATAGAAAATAGAATTGAAGCAGAAAGAATTTTGGATTTTTTAGAAATAAGCAATATTAGAAAGTCAATTGCAGGAACATTATCTTATGGTCTCAGAAAAAGAGTAGAGTTAGCAAGAGCAATTGCTATACAGCCTGATTTGATATTATTGGATGAACCAATGGCAGGCATGAATCAAGAAGAAAAAGAAGACATGGCTAGGTTTATAATAGATTTGAATAGAGAATGGAATATAACGGTAGTGATGATTGAGCATGATATGGGTGTAGTTATGGATATATCAAAAAGAATAGCAGTTTTAGATTTCGGTGAAAAAATCGCTGAAGGGTCACCGAAAGAAATAATTAAAAATAAAAGAGTGCAACAGGCTTATTTAGGAGAAGAAAATTAAGATGAAGAATACAATTCCTCATTATTTGCAATACAATGCCAAAAATTTTCCTAAAGATATAGCTATGAGAGAAAAAAAATTTGGTATGTGGAAAACTAAGACTTGGTTGCAGTGTTATGAAGAAGTCCAATATATCTCTTTAGGTTTGATTGCTAAAGGAATTAGAGGAAAAAGAAATATTGCAATTTTAGGTAATAACACTCCTAGGTGGGTTTTGCCTGAAGTTGCTATTCAGACTTTAGGAGGGACAGTTTTAGGATTATATTCTGATGCTTTAGAAAATGAAATATTCTATCTATTAAATTTTTCTAATTGCAGATTAGTTTTTGTGGAAGATGAAGAACAAGCTGATAAAATAATGTCTCTTAAAAACTCAAAAGAGTTAGTTGAACTTATAGTATATGATGAACCTAAGGGAATGAATAAATATAATGATGTTAGATTAATTGCCTATAAAGAGTTAACTGATTTAGGAAAGAGTTTTAAAAAGAAAAATCCTAGTTTGTTTAATGAATTATTAGAAAAGATTAATGAAGATAATATTTGTGTATTATGCCCCACATCAGGTACCACATCAAACCCTAAATTAGCCATGATATCTCATAAATCTTTACTTAATCACGCAAAAAATTATCTTAAAGCAGACCCTAAAAATCATTATGATGAGTATGTTTCAGTGTCTCCTTTGCCCTGGATTATAGGTCAAACATATGATGTTGCTAAATGGTGTATAAGTAGAATGAAAGTTAATTTTGTAGAAGGAGCAGACTCTTTATTTGAAGACTTAAGAGAAATTGGTCCTACTTTTGTTTTATTTAGTCCTAGGGTTTGGGAACAAATGGCAGCTGATATTAGATCAAAAATAATGGATGCCTCATTTTTGAAAAGATTTCTATATAAAGTTTCTATGCAATTAATGCTTACTAAAAATAAAATAATGAAAAAAACACTTTGTGAATACTTAATTAATAGATGGTTAAGAGATCAGCTTGGTTTATCATTTATTAAATCTGCAGCAACAGGAGGAGCAGCATTAGGACCAGACACATTTAAATTTTTTGTAGATATTGGTATTCCTTTAAGACAATTATATGGCCAAACTGAACAAATAGGTGCTTATACCATTCATAAGGAAAACGATATCAATTATGATTCTGTAGGTTTTCCTTTTGAAGGCATAAAGATAAAAATAGATAATGCTGATAAAGAAGGAATAGGTGAAATTATAGTAAAAAACAATAATGGTATGACAGGATACCTTAATGTTAGTGAACCATTTCTAAAGGAAGGTTGGTTTTTTACAGGAGATGCAGGGTATATAAATAAAGAAAATCATTTGGTAGTAATAGATAGAATGTCAGATATGTCTTATACTGCTGATAAATTAAGGTATTCTCCTCAATATATAGAAAATAAACTAAAATTTTCTTCTTTTATTGCGGAAGCAGCAGTTGTTGGGTCAGGAAAAGCATTTCTCTCTGCTATTATATGTATTAGATATTCAGTTTTATCAAAATGGGCTGAGAGTAAAAGAATTGCTTTTACAACATACTCTGACTTAGCAACTAAAAAGGAGATAGAGCAACTCATAAGAAGTGAGACTATTAAAGTAAATGAAACTTTGCCAAAGAAACAAAGAATAAAAAAATTTGTACTTCTCTACAAGGAGTTTGATGCTGATGATGATGAATTAACAAGAACGAAAAAATTAAGAAGAAATTACGTTATCAACAAATATTCAGATATAGTTGAAGCAATTTACAGTAACAAAGAAAATATAGCTATTAACACTTCTATTCAGCTACAAGATGGCGGGGCACAAAAAATTAACACAATTTTAAATATTATAAAATTAGGAGATAATGATGGCATTTGACTTTTTAATCCAACTATTAGTAAACGGTTTTATAATTGGGCTACTATATGGAGTAGTAGCGATGTCATTTGTTTTAATATATAAGTCTAGTCAAGTAGTTAATTTTGCCCAGGGAGAATTTCTTTTAGTAGGAGCGTGGGCCTGTTGGTGGCTTTTAGCTAAGTTTTCTATTCCTTTTTATATGGCATTTTTTATCACTTTGATTTTTATGACAATATTTGGAATACTTGTTCAGATGATTGTCTTAAGACCATTAATAGGGGAGCCTATAATTTCAATTATTATGGTTACGATAGGACTATCAATTTTTTTTCAAGCAATTATGAATTGGATGTTTGGAGTTTTTACGGAACCATTTCCAGAAATATTTACCACAAAAAGTGTAAATATACTTGGTTTGAATGTACAAACTGTTTATTTGATGAGCGGATTAATCAGCATATTAATTATGGTAAGTTTTGCTCTTTTTTTTAAAAAATCTAGATTGGGGTTAGCTATGCGAGCTACAGCTTTTGACCAACAAGCTGCGCAATCGCTAGGAGTATCAATTAAACAAGTTTTTGCTGCTGCATGGGCTATATCAGCAATGGTTTCTGCTGTTGCAGGTGTAGTATTTGGTATAGTAAATGGCATATCTTCAGGTATTGCATTTATGGGAATAAAGGTTTTTCCGGCTGTTATATTAGGCGGTCTCGACTCAGTGCTAGGGGCCATTCTTGGTGGTATGGTAATAGGAATATTAGAACATTTCGCTCATTACTTAGATGTTCAATTTTTACAAGTTGGAAATCTAATCAGGGTTGCTCCATTTTATGCACTTATTATTATTTTAATGATTAAGCCATATGGGTTTTTTGGTACTAAGGATATAGAGAGGGTTTAAGGGTATGAATTTAAAAAACAGCAGACCTTGTGGTGACTTTAGGACTTCTTATAAAAGCGATATGTCTATGTTTGAAGATAAAAAAGGATTTTATTTAGCTATAGCAGGCGTTTTACTGTTGTTAATAAGCCCTACATATCTTGATAGTTACTTGTTATCTTTGTTAATATACATTGGGTTTTACGCAATTGCTGCTCTAGGATTAAACATATTAGTGGGGTTTACTGGCCAAATTTCAGTAGGACATGCTGTTTTTTTTGGATTTGGTGCATTTGCATCGGCATGGTTAAATAATAATTTTTTTATTCCAGTTTTTATTTCAATCCCCCTTGCTGCAATTTTAACTTCCTTAATCGGCATTCTATTTGGAATACCTGCAGCTAGAGTTAAAGGATTATATTTAGCTATAGCTACTCTTGCGGCACAGTTCATAATGGAAGATTTTTTTTCAAGAGCTACTTGGTTTACAGGTGGTGTAGATGGAGCATCTGCAGAACCATTAAAAATTTTTGGAATATTCTTTGACTCAGATGAGAAGTATTTTTACATAGTATTATTCTGGGTAATAGTAAGTTTTATATTAGCTACAAATCTAATGAGAACAAGGGATGGAAGAGCTTTTTTAGCTGTTAGAGATCATTATTTATCAGCTGAGATGATGGGTATTAATTTAACAAAATATAGAATTTTATCTTTTGGAATTTCATCATTTTTTGCTGGTTTAGGAGGTGCTCTTTATGGACATTATCTAAACTTCGTGTCAATAGAAGAGTTTAATATCCAATTATCAATATCATTTTTAGCGATGATAATAATAGGAGGATTAGGATCAATCAGAGGATCTATGATGGGAGCAGCATTTATGGTTTTTCTTCCTGAAATAATGGACTGGTTAACTAGATCTTTATCAGGAACAAATATAGACAATTTATTGTCTCTTTCTGATGCGATACCTTTCATAAAAGAAGCCTCCATAGGATTAGTAATAATATTATTCTTGATTTTTGAACCCAATGGATTAGCCTATCGATGGGGACAAATTAGAGCATGGTTTAAATTATATCCTTTTTCTTATTAGTATACAGGAGGCATTATGACAAAATTTTTCAAAAAACTATTAAGTATTACATTTCTAACTTTTATTTTTACCGAAAGTATATTCTCAAAAGAAATACCAATAGGTCAGTTAGTAGATTTTACCGGTCCAACTTCAAGTGTAGGAAAGCCTTTCGGCCAAGGACATATTGATGCTATAAAATGGATAAATCAAAATGGGGGTATTAATAATAGAAAAATAAGATTAGAAACTGTAGATTATAGTTATAAAGCTCCTAGAGCCGTAGCCACTTATAAGAGATGGAAGTCTAGACTTAAAGTTATCACAGTAATAGGTTGGGGAACAGCAGACACAGAAGCATTAATGGAAACAATAGCTAGAGATAAGATACCGTTTTTTTCTGGTTCTTATGCAGGACAATTAACTGATCCTACTGGTAAAGCCCCCAACTCTTTTAAAGCAGCACCATATAATTTTTTTTATGGACCATCATACTCTGATGCTTGTAGAGGCTTAATTACTTGGGCTTTAAATGATTGGAAACGTAAGGAAAATTCAGGCCAACCAAAGTTTGTTCATATGGGAGATAATCATCCATACCCCAATGCTCCTAAACAAGCTTGTCAAGAGTATGCTGAAGAAATAGGTTTTGAAGTATTATCAGTAATTAATTATACTTTGGCACCCGGAGACTTTACTGCACAATGTCTTACATTAAAACAGATTGAGGCTAATTATGCATATTTAGCTAACTCTTCTAATTCTACAACTGCTCTTTTAAAGGCATGTGATACAGTAAGCGCTGAAGTGCAATTCATGACAAATGTTTGGGGAGTAGATGAAACGGTTATAAAGGCTTCTGGTAAAGCTGCAGATGGAATTGTTTTTGCTGTTAGAACAAATTCAGTTTGGGGAGATAATCAAGAAGGAATGGAACTAATCAAGAATGTTTCAGCAATGTCTGGGAAAAGCGACCAATACAGGTCAGTTCACTATATCTCTGCTGTTTGTTCGATGTTTTATATTGCTGAAGCTATGAAAACTGCTATGACAGGTGGCAAACTTAATGGAGAAGGTATAAGAAATGCCATGTATGAGAAGGAAAACTGGGTTCCAAAAGGTCTAGGTGGAGTTTGTTTACCTTCAACTTGGAAAAATGATGATCATAGAGGTCTTATGGAAGTTCCAATTTATATGGTTAAAGTAAATGGAGCAACAGATAAAAAAAATGTTGATCAATTGATGAAGGAAAAAGTTATTCAATTAGTAAAAGAAGACCAAATTACTCTACCTAGAAGGGCAGAGTGGAGAGGATATTAAATTAATTAGTCTTAGTAAATGCTAAATATAAAAAATATAGAGGTAGTATATAACGAGGTTGTTTTAGTGATTAAAGGACTTAGCATGCAAGTTAATGAAGGAGAAATAGTATCTTTATTAGGAGCAAATGGAGCAGGAAAGTCTACTACCCTAAAGTCAATATCTGGGCTATTAAAAACAGAAGATGGGGAAACTACAAAAGGAAATATATCTTTTGAAGGTCACGACATAACTAAGGCAAACCCTTCAGATATTGTTAAATATGGAATTTTTCAAGTAATGGAAGGCAGGAGATGTATTTCTGATATGACCATAGAGGAAAATCTAAGGCTAGGAGCCCATACCAGATCGGATAGAAAACTAATTAAGAGTAATATAGACGAAGTAATGGATTTTTTTCCTAGGCTCAGAGAAAGAAAAGGTTTATCGGGATATTTATCTGGAGGAGAACAACAGATGTTAGCGATAGGTAGAGCATTAATGGCTAAGCCAAAAATTATATTAATGGATGAGCCATCTATGGGTCTTTCACCTATGCTAGTAAAAGAAGTCTTTGATATTATAAAAAAGCTTAATAGTGAATTAGGTATTACTATCTTGCTTGTAGAACAAAATGCAAAACTAGCTCTGAGTTTATCTGCTCGTTCTTATATTATGGAAAATGGTAAAATTGTGATGGAGGGACAGTCAAGTGAGCTTGCGGAAAATGAAGATGTCAAAGAGTTTTATTTAGGTGGAGGCAATGATAAAAGAAAGTCATTTAAAGATCTGAAATCATATAAAAGAAGAAAACGCTGGCTATGAATACCATTAATAGAAGTAATATTTACAGTGAAAATGAAACCCAAGACTCTACATTGAGAGAAAAAGAACTATTTAAAGACATAAGCAAAAAATTAAAAAAAATAACAGATAATTCCGTTGGATGGAAAAAAAGATTACAGGGTGTTAACCTAGATAATGTAAAAATTAGAGAAGACTTGAATAAAATTCCTGTTACTAGAAAGAGTAATTTAATAGAACTTCAAAAAGATAATGCTCCTTATGCAGGTTTTAATACAAAAAACCCAAAAGAGTTTGCATACATGTTTGCTTCACCAGGACCTATTTATGAACCAGGAGAAGTAGGAGATTTCTGGAATATGAAGAGTTGTTTATATGCAGCAGGACTAAGAAAAGGTGATCTGGTTTATAATACTTTTTCTTACCATTTAGGCCCAGCAGGTATTATGTTAGGAAATTCAGCTATTGACCTTGGGTGTACAGTTGTTCCAGGAGGAATAGGTAACACAGATTTACAGATTGAGACAATAGCTTCACTAAAACCAGACTTCTATATAGGAACACCATCTTTTTTAAAAATAATTTTGAATAAGATGAGAGAAAATAAAATAAACCTCTCATTTTTACAAAATGCTTTAGTAGGAGCAGAACCGTTTTCAAAAGAACTTCGAAAATATTTTCAAGAAAATTATAATATAGTACCTTTGCAAATGTATGGAACAGCAGAGGTTGGTTGTATTGCTTTTGAAACTAAAGATAATAATAATAATGTTAATGATGGCATGGTAGTTGAAGAAAATATTATACTTGAAATAGTTAAGCCAGGATCTAGTCAACAAGTAAAAAAAGGAGAAGTTGGAGAGATAGTGGTTACTAAACTTGATAACACTTATCCTATGATAAGACTAGCCACAGGAGACTTATCAGCTATAATAGAAGAGATTAGTCCCTGTGGTAGAACTAATATGAGAATTAAAGGATGGATGGGAAGAGCAGAGCAATCTACTAAAGTCAAAGGTCTTTTCATTACTCCAGAGCAAATTCATAAAATTACTCAAAACTTTAATGCCATCAATAAAGCTAGATTAGTTTTATTCACTAAAGATTTTTTAGATGATCCATTATTATTATGTGAAATAGAAAATGGTAATAAAATATTAGAAGAGGATATAAAAGTTTTTTTTAAAAGCCAATTTAAATTAAATACAAAAATAAAATTCGTAAAACTTGGTGAAATACCTAATGATGGTATCGTTATAGAAGATAAAAGAACTAATAACTAACTTTTATGAAAAATAAGCTTATATTGTCTGTAGAAAAACTTCAGTGCAAAAGAAACAACTTTATTTTATTCAACTGTATATCTTTTAAAGTTTTTGAAGGAGGACTAGTAATTATCAAAGGCAACAATGGAACAGGAAAAACTAGCTTGCTACATAGTTTATGTGGACTAGTATCTTTTGAAGGCAAAGTAAATTGGAAAATAGAGAAAAAAAAAATTGGATATTTAGGTCATCATATGGGGCTAAAAGATTATGAAACGGCAGAGGAGTTCATTGCATTTTGGAAAAAAATTTATAACTCAAAAGTTAACTCAGATAAAATAATAAAATTTTTTTCTTTGGATAAGTTTTTATATAAGCCAATAGGAGCACTATCATTTGGTCAAAAAAAAAAACTATCTTTCGCAAGGCTTTTATTGCTTGAAAGCAAAATATGGTTGTTGGATGAACCCTTTTCAGGCATGGATAATAAAAATAAAAAATTAATAGCTGATGCTATAAAAAGACATATCAATAAAAAAGGTATAACTATACTTTCTACTCATGACCAAACAAAATTATTAAATATCCATACAAAACAAGAGGTAAGAATTGTTTAAGGTTTTCATTGCTATTTTACAAAAAGATCTTAGGGAAAATTTTTTATCAAATAAAGCATGGTTTTCCATTAGTTTTTTTATGCTTTCTCTTTTAATTTTTCCTCTTTCTTTTGGAAAAGGGAACCTAGAAGAACAAAATATAATTATACCAGCAATATGGATCGCAGCTTTGTTTTCTAATTTAATAGCCTTAGAGCAGATGTATAAGGATGATTTTAAAGATGGTACTTTATTATATTATTCAATTAATGGTATTTCAATGTCTATAATAGTGGTAGCAAAATGTATAAGTCATTGGTTATTTTGTGGCTTGCCTATTGCTATAATAGCGCCTATTTGTTCATATATTTTTTCAGGAGAAAGTAACAATTTTTATTTATTTCTTACTTTATTTCTCGGAACAGCTATATTAACTTTAATAGGTTCTCCGATATCTGCAATAATGTTAGGCATATCCGCAAGAGGCCCAATGTTAACTTTTATCACTTTACCCTTTTACTTGCCTACTATAATTTTCGGTGTGATGGGTTCAAATGTTACAAATAATAATATAAATGCTGAAATTTATTTATTATTAGCTATTTTAAGTTTAGGAATTGTTATTTTTCCAATTTTGACTATAAAAATATTAAGAACGGTAATAAATTAATGTTATTAAAAAAAATACATAGGTTTGCAAACCCAAACAAGTTTCTAAAAGTTATTTACCCATTTAAAAAAATAAGTTTATATATGGCAGTATTTTTATTATTTATTGGTTTAATGGATGCTTTGCTTTTTTCTCCACCAGACTACCAACAAAGTCAAACTGTTCGAATAATGTACATACATGTTCCTTCAGCTTGGGTAAGCCTTTTGGCATATATTATGATATTTTTTTTTAGTCTAATGTATATTATATGGAAGTTTCCTCTATTCATATTAATCGCGAAGGAGATACCAATAATTGGAATTAGTTTTACCTTAATAACACTTGTAACAGGTTCACTATGGGGAAAGCCTACTTGGGGAACATATTGGGTTTGGGATGCTAGGCTTACTTCTTTTTTAGTGCTATTATTTATTTACATGGGATTAATTTTTTTGGAAAAGGCATTTAAATTTAGTAATAATGGTGATATTTCTTTTGCATATATTTCAATAATAGGAGCTATAAATATTCCAGTTATAAAATTTTCTGTTGATTGGTGGAATACATTACATCAGCCTGCTAGTGTATTTAGATTAGATGGTCCTACTATAAGTGCTGAAATGCTAATTCCTTTGATTATAATGTCTTTAGGAATTTTATTTTTATTTTTTTTTCTCGCTCTTACTAATGTTGAGTCTGCAATACAAGAAAAAAAAATTAATTCTCAAAACTTTAGGGGATAAAAGAGAATGTTAAATAAAATAATATTTTTTTTTGAAATGGATGGCTATGCATTTTTTATATGGTCGGCATATGCTTTTTGGTTTTTTTTATTAACTTTATTATCAATTAAAGTAATCTCAAGGAAAAATAGTATCGAAAAAAAAATAAAGGAACTTTATTTGAAAGAACAGTAGTGTTTAGTAATAGGAAAGTAAATAGACTATATTTAGTTTTATTAATCTGTATCAGTGTGGCACTGGCCACATTTTTTGTTTTGAAAGCGTTGGAAGAGAAAATAGTTTTTTTTTATTCTCCAACAAAACTATTAGAAAAGAATGTTAGGGGTGAAGAATATATTAGAGTAGGAGGCTTAGTGCAAACTGACAGTATTATATATGAAGAAGATGGATTAAATGTAATATTTTCAATAACTGATAATAAAAATGTAGTAAAAGTTTTTTATATAGGCATCTTACCTGACTTATTTAGAGAAAATCAGGGAGTGGTAGTTGAGGGAAATTTTAATAGTTCGAACAATTCATTTATTGCAAAAAAAGTTTTAGCAAAGCATGATGAGAATTATATGCCTCCAGAAGTTAAGAAAGCAATTAGTGGAAAATCTAAATGATAGCAGAAATAGGACATATATTTTTAATAATTGCATTCGTTTTATCTTTGATGCAACTAATTACTTCAATAAAAGTAAATTTTATTAGTTTTTCTGAATTAAATTATTATGCTTTAAGAAAGACTAACTATATTATAAGTTTATTCTTGGTATTTTCATTCTTATCATTAATTCTTAGTTATGCTATATCTGATTTTAGTGTTCTGAACATTTACAATAACTCTCATTCTAATAAACCACTAATTTACAAAATATCTGGAACATGGGGTAATCATGAAGGTTCATTACTGATGTGGTTAGCTATTTTGGGAATTTATGGTTTTTTTTTAACTTTAACAACGAAAAAAAATTCTAGCAACTTTACAGCAAAAATTTTATTTGCAACAAATATAGTTAATGTTGGTTTTATAGGATTTACAATTTTTACATCTAATCCTTTTACTAGAATAAGCCCTATCCCATCAGAAGGAAATGGTTTAAATCCAGTATTGCAAGATCCTGGCCTAGCTTTTCATCCTCCATTATTATATCTTGGATATGTGGGTTTGACTGTACCATTTGCGTATTCTATCGCAGCCTTATTAGATGGAAAAATAACTAGAGATTGGGCCAAGGACATAAGACCTTGGATTTTAATATCATGGATATTTTTAACTTTAGGAATTTCTCTTGGATCATTTTGGGCATATTATGAGCTAGGATGGGGTGGTTGGTGGTTTTGGGATCCTGTTGAGAATGTCTCATTGCTTCCTTGGCTATTGCTAACAGCGTTACTACATTCAAATAGAGTGACTGAAAAGAGAGATAACTTAAAATCTTGGACTATACTGTTGTCAATTATAGCTTTTTCATTAACTCTTTTAGGAACATTTATTGTTAGATCAGGACTTCTTACTTCCGTACATGCATTCGCATCAGATCCAGCAAGAGGAATTTATATACTTACTTTCCTTTTTTTTATTACTGCATCTGCTTTAATTTTATATGTAATACGACATGATAAAATAGAAAATAGTGAGAAGTTTTTTTTAATTTCTAAAGAAGGTGGATTATTGCTAAATAATATATTTTTATGTTCATCTGCTATTACTATATTGCTTGGCACACTTTGGCCTTTATTTGTAGAGGCTATTACAGGAAGAGATATATCCGTAGGCGCTCCATATTTTAACTTAGTTTTTTTACCTATTATCATGCCTGCGATCTTTATAAGTGGAATAATTATTAATATTAACTGGAAAGGAAATTCTTTTGAATTGCTTTACACTAAAATAGGAAAAGCTTTTACAATATTCATTTTTTTACTTATAGCAATTTTATTCGTATATAACGGACCTACCATTTTTTATTTAGGAATAGCTTTATCAGTTTGGTTATTAATTTCTATATTAAATGACTTCTTAGATAAAATTAATAGTAAACTACATAAAAGAAAAATTAAAATTAGTAAAGTGTTTGGTATTCCTATATCTACTTATGGAATGTATGTAGCACATTTAGGATTAGCTATATTTATTCTTGGAGTGGCAGTATCTGATAGCAAAAAAAAATATTTTGAAGGAGTGCTTAAACAAGGTCAAACTACAAAAATTTATAAATATACAATAACCTTGCAAAATGTAATAGAAATTAATCAAAAAAACTGGATTGCTGAAAGAGGTGAGTTTTTAGTTAAAAAAGATGATAAGAAAATAACTATGAAAGCTGAAAGACGAATATATTTAGATACAGGGATGCCATCTACAGAGGCAGCAATTTATAGAAATGTATTTAATCATTTATATATTGTTATGGGGCAGCAACAACCAGAGAATTCAGGGAAAAGAATTGTTAGGATTTATTATAATCCATTTATAGTTTTAATTTGGTTAGGAGCTTTTTTTATGGCATTTGGTGGAATAATATCAATTCTTGATAGAAAAAGAAAAAAAAAGTATGCGACTTTTAAAAATTAGTCCTATTATAATATTTTGTATCCTTTCATATTTTTTATATTGGAAAATAACTAATATGAATGAAAGTAAACATCTGAGCTCTGCTATGTTGAATAAAACTCTTCCAGAATTAAATTTAGAAGTTTTAGAGGGAGACTTATCTATTACGGAAATAAAAGGGAAAAAACCTTTTATTGTTAACTATTTTGCTTCTTGGTGTGTGCCTTGTGTTGCCGAACATGAAGTACTAAAACAACTTAATAAAGACTATATTATAATTGGTATTGGTTATAAGGATACAAAAGCCAACATAAAAAAATTTATTTCTGATTTAGGAAATCCATATGAATTAATTATGATGGACCCTGAAGGAAGAGCTGCTATTAATCTAGGCTTATATGGAGTACCTGAAACATATTTTATTAATGAAAAAGGAAAAATAAAATATAGACAAGTTGGTCCTTTAACTGAAGAAAAGTTTAAAAATATAGTATATTTACTTAATAAATAGATTTATATTTTACAGATGCTAATTATAAAATATTACCTAATTTTAAAGTTACTACTTTATCCTTTTTTAATATTTGGAGTTCAAGAAGAAGCAAAAATTAAAAAGGACTTACGAAGTCTTTTATCTGAGCTTCGTTGCATGGTATGTCAGAATCAGTCTTTGTTAGATTCAGACTCAGATTTAGCAAACGATATGAAAAAAATTATTTACGAGAAACTTAAAGAAGGTAAGAGCAAGACGGAGGTTAAAGATTTTTTAGTAAGTAGATATGGTGAGTTTATTTTATTTAAACCTCTATTTAATAAGACAAATTTATTATTGTGGTTAGGTCCAATACTTTCCTTTTTAATTATAGGCTTTGTAGGATTTAAAAAAACTAGAATTAAAATAAAAAAATGATATTGGTTTTACTTTTTATTATTTTTTTATGTACTACTTGTGTTTTTTTAATGTTTTCTAAATTTTTTAAAATAATTAAGAAAAAAAATAAAATTTTATTAATTTTTAATTTTCTTTTCTTGTTTTCTATAACCTTTGTTATTTATATTTTTAAATCTAACTTTTGGATGGGTAGTAATTTTTTCGAAAAAATAGATAATAATATTAGCATAATTAAATATAATAATATTAAACCTAATGATATAACACAGGCAGTAAAGGCAATGGAAGAGATGTTGCTGAAAGAACCTAATAACATAGAACTTATTAAAAAAGTTGCACAATCTAAGTATCTATTGCTAGATTTTGAAGGGGCCCTAAAGCTTTTTGAGCAAGGAAGAGATATTAGCAAAAATGATTTTGAACTACTACAAGGTGAGGCAAATACAAGGCTGATTTTAGAAAAAGAAAAAATATCTGATAAAACATTATTCTTATTTAAAGAAATTTTATATAGAGACCCAAATGATTTAACTGCAATTATGGTGATAGCTGAGCAATCGTATAAAAAAAATAATTATAAAGAGGCTAAAATATATTATGAAAAATTATTGGGTTTAATTGATAAAAATAGCTTAGAATATAATGAAATTTATAAAAGGTATAACAGTATAGAGAAAAATGATTAAGAAAATTTCAATAGTAATACCAATATTTAATGAAAAAAATAATATTTCCGCTTTAATAAATGAAATAAAAAAGACATTAAATAAAAAAATAGTTTATGAGGTGATTATTGTAAATGATGGATCAACTGATATTACAAAAGAATTTTTGTCTGATATTAATAAAAAAGAAAAAAATATTATTGTAATTAATCACAAAAAAAATTACGGGCAAAGTATGGCACTTATTACAGGCATTAGAAATTCAAATTTCGATCATATAGTGACATTAGATGGTGATGGACAGAATGATCCTAAGGATATAATTAAATTAATTAATAATTTTGATGAAAAAATATTATTCATGATGGTAATAGGAAACAGAATTAATAGAAATGACAGTCCTGCTAGAAAAATAGCATCCAGATTAGCATTTAGAATTAGAAAAATAGTTTTACATGACGATACTCCTGATACAGGATGCGCTATAAAAGTATTTAAAAAAGAAGATTTTTTAGAATTACCATTTTTCAACCATCAGCATAGATTTTTACCTTTTTTATTTAAAACTTTTAATGGTAAAGTTGTTTCTGTTCCTGTTAATCACAGAGCCAGAAAAAGTGGTGTTTCAAAGTATTCTAATTTTCAAAGGTTATTAGTAGGTATCAGTGATATTTTTGGTGTAATTTGGCTTAATAAAAGAATAACTTGGCCTATATTATTGGAAAATAATAAAAAAATTAACATTTCAAGGAGAAATAAAAATGGAAATTAGTTTAGGGTGGTTAGTAATTGGGTTTTTGGGGCAAATTTTTTTTTCCACCAGATTTATACTTCAATGGATATATAGCGAGATAAACAAGAAAAGCATAATTCCTCTAGGTTTTTGGTTTTTTAGTATTTTAGGAGGCATAACTTTGTTAGTTTATGCAATTCATAGAAAGGACCCAGTTTTTATTATGGGACAGGCAACCGGCTTATTTATATATGCCAGAAATATTTATTTTATAAATAAGCATAATAAAATAGAGTTAAGCATTAATATAATAGTTAATGGAGTTACAAGTTTTTTTAAAGATGTTTTTAATTTAATTAAAAAAAAATAATTAATTCCAGCTTTTTAATAGAAATAAGTTAAAAACTCTTTCTTTATTGCCATAAGTAAATTTATAACTAGAAATTTTCTCATGCTTTTCACACCTATCAATCATTGCTTTGGTAGGTTTAGTTCGTGTCAAGAATAAAACATTCTTATTTATTAAGTCTTCTACACTGGTGGTAAGTTCGTAGTGGTCATCAATTTTTTT
Organism: Rhodospirillaceae bacterium; assembly: GCA_902579545.1. Lineage (GTDB taxonomy): Bacteria > Pseudomonadota > Alphaproteobacteria > TMED109 > TMED109 > TMED131. Next base: position 12,373 of record CACHHO010000011.1, on the reverse strand, counting down.
ATCCCCATTCCACTTGACTTTAATAACATCCATCTCTTTTATATAGTAGTTTAAATGTGCAAAATCTTCTCTATCATCAGCCATGAAAGCTACATTTTCTGTATTTTTTAGTTCATTTTCTATTTGAATAGCTAAACTTTTTATATGTCTAATTTTGTAAAAAGGATCAATGTTAAAGTTAGGCAAAGTGAAGATAAATATTAATAACACAAAAGAGAATATAAATTGGTTAGTCAAACAAGCTTTTATTAAAAATTGTTTTTTTTTGTCAATAATAGAGGCTAAAAATATACAACCAAAAGGGTATCCCACAACAGCCCAATTAGAGTTTGCTCTAGAAAATGTAGCTAAAAATAAAACTAAAATTATAGGAATAAAAAAATTTAAAAATACTACTTTTTGTATAACGTTTATATTTTTAAAGTTTATAATATTTTTAAAAGTTAAAACAAATGGTATTATTCCAAAAATAAAAATTTGGCTAGAAAAAAAAAATATGGCTGAATGTATATTTAATTGAAGCCCTTGCAAATTAGCATTTGATGCTGTATGGGAAAAGGTAACAAAGTTATTTTGTAAATTCCAACTAATATTGGGCGCTATAATTATTATAATTCCTAATATACATAGCAAAAACTTTTTATTTATAAAAAACTTTCTGCTTTCTCTGATAAAAATTATAGACGTGAAAATACTTATTAGTATATACAAGGCTGCATATTTAGATAATATGCCAAAAGCAAGTGAAATAGAAAGAAAAAGAAAATAGATACTTTTGTTGTTTTTGTTATTAAAAATTTTGACAATAAACAATGCACTTAAGGATGAAAATAATAGTAATGGCGCATCTGTAGATATAAATAAAGAAGAAAATATTACTCCAGGCATTATTAAATACAACAGCGAACCAAATATGGATATATATTGATTTCTTGTTATAGTATATACGGTGTAATAAATAATAACCCCTGTAAATGAATGTAATATAGGTGATAATGACCTTATACAGTTTTCAGTGTCACCACATGTGATAGTAATAGTTTTTATTAAAAATGCTAAAAAAGGTGGCTTAGAAAAGTAGCCCCAATCTAGATTTCTTGACCAATCCCAATATTGTGCTTCGTCAAAGTGTAAGGGTAAAGCCAAATAATAATTAAATAAAAGTTTAAAAATAAAAAGAATTAACGTAATGCTAAAAAGCAAATATATGCTGAGATGATTTTTATGCAAAAACATAAGCTTTATTCAGAATCTAGGATGGTATCCCAATATAAAAAGTCATTCCAAGTATGGTGAAGATAATTAGGTGGGAACAGTTTACCTGCTTCTCTAAGGTCAAAGAAGGTAGGTTTTTTCGGTTTTTTTACTAGTTTCATATTGGCATCTTTATAGCTTATACTACCCTTTTTATTATTGCACTTAAAGCAGGCAGAAACTACATTTTCCCAGTTAGACAAACCCCCTTTTGACCTTGATATTACATGATCAAATGTTAACTCTGACGCTTTAAATTTTATATTACAATATTGACATTTAAAATGATCTCTTAGAAATAAATTAAATCTAGTAAAAGGTATCCTTTTATTTAAAGGAACAAATTTTTTCAAGGATATAACACTTGGTAAAAGCATCGAAAAAGTAGATGAGTTTACCCTTTTCTCGTACTCAGCAACTATGTTTACTCTATCAAGAAAAACGGCTTTGATGGTATCTTGCCATCCCCACAAAGACAAAGGAAAATAACTCAATGGCTGATAGTCTGCATTTAATACTAAGCAGGGACTATTATCTAAAATACTAATTTCATGCCTCCTCTACATATGACATTATACAAAAAAACTTTTGCAAAACTAAATTCTTTTTTTTATAAAATTTAATCCTTCTTGTAAGCCTTCTTCATTAATAGAATGTTCTAAGTTATCATAAATTCTATTTTCTATATTATTAGCAATTCCTTCAAGTTTTTGTATAGCATCATGCATTTTTTCAATTGGTACAATAGTATCTGCCTTGCCATGAAGAAGAATATAATCATTTTTAAAAAGATTTTTTTCTGATTTTTTTCCAATAAAAGCCCCAGAATAACCTACTACCCCTAAAAGCTTTTCTCTTAAAGAAGTATATATTGCTAACATAGTGCCCTGACTAAAACCTACTAAAAAGTATTTATCTGGACTTAATGAGTACTTTTCTAGTTGTATATTAATAAAGTTTTTTAAGTCTAAATAAGCATCATCTATGCCCTTTAGTATTAATTCATCATTATTACTTAAAATATCAAACCATTGTTTTCCTAATGGATTGCCAGGGCAGGTTTCTGGACCATCAGGCGATATGAAGGTGATATTATCAAGTTTTCTCTCCCAGCTGTTAGCTATCTGTATTAGGTCATTACCATCTGATCCCCAGCCATGTAAAAAAATTACTAAGAATTTAGTTGCATCACCTTTATCTATTATAGGGCCCTTAAGTTTTCTAAAAGTCATAATTAAGTATACAATTTTTCTTATTAATATATATATATATATATAATTATTAAACGCTTATTAATAGTCATAAATGCAATTTGTATTAAATTTTGGATTAATTCTTTTCTCTGTTGCTGTATTCATAGTTCTTGTTATAGGTATTATAGCTATGGCTCGTGGCGATAGTTTTAATAAAAACTGGTCACAAAAGCTTATGAGAATGAGAGTTCTGTTCCAAGCTGTTGCTGTGCTGTTAATTGTAATTTTATTTGGTTTAATTAAAAATTAGGAATTATTATGAAAGCATTGATTGGAGTAAAAAGAGTAATTGATTATAATGTAAAAATTAGAGTAAAAAAAGATAATACAGGAGTTGACATGGAAAACGTAAAAATGTCAATGAACCCATTCGACGAAATAGCTGTTGAAGAAGCTGTTAGACTTAAAGAAAAAGATATCATAAAGGAAGTGATAACCATATCTATAGGAACAGAAGAAACTCAAGAAACTATTAGATCTGCATTAGCTATGGGTGCAGATAGAGGGATTATTGTAAAAACAAATAAATCTCTTGAGCCTCTTGCAATATCTAAAATACTGGCTCATTTTTGCAATAAAGAAAATATTGATATTGCTATTTTAGGCAAACAAGCTATTGATGATGACTTTAATCAAACTGGCCAGATGTTAGCAGGTATTTTAGGATGGCCTCAGGCAACATTTGCTTCAAAAATTGTAAAAGAACAAGATAACTTATTAGTTACTAGAGAAGTTGATGGAGGTCTGGAAACAATAAAAATAAATTTACCATCGGTGATAACTACTGACTTAAGGTTAAATGAGCCTAGGTACGCATCTTTACCAAATATTATGAAGGCCAAAAGTAAACCAATAGATATATTAGAATTAGAATCTTTGAGTATTGATGTAGATCCACGTTTAGAACAATTAAAAGTAACGAATCCTCCTGAAAGAGGTGGGGCAGTAAAAATGTTAAATACTTCTGAAGAATTGATTGACACCCTAAAAAATAAGGAAGGAATTCTATGAAAAGTATAGTTATAGTAGAACAAGACAACGGATTAGTTAACAGACCAAGTTTGGCTGCTATATCTGCTGCTAAAAAATTATCTTCAAATATAGATTTATTAGTATTAGATCCATCTGAAATTAACACTATAAAAAATATTGCATTTGTTGACTGCATATATTCTTTTAAAGAAAAGCAAAAAGATGTTTCAGCTGAAAGTATGGTTAATTTTCTTAAAGATTTTATTGAAAAATACGATTATGTTATTGCGCCTTCTGGAACATTTTCTAAAAACTTTATTCCAAGATTGGGAGCAGTATTAAATCTTCAGCCAGTATCAGATATTATTAAGGTACATAATGAAACAACATTTGATAGGCCAATTTATGCTGGTAATGCTATAGCTACAGTAAAATCAAAGGACAAAAAAATTATTCTTACTATTAGAGGTACTGCATTTCAACCAGTTGATTTAAAGGGAGGTGATGCTTCTTTAAAAATATTATCTGATATACAAGAGGTCAACAGTAGCAAATTTATTAGTAAAGAAGTATCCTCAAGCGAAAGACCAGATTTAGCATCAGCCAAAATAATAATATCAGGTGGAAGAGGTGTTGGTTCCAAAGAAAATTTTACAATAATAGAAAAGTTTGCAGATAAGATTGGTGCAGCAATTGGCGCTAGTAGAGCAGCAGTAGATGCGGGCTATATTTCAAATGATTATCAAGTTGGACAAACAGGTAAAGTAGTAGCACCTGAACTTTATATAGCTATAGGTATTTCAGGAGCAATTCAACATTTAGCAGGAATGAAAGATAGCAAAGTTATAGTAGCAATAAATAAAGATGAAGATGCCCCAATTTTTCAGATAGCTGACTATGGATTAGTAGGTGACTTATTTACTGTTATACCAGACATAACTAAAGCTATATGATATGAGTATAATAAAGTGAACTTTATAGGAATTGACTTAGAAGGCGTCTTAGTTCCTGAAATATGGATAGCTCTTGCTGATAAGACTGGAGTATCTGAACTAAGGTTAACAACTAAGGATGTTGGTGATTATAAAGAGCTTATGAAAAAGAGAATAGAAGTCTTAAATAATCACAATATAAAAGCTAGTACACTATTTGACGTTGCAAAAAAAATTGAGCCTTTTGAAGGAGCTATAAATTTTTTAAATAGGTTAAGGCAAAAATATCAAGTGATAATTTTATCTGATACTTTTATTAATCTTTCTAAGCCAATTTTTAATAAATTAGCTAATCCCACTGTTTTTTGTCATAGACTAATAGTTGATGATTTTGGTATGATTAGTGGGATTAAACTGTGTATAGAAAACCATAAAAAATTAACACTAAAATACATGAATAAACTAAATTTTAATACCATAGCTATAGGAGATAGTTTAAATGATATAGGTATGTTAAAGGAGGCTAAAGCGGGTATTTTTTTCAAGTCAACAGCAAGTATAACTGATAAATACAGGAGTTTTTATAGATGTGATGACTATAAAACATTAGAAAATAAAATTGATATAATATTTGAAAGAAACTTTTAGAGTGAAAAAATTCATTACATATTTTAAACTCAAGATTAATATTTTATAGACCATTCATCTTTTTCAACAAATAATCGTGGCAAATATATTTACTCAAGCATAGATATGACTTACGGAAAACAGGTTATATGCGCTACCAAGGTAAATCAATAAGTGCTACTGTAAAATAGTTTAAGGAAGATAATATAGAATTTGGTGTAATAGAAATATTCATTCAATAAGATTTAAGCCATTCTATAAAATTTTTAGAATCCCATTCTATAACTCCTTCTACTTTAGCAAAAACTTCAAAATCTTTATTGGCTATAAAGGTAGTAGGAATACCTCTAATTGAAAACATAGAAATAATTTTTTTTTCTTTATCAAAGTACTTCTCAAGATTTTTGTATTTATTTTTATTAAAAAACGCTCTTGTATCTATAATATCTTTGTCTTGGCTAATGGTTATTACTCTTAAATTTTTTTCTTTAAATTGAAGTGAATTTAGGCTTTTCATTTCTTTAATACAAGGAGCGCACCAAGAAGCCCAAAAATTTAAAATATAAAAAGATGCTTTTTTTTCTTTTATTGAAGAAATATTTTCATTAAAATCAATTAATTCTATCTTATTTATATTATAGATTTCTTTTATTAATTGAATTTTATCTATATCATTAGAATATATATAAAAACTAGGTAGTTTTAGAAAGGAAACTAAAAGTAATTTGCAAAAATTTTTAATAAGCATATTACATATATTAATAATGAATTTTTAAAGAGTAAATGAAAAAAAAAATTATAAAAAAAAATAAAAATCTCTGGGGTGGTAGGTTTTCTGAAAAACCATCGGAGTTAATGGTAAAAATAAATGCCTCAATCAGCTTTGATAAAAAATTATATGAAAAAGATATTTTAGCTTCTAAAGTGCATGCCCAGATGTTAAGCAACCAAAACATTATTACAAAACATGAAGAAAATAAAATAATTAAGGCTTTAGATCAAATTCAAAAAGAAATAAAAAATAATAAAATGAAGTTTAAAAATGAAATGGAAGATATTCATACCCATATAGAAAACAGATTAATAGAGTTAGTAGGATCTATTGGGAAAAAATTGCACACAGCAAGGTCTAGGAATGATCAGGTTGCTACTGACGTGAAACTTTGGGTAAGAGAAGAAAATCAAATCATTGATAACTTACTAAAGGAACTTCAAAAATCATTAATAATAAAAGCAGAAAAAAACATATTTTCCATTATGCCTGGGTTTACTCATTTACAAGTAGCTCAACCTATAACCTTAGCTCATCACCTATTAGCCTATGTGAATATGTTTGGAAGAGATAGACTGAACATACATGATTTAATAAAAAGACATAATTATTCGCCTCTGGGAAGTGCTGCTCTAGCAGGGACAACTTTTAACATTAATAGAGAGCAAACAGCAAGTAATTTAGGGTTTTATTCTCCTATGAATAATTCTTTAGATGCGGTATCAGACAGAGATTTTATATTAGATACATTAAATTTAAGTTGTTCAATTTTTATACATTTATCTAGATTAGCAGAAGAGATTATATTATGGAGTTCTTCTGGGTTCAATTTTATCAACCTGCCTGAAAAGTTTTCTACTGGCTCTTCTATTATGCCGCAAAAAAGAAATCCAGATGCAGCAGAACTGATAAGAGCTAAGAGTGGTAGAGTTTTAGGAAATTATGTCGCTTTATTTAATGTAATGAAGGCCTTGCCATTGGCTTATTCAAAAGACATGCAAGAAGACAAAGAGCCCCTTTTTGATAGTATAGAGACTACTAAAACTGCACTAAAAGTTATGAGTGGCATGATTGACGAAATTTCATTTAATCAAGATAATATGCTAAATTTTTGCAATGAAGGACATATTACTGCTACAGACTTTGCAGATTGGTTAGTAGAAAATATTAAGCTTCCATTTAGAGATGCACATAATATTACGGGAAAAATAGTGGCTCTTGCAGATAAAAGAAATAAACAAATACATGAATTAACTATTCAAGACTATAAAAGTATAGATAAAAGAATAAACAAAGAAATATTTAAAAAAATTACTTTAGAGGCATCTGTGAATAGTAGAAAAAGTTTAGGAGGAACAAGTCCTGAAAACATAAAAAAGGAATTAGTTTTTGCAAAAGAAAAATGGTTAGATGAATAAAATATTAACATTTTTACTATTATTATTATTATCTTGTAATTGCGGAAAGAAAGGTGAATTATCACTTAGCAATGATAAGGATAGTAAACCAATTGAAATTGATGAAGAAAGAGTTTATAAATTTTAATGAAATACTTTAAATATAAAGGGAAGAATTTATTCTGTGAAAAAAAGAGGGTATTGGATATTTGTAAAAATATAGAGACACCCTTTTATTTGTATTCTTATAATTCGATTGTAAATAATTTTAGTAAATTAAAAAAAGCATTAAAAGGAATTAATGCAATTATTGCTTTTTCTGTAAAAGCAAACTCTAATCTTTCAATACTAAAAACCTTAGCTAAATGTGGAGCGGGAGCAGATATTGTTTCTATGGGAGAATTAAAAAAAGCATTGGAAGCAGGAATCCCTAATAATAAAATTGTATATTCTGGTGTAGGTAAAAGTAAAGAGGAAATGGCTTTTGCTTTAGAAAATAAAATTGAACAATTCAATGTGGAATCTTTGGAAGAATTGTATACCTTGTCCTCTATAGCAAAAAAAAAAAATAACTTAGCAAAAATAGCCTTAAGAATAAACCCAGATATTATTGCTGGAGGACATCCAAAAATATCAACTGGAAAGAAGACAGATAAATTTGGTATTTCGATTAATGATGCACACAAAATATACGATTTAGCTAAAAATCTAAAAAATATAAAAGTAGTAGGGGTTGATATTCATATAGGATCACAAATATTAAAAATATTACCTTTTAAAAGAGCTTTTAAAAAAGTACTTAGTTTTTCTAATGATCTAGAAAAAAAAGGTCATAATATTAAAAATATAGATATTGGAGGAGGTATAGGAGTTAATTATAGTAACGATAAGGATATTGATAGTTTTTTATACGAGTATGTTGATTTAATAAAGAATACCTTTATAAAAAGTAATAAAACTATAATTTTAGAGCCAGGAAGATATCTATTAGCAAATTGCGGCATTTTAGTGACTAAAGTTTTATTTAAAAAGTATTCAGAAAATAAAAATTTTTTAATTCTTGATGCAGGAATGAATAATTTAATGAGGCCAGCTTTGTATGATGCAAAGCATATTATAAAACCTTTAATAAAAGAAGTTCAAACTAATGATTGTTTAGACTATGAGGTAGTTGGGCCTATATGTGAAACTGCAGATATTTTATCTAAAGAATCACATCTAGCTAAAAATATTTCTCAAGGCGACTATCTTTTTATAGATAAGGTAGGTGCTTACGGATCAGCGATGTCATCATGTTATAATAGTAAAGACCTTGCCAGTGAAATATTGGTTAAAGATGAAAAATTTTATGAAATAAAAAAGAGAATTAAAACAGAAGATTTAACGAAATTTGAAAGTATAGCTCCATGGCTAAGAAAAAATTAATAAATATTAAAAGGTTTTTTTATATTAGGTTTCTACACTTACTCTTAAATTTAAGAGCAAATTTTAATAGTATTTTATTAAGTCTATTATTTATTCAATTTTTTTTTATAACTGTTTTTTTTGGACTGTGGAAAAACTATGGATTTTTTTGGCACATAACTATTATAATATTATATCTAGCCTTACTATTATTATTAGTAATATATACTTTCAAAAATTATAAGTATTTTAAAATTGATTATACTTTATTGTGGGCTGAAAAAAAAAATTTCAAATATATAAATCCACTAAATGCTCTTAAAGACAAGCCTTCAGAAAAAGATTATAATAAAAATATCTGGCATCTACATAAATTAAGTGCAATAGAAAATGTTAAAAATATAAAATTTTATTTTCCAAGTTTCCCAATTAATAGTATAGATCCATTAAAAACAAGATTTCTTATCTTATTGATTTTTTTTATTTCTTTATACTGGGCTCAAGAAAATAATAAAATTTTTACTAACTTGAAAGGGTTAGTTAATTTTGAAAAATATAATTATAAAAAAAATATATTCAAAATTAAGGCATGGATTGAGCCTCCTAGCTATACAAACTTAGACTATAAATATCTAAATATAGATATGTTAGAAAAAAACAAATCAAAAAAATTAGTGCCAGTTAATTCTTATTTGAATATTTTAGTTAACTCTCAAGGAAACAACTTTAGTATATCTAGTTCTTCAGAAAATATTACAGTTAGTGAGTTTGATAGAAATAACTATAAAGTTAAACATAAAATAAAAGAAAATCAGGAATTACTAATAAAAAAAAATAATAACGATTATTTGAAAATAGAGTTTACTCTTTTAAAAGATAAAAAACCTAAAATAGTTTTTTTATCAAAGCCTTACAATGTTAATGACGTAGCTTTGTCTTTTGTAACCAAAGCGACTGATGATTATGGGATAAAAGAAATTAACCTTTATATAAATAAGCCTAAAACCTATGAACATTTTATTGAAAAAAACATTAAATATTCACTAGACGCTAATAATGAGTACAATATAGATAAAAAACTTATAGAAAGCTATTTCTATAAATACATGTCAGACTTGATATGGGCAGGAGACAAAACAGTTTTGTTTGTTGAAGTTAAAGATTTCGTCGATCAATCTGATATTATTTCATATATATTAGAATTGCCAATAAAATCATTTAATAATAAAATCTCAATAGAGGTAATGGCTATAAGAAATGAGGTTGCAAAGAATAAGATTTCAATTAAGTTGGCAAAGGATAAATTATTGGATTTATTTTCTTCTAATAAAAGTTTACTAAAAGATCCTATTGTTAAAAAAAGTTACGAAGAAACTTTGTTAATAATGAATCCAGAAGAAGCTATAGTATTTAGCATTAATAATGCACTGTTTAAGAAACTCTTTGAATTGGCAGAAAAGATTGAAGAAGGTGATTTTTACTTAGTTAAAAAAAATCTTGAGCAAATTGAACAAAATCTTTATGACAGCATTAAACAAAAAGAAAATGAAAAAATGAGTACTAATTCTAAAATTTTTAAGGACAATATAGAAAGTTTGTTAAATCTAGAAAATAAAAATAATGCTAAAGAAAATAAATTTCAAAATAGGACCAATGAAAGTATAAGAGAAGAAATAAAAAAATTAACCCAGCAAATTGAAGATTTATTAAAAACAGGTTCTAATGAAGATATTAATAAAAAAGTACAAAAGCTAAAACAGCTGTCTGAAAGCATAAAAAACCCAAATGAAAATAAAGAAAGCTATAATCAATCACAAAAAAGAAGAGAGTTTATAAACAAATTATCAGATCTCTTAAATGAACAAGAAAGGGTAATGGAAGAAACTTTTAATAGAGCAGCAGATAGAGGTAAGTTTAAACAAAGTTCCGAAGGAAGTGGAGGAAAAAGTCCAAAAAATAGACAAGAAGAGTTGAGAAATACATTAGGTAATCTAATGAGAGATATAGGTGCATCAGAAAATGAAATTCCACAAGAGTTAGGAAGGGCTGATAGAGCTATGAGACAGGCATCTAGAGATTTAGATAATGGAAGACCTGATGAAGCTGCAAATGCACAAGGTAGAGCTGTAGAAATGATACAAAGGTCAATTAACAGGATTAATGCTGAAGAGTTTAATTCAAATATTCCTCAATTAGTTCAAAGAGGCAATGAAGAGCCAGAAAATAATGTGCAACAAGAGCACTTATCAGAAAATGAAAATATTGAATATCAAGGAACTGCATCAGGGGGTAGACTAATTATTCCTGAAGAAAGAAAGATCAAGTCTGCAAGAAAAATAGCTGATGAGTTGTACAATAGATATAACCAAGAAAATAGGAGTTCAAAGGATAAAAAATATATAGGTAATTTGCTAAATTGGTATTAAATTGTCAAAAAAAAGATAAATGTTTTGCCAATAATCATTAATAAATTCAAATTTTTCTCTTAATAAAACAAGAGTAAGTATTGTTAGAAAGATAATTATAAGATTTAAAAACATTAATTTTTTAAGTCCTATAAAGGATTTTACTTTTTCATTATTTTCTAAATTAGTTTTTTGTAAACTATAATCCCATTCATGATGGCACACACTACATTTCAATCTAACGGTTTGAATAGAACTTTGTAACTCAGGTAACTCAAATACAGTTTCACATTTTAAGCATTTTATATTCATATCATTTTTTTTATTATAGACTATAAATTAATAATTATACAACAATTTGGATTAAAAGGTACAGATTTGATAAGATTGGAAAATATTTCAATAATTAATAATATGAATGAGATAATTATAAAGGAAGTAAGTCTTTTTATACCTTCTGGCAGTATAATATCTGTTGACGGCAAACATTCAGAAGGGAAAACACGATTATTAAATATTATAGGGTTATTAGAAAAGCCATATATAGGTAATTTATACCTATTAGGTAAAAATATTCAAAGGCTGAATGAAAACGAATTATCTGATATACATAGGGAAATAGGAATTGTATTCCAAGAAAATAAATTTGTAGATAACTTTAACCTAAGACTAAATATAATATTTCCTTTAATTTTAAAAAAAGAAAAGGCAAAAGACATAGATTTAGCTCTAATGGAGCTACTTCCTTGGCTTAGCCTAGAAAAAAAGATAAATAAAAGTATAAAGCAATTGAGTAACGCAGAACTAAGACTGGCTCAGTTTGCAAGAGCAATAATTGGTAGGCCTAGAATATTATTATTGGATAATTTTTTTACAGACATAGAGGAAAGAGTTCAAAAAAAAATCAACTATTTGTTGCTTGCTTTGAATAAAATAGGCACTACTATTATAATTTTTGGAAAAGTGCCTAAAAACAATGAAATAAATTATAGTAAAAAATTTAGTATAGCAAATAAAAATTTAATAGAAATTAATGAATGAATTACATTAAAACTAAATATTATCCATCTCATAAATTGGATTATATATATTTCATACTAAATAATATGATTTTTTTAAATATTTTGCTTATTCATGTTATTTTTATATTCAATGTAATAAAGGAAAATAACTATAAAAAAGAAACTTTTTTGATAATTCCAAAGGTTACTCAAGAATTTGAAGAAAAAAGAGATCTAATATTTAATCTGTTAAGCTTAAATAAAGAAATCTTATCTGTTAATCAAATTAATGAAAAAGAGGTAAAGAATAAATTATTACCAGTTCTTAAAAATACTGAAATAGATGACAGTCTAAT
>CACHHO010000010.1 GCA_902579545.1 Rhodospirillaceae bacterium | reverse complement strand
TCTTGATTGTGGTTCTAGCTCATTAATAATTTCCATAGCTCTTATCTTTGGTGCTCCTGATACAGTTCCTGCAGGAAAACCTGCCATTAAAATATCTATTATATTTTTAGGGTTTTTTGCAATTCCTATAACATTGGACACAATATGCATAACATGACTATAAAACTCAACTTTCATTTTTTCAGTTACATTAACAGAGTTTACTTTTGATATTCTTCCTACGTCGTTTCTTCCTAAATCTAAAAGCATAAGATGTTCTGCTAACTCTTTAGGATCTGAAAGCAGTTCATTTTTAAGTTTTTCATCTTCAATATTATTTTTTCCCCTTATTCTAGTGCCAGCTATAGGTCTTATTGTAATTTTTTTTCCTTCTAACTTGACTAATATTTCAGGACTAGAACCAATAATTGAAAAGTCACTTTGTGCTTCATCTTTCAAATTCATATAAAATAAAAATGGTGAGGGGTTTAAACTTCTTAAAGACCTGTATAATTCAAATGGTGGTAAAGTAAATTTAGCCTTAAATCTTTGTGAAAGCACTACTTGAAATATATCTCCTTCAAAAATATATTTTTTTTGCTGTTTCAACCATTTTAAAGAATCTTTTTTTGCTCATATTAGACTTAGGCTTTAACATTTTTTTATTATTTTTTTTAAAGGTATAATTCTTTGGTAATTTATTGATTAAACCTATTAAATTTTTAATATTTTTTGTAATTTCATCATAGTCTTTACTAAAATTATTTTGATTAGAAAACCAATAAGGACAAATAAAAATAATTTCATTTTTAATTCCATCAAATATAACCATAACTGTTGGTCTTATAAAAAAACCATCTGGCATGTTTAATTCTTCATGTTTTCTTAATGGCATTTTTTCATATAATTCAATTGTTTCATAGCCCAAGTAGCCTACCAGACCAGCTGACATAGGCGGAAGATTTTTGGGAATATTTATTTTTGAGTCATTTATTAAATTTTTTAAGCTAACTAAAGGAGGTATAACTTCTTTAGTAAAGTTTGTTTTACTTTTTTTTTTTATTATTTTTTTATAGGCAATACCGTTTTTACATTTCCATATTATATCAGGTTTTAATCCTACTATTGAATATCTTCCTCTATAGGTACCATCTTGTACAGATTCTAATAAAAAAGTATTTTTAAGGCCTGAACATAGTTTCAAATAGACAGATACAGGTGTGTCTAGGTCAGATTTAACTTTTGCCCATATTACTTGATTTTCTTTTTTTTTTACACTTTTTAAAAAATAATTTTTTTTAGGAAATACTTCTAACATTTAAAATGAGTCTAAAAAAGTTTGGTTTACTGAACTTTTCTTCTCTGTTTTTAAATCATCTAGCATTGCTCCTAATAAGTCATTATCTATTTGTTTGCTTACTTCTAATTTTATTTCTTCAGTACTGGTAGTTTTTTTAGTATCTAATAATTTGTTACTTTGTTCAATTGGTTTAACAATAACATATTTAAATTCATCTATTTGTTTATTTTGTGAATAGTTATTCATTGGAGTTTTAAAAATAATATTTTTTATTTTAATATCAAATTCTGGCTTAACTCTAGAATCATTTGTAAGCCAATCTGTTTTAGTATATTTATATTTGTTAATATCTATTTTTTTCTTTTCTAGCAAGTTAGTTAGAAGTTCAGTTGAGTTTTTAAGGGCTATATTCTGTTTGATTTCTCTGTTTAGTATTGCTATAACATCATTTTTTGCATCACTAAAGTTCTTTGGAGAGGCGGGAGTAACCTTTTCTAAATGTACAAAAACTAATGATAAAGCTTCATCTTCTATAGGATCAGAAATAGAATTTTCATTTAAGTTAAAAACAATCTTAATAAAAGTATCTTCTTTTGTGTCTAAGTCATATTGTTTAAGAAGAGGAGCAATATTATTTAAATCAATGTTTTCTAATTTTATTTTTTTAAGGCTAGTTTTTTTTAGGGAATCCTCTAAATTATTGTTTTCAATAAAACTTTCATAAAAAAGATTTGCTTTTTTATATATTCTCTCATTTAACAAGTCTGTAGTGAGATCCTTTTTTATTTCATCTTTAACGTCTTTAAAAGTAGTTATATTTTCAGCTATAATATTTTCTATATATAATACCTTCCAGCCAAATGAACTATTTAATGGCTTAGAAAACTGCTTTTCTTTTAATTTGAAAGCTTCTAAATTTATTTTTTCTTCTAATTCTCCTTCTTCAACTTCTAATGTAACACTTTCCTTTTTAATACCTTCTTTTGATAAATATTCATCTATATCAGTCATATTCTTAATATTTTCTGCAAATATTACAGCTTCTTCTTTCTCTTCAAATATAAATTGCATTAATTTTCTTTTTTCTGATTTAGAATAACTTTTTTTATTTGCATTATATATATCTAGTAACTCTTTTTCTTTTAATAATATGTTAGTATCAATATTATCTTTATTTATGAATATTAAATTTATACTTCTTCTTTCTGGATTAAGTATATTTGATTTTACTTTTTCATACTTTTCTTTTATTTCATTCTGACTTAACTTTTTATTAATTAGCATTGCTGAAGTATCTATTTCGTATACTTCAGCCTTCCTTACTAAATCTCTTTTATTTATTAGGTTATTGGCTACAATTTTAGGAGTAAAGCTTGAGAATTCTAAAGATTTAATAAAAATATCATTTATTAATTCATTCTTACTTATGCTAAGTAACTCACTTTCAGAAATATTATTTCTATTTAAAAAATAGTTAAAGTAATCTTGATTAAAAACTCCTAATTGATCATGGAAAATTCTATTTTGAATAAGACTTTTTTTAATATATTTTGGAGTAATATTAATGCCCAACTCTTTAGAAAGAATATTTATATATTCTTTATTTATCATATTATTTAAAACACTATTTTGTAAGCCCATAGATTTTAGAAACTCCTCTGTTAATGGCTGATCAGAGCTTTGTCTAAGGTTTTGAAGTACTGCTTGATATTCCAAATTAAATCTTTTTAATTTAATTTTTGAATCTCCAACAGTTGCTATAGTTGGATTGCTGTCTCCTGTAAAAATATCACCTATCCCCCAAACAGCAAAACTTAGGGCAATTATTAGTATTAAAGTCTTAGTCCCAATATTTTTAATAGACGTACTTATTTTTTTTATCATAATAATATTTATATTTAACATTTTTATATAAATATAAAACAATTATTTACATTATTTTTATGAAAGGTATTAAGTGAAGAAAAAACTTTTAGTTGCTAACTGGAAAATGAATAATAATCACAAGAGTGGTATTATACTATTGAATAAAATAAAAAAACGAATTAAAAATAACAAAAATAAAAAGTTTGTCATATTACCACCAGTAAATTCGATATTATATTTTAAAAATATACTTAAAAATAAAATAATATTTGGAAGCCAGGATTGCAGTCAGTTTGATAAAGGAGCTTATACGGGAGATATTTCAGCTAATATGATTAGGATTATGGGCTGTAAATATGTACTTCTAGGACATTCAGAAAGAAGAATATATTATAAAGAAAATAATGCTATGCTAGTTAAAAAAATTGAGTTAGCAGTAAAAAATAAATTAAAAATTATATTTTGTGTAGGGGAAAGCTTTGATGACTATAAAAATAATAAAAGTACTAGAAAATTAAAAGAACAGTTAAACAATATTTTTAATAAAGATATGGATTTTAAAAATTTAGTTATAGCTTATGAACCAGTATGGGCAATAGGTACTAATAAAACCCCCCAATTAAGTGAGATAGAAATTATGCATCAGTTTATTAAAAAATTTATATCAAAAAAATATAGTTTCGCTAATATTCCAGTTCTTTATGGAGGCTCAGTTAATTCAAGCAATTCAAAGAATATATTTTCACTAAAAAGTGTTAATGGTGGTTTAATTGGAGGAGCCTCATTAATTGCTAGTGAATTTTGTAAAATTTATGATAGTCTATAAATTTAGGAGAATTTATGTTTAATATTTTTTTAATATTTCATGCTCTATTAGCTATAGTATTAATAGTAATCATACTAATCCAGCGCAGTGATGGAGGCGCGTTAGGTGGAATAGGGGGAGGAAGTTTTTCAGGAATGCTTACAGGAAGAAGTTCTGCCAATTTTCTTACAAAACTAACCGCTATTATAGCTGCTTTATTTTTAGGAAATAGCCTTTTGTTAGCTATCTTATCAGGAAACTTAAAAGAAAAATCAATTATGAATAATACTGATATAGAAGAAATAATTGATAAAGACATAGAAGAGAATAAACCAATTGTACCTGATACGGAGTAAATTGTTATATCAAAGTTAACTAATTTTAAAACAAAAATTATTTTTATAACCGGAGGAGTTGTTTCTTCTCTTGGTAAAGGTCTTACTGCTGCATCATTAGCTGCTATTCTGCAATCAAGAGGATACAAAGTTAAGTTAAGAAAGCTTGATCCTTATCTAAATGTTGACCCAGGAACAATGAATCCTAATCAGCATGGAGAAGTTTTTGTTACAAATGATGGTGCAGAAACTGATTTAGACTTAGGTCACTATGAGAGGTTTACAGGAGTTAATGCAACTAAAAATGATAATATAACTGCAGGTAGAGTTTATCAAAATGTAATTAATAATGAGCGCAAAGGAAAATATTTAGGCAAAACAGTTCAAGTTATTCCTCATGTTACTAATGAGATTAAAAAAAGTATATGCTTAAGTTTAAAAAAAGTAGACTTTTTAATAGTGGAAGTAGGTGGTACAGTCGGGGACATAGAAAGTCTACCTTTCTTAGAAGCTATTAGACAGTTAAGCAATGAGCTACAAAGACATCAATCTATTTTTTTTACATTTGACATTAGTTCCATATCTAACAGCTGCAGATGAACAAAAAACTAAACCCACTCAGCATTCCGTCAAAGAATTAAGAGAAATAGGAATACAGCCAAATATTCTCATATGTAGATGTGAGAGAAAAATTTCTAACTCTGATAAAAATAAAATAGCTTTATTCTGCAATATTAATATAAAAAATATAATTCAAGCTGTAGATGTGGATAGTATTTATGAATTACCAACGTTCTTAAATGCAGAAGGATTAGATAGTAGAGTATTAGAGAGCTTTAATATAAAGTCAAAAAACAAAGCTAATCTAATAAGTTGGAATAAAATAAGCTTAATCAAAAGCAAGCCAAAATATTCAGTTAATATTGGAATTATAGGAAAGTATATTCAATTAAAAGATGCTTATAAGTCACTTATTGAAGCACTTTCTCACAGTGGAATTAGAAATTTTGCTAAGATAAATATTAAATGGATTGACTCTGAAAAATCTCTTAATAAAAAACCTAATTTTATGGATTTAAATGGCATTTTAGTGCCTGGTGGTTTTGGAAAAAGAGGAATAAATGGAAAAATTAAATTTATTAAATATGCAAGAGAAGAAAAAATACCTTTTTTAGGTATATGTTTTGGCATGCAATTAGCTGTTATTGAATATGCACGAAATGTTGTTGGGTTAAAAAATGCTAGTTCTAGTGAATTTAGTATAAAAAATTCAGAAAATATTATTGGTTTAATGACCGAATGGAAAAAAGGAAATAAATTTATAAAAAGAAGTGTTAATTCAGATTATGGTGGGTCAATGCGTCTAGGCAGTTACAAATGTAAAATTAATAACTTTACTTTAGCTAAGAGTGTTTATAAAAAGAATATTATAAATGAAAGACATAGGCATAGGTTTGAAATGAATATAAATTATGAAAAACTATTTAAAAAAAATGGTTTGATAATATCTGGCAGATCGCCTGATGGAAAATTACCTGAAATAATTGAATTAACAAATCATCCCTGGTTTTTAGGTGTGCAATTCCATCCGGAATTGACTTCACAACCTCTTAATCCTCATCCGGTATTTAATTCTTTTATTGAAGCAAGCTTAGAAAAGAAGAAAAACAATGAGTGATCAAAAGAAATTATACTTAAATAATATTGAAATAAGTAATAATAGTCCTTTTGTTTTGATTGCTGGTCCTTGTGCCATAGAAAGCAAAGAACATGCAATTGATATGGCTTCTTCAATAAAAAGCATTTGTGAAGAACTAAATATACAATTTATTTATAAGTCATCATTTGATAAAGCTAATAGAACAAGTATTAATAGTAAAAGAGGTGTAGGTTTAGATGAAGGGTTAAAGATTTTTGAGTATTTAAAAAATAGCTTAAAGATAAATATTATTACTGATGTACATGAAAAAGAACAATGTAAAGAAGTTATGACTATTGTAGATGTAATACAAATACCTGCATTTTTATGCAGACAAACTGATTTGTTAATAGCCGCTGCAAAAACAGATAAAGCTGTCATGGTTAAAAAAGGGCAGTTTTTAGCTCCCTGGGAAATGTCTAATATAATTAAAAAATTAGTATCAGCTGGAGCTGATAATATTTTATTATGTGAGAGAGGAACTTCATTTGGCTATAATAATTTAGTATCAGATATGAGATCTATACCTATTATGAAAAAAACAGGATGGCCAGTGATATTTGATGTCACTCATTCAGTTCAACAACCTGGTGGTAAAGGAGATAAGTCAGGAGGGCAAAGGGAGTTTGTGCCTTGCTTAGCAAAAGCTTCCATAGCTACAGGTGTTTCAGGAATATTTATTGAAACTCATCAAGATCCTGATAATGCTCCCAGTGATGGGCCAAATATGCTAGATATTAAAAATTTAAGAAATTTATTAATAAAACTTAAGCAAATTGATGATATAGTAAAACAATGAGTTATATAGAAAATATAAAATCATATGAAATAATCGATAGCAGAGGCATTCCAACACTTCTTACTGAAGTTATTTTAAGTAATGGTATTTCCGGCAAAGCAGCAGTCCCTTCTGGTGCATCTACAGGGATCTATGAAGCATTAGAATTAAGAGATAAAGATCTTAAAAGGTATATGGGTAAGGGAGTTTTGAATAATATAGAGCTAATAAAGTCAATTATTTTGGATAGCCTCCAAGGTCTAGATGTTAAGGATCAAAAAAATATTGATAAGTTATTAATAGACTTAGATGGAACTAAAAATAAAAAAAAATTGGGGGCTAATACTATTCTATCAGTGAGTCTTGCTGTTGCAAAAGCAGCATCTAAAAGTGAAAATATTGAATTATATAAATACTTAGGAGGTATAAATACCAACTATATGCCTGTACCTCTTGTTAATGTAATTAATGGTGGTGCTCATGCTATAAATAACTTAGATATACAAGAATATATGCTGGCACCAGTTGGAGCAAAAAGTTTTTCAGAGGCAATAAGTTGGTGTTCAGAGATTTTTTTTAATCTTAAAGACATATTAAAAAAAAATAATTACTCAACCTCAGTAGGAGATGAGGGAGGCTTCGCTCCAAATTTTAAAAATAACTATGAACCTTTAGAATATTTAATAAAAGCAATAAAAAAATCAAAACTTAATCCGGAAAAACAAGTTCTAATATCCTTGGACATAGCATCGTCAGAGTTCTATAAAAATAAAAAATACTTTTTAGATTCCAATAAAAAAGAATTAAATAGTAAAGAAATGGTGTCTTATTTGAAGGATATAACTAAAAAGTATCCCATATTTTCTATAGAAGATGGTTGTTCAGAAGATGATTGGAATGGGTGGACAGAGTTAAATTCAAATTTAGGAAAAAAAACATTAATTGTAGGTGATGACTTGTTTGTTACTAATAAAAGAAGATTAGAATATGGTATATCTAAAAATGCAGCTAACTCTATTTTGATAAAGCTAAATCAGATAGGATCTCTTACAGAAACATTAGACACTATTAACCTAGCTCAATCTAATAAAATAGAAAATATAATCTCTCACAGGTCTGGTGAGACAGAAGATACTTTTATAGCAGATTTATCTGTAGGCAGTAATTCAAGATTAATAAAAACTGGTTCTGTAGCTAGATCAGAAAGGGGAGCTAAATACAATAGACTTATATATATAGAAAAAAATAATAAAAATTTAAATTATGCAGGAGAATATTTTTGTGTTTAAAATTAAATTCTTTCTAATATTATCAATTTTACCTATTTCCTATCTAGTTTATCATTTAATAGGTTTTGATAATGGAATAAATGCTTACGTAGAAAAGAAAAAAACTTTAAATAATCAGCAAACCTACCAAAATTTATTAGAAAATAAAATTATTAAGTATAAAGAGAAAATAAAACTACTAGATCCTAATGCTATAGATCTTGATTACTTAGAAGAAAAAGCATTAGATCTATATGGTGGAACTGAAAAAAATGCTTATAATATAATATTAAAATAATCTATCATAAAAAGAATTTTAATTCTATATAATATAGAATTTATTGACAATTTATGATTTTTAACATATAGTTATATTATGCAGAATTTAGAATGTAGTGATATCATCAAAAAATTAGGTGGAGGAAAAAAATTAACTGCCCGATTAAAGAAACTAACATCTGAACTAATAAATGAAAAAACTGTTTATTCATGGGTTAGGCAAGGAATTCCAGATAGATGGAAAGTAGCAGTAGCTAGATGTTTACTAGAAGATAATCACAATATAAGAGACTATAATAAATTATTACTTCCAGGTATTAGCAGTGAAAACTTAACATCTGCAAACAATTCAATCCAGATATTTTCTGAGTCAAAAGTTCTTAAAACTAATGATGAAAACATAGACTTTAGTGTAGATAAAGAAACTTGCATTAAAATTTACAAACTAATGATGCGAATTAGAAGGTTTGAAGAAAAAGTAGGACAACTATATAGCATGGGTATGATTGGTGGCTTCTGTCACTTATATATTGGACAAGAAGGTGTTATTGCTGGCATAGAAAGTATTGCTAATAATAAAGATTGTTTTATTACAGGTTATAGATGTCATGCACACATGGTTTCTAGAGGTGAGCCCTTATTAAATATTTTTTGTGAGTTACTAGGTAAAAAAGATGGATCATCTAAAGGAAAAGGTGGATCTATGCATCTATTTAGATCAGAAAATAATTTTTACGGTGGACATGGAATAGTAGGGGCGCAAGTGCCCCTAGGAACAGGTATTGCTTTTGCAAATAAATATTTAAAAAATAATGCAATTACATTTTGCTTTTTTGGCGACGGAGCTGTAAATCAAGGACAAGTATATGAAGCCTTTAATATGGCAGCTCTTTGGAATCTACCTATAATCTATATCATCGAAAACAATCAATATGGTATGGGTACATCTGTAGAAAGAGCTAGTGCAATGACTGAACTATTTAGAAGAGGAGAGTCTTTTGGAATTAAAGGATATGAAATTGATGGGATGGACCCTTTAGCAGTAAATTATCATTTAAAAAATATATATAATAAAGTAGCAAAAGAAAATTTAGGACCTGTGCTTATTGAGGCAAAAACATATCGGTATAGAGGTCATTCTATGTCTGATCCTGGAAAATATAGAACTAGACAAGAAATTCAAGAAACTAGAGATAATAGAGACCCTATAGAGAGAGTTAGATCATTTTTGCTTAAAAATGAATTTATGAATGAAATAGAAGTTAAAAATTTAGATAAAAAAATAAAGGATGAAGTTCTGGTTGCATCTGATAAAGCTAGAGAAATGCCTTTACCTGATGAAGATACACTTTATGAGGATGTTTATTATTCAAAGGATAGACTGCCATGAGCGCTATTGCAGTCAGAGAAGCAATTAGAGATGCTATTGCTCATGAAATGAGACAAAACAATAAGGTCTTTTTAATAGGAGAAGAGGTAGGAGAATACGAAGGTGCATATAAGGTTAGTCAAGGACTACTAGATGAATTTGGTCCTGATAGAATAGTAGATACGCCTATTACTGAAGCTGGCTTTACCGGTCTTGCTGTAGGGGCGGCTATGAAAGGATTAAAACCTTTAGTAGAGTTCATGACTTGGAATTTTGCTATGCAAGCTATAGATCATATAATAAATTCTGCTGCTAAAACGTTTTATATGAGTGGAGGTAAAATTAATATACCTATTGTATTCAGAGGCCCAAATGGAAGAGCCTCGAGAGTAGCTGCACAACATAGCCAAGATTATTCAGCATGGTATTCTCATGTTCCTGGATTAAAAGTTTTATCGCCTTTTGACTCCTCGGATGCATATTGTTTAATGAAATCTGCAATAAGAGATGCTAATCCTGTAATATTTCTCGAACATGAATTAATGTACAATGAAAAGTTTATATTAGAAGAAAACAATGAATACTTAAATATTGGAAAGGCTAGAATTATGTTAGATGGTAGTGATATTACTATAATTGCATACTCTAGAGCAGTGGAAACAGCATTAAAAGTAGCAAATACTTTAAAAGATAAAAATATATATGCAGAGGTAATAAATTTAAGATCTTTAAAGCCTCTTGATAAAAATACTATAATAAAATCTGTAAAAAAAACAAATAAAGTAATTATTATTGAAGAAGCTTGGAAGCAATCTGGAGTGGCATCAGAAGTTTTATCTATTATAATAGAAAATGCTTTTGATTATTTAGATGCTGAACCTATAAGGTTCTGTGGTAAAGAAGTACCGTTGCCTTATGCAGAGAATTTAGAAAAAAATTCTTTGCCAAATTCTGACGAAATAATAAAAAAATGTTTGGATATTTGTTTATAATGATTGTGAGGATATATTCATGCCTATAGCACTATTAATGCCAGCACTTTCTCCTACTATGACTGAAGGCAATATTGCGAAATGGTTAAAATCTGAGGGAGATAATATAGTTTCTGGTGATGTCATAGCTGAAGTAGAGACTGATAAAGCAACAATGGAAGTTGAAGCAGTAGACGAGGGAAAACTTGCTTCTATATTGTATCCAGAGGGTTCGGAAAATGTGTCAGTTAATGAATTAATAGGAGTTATTTCTTTAGAAGAAGATAGTGATGATGATATAAAAAATTTTATAAAGAATTATAAAAGCATTAGCTCTTCTGATACTTCTGATGCTAAAGGAATAGATACTATTAAAGCTGATAATAACTCTACAGAAGACACAATTAAACCGTCACAAAATATTATGGAGGAACATAACACGACAGATATTGATAATAATATTAGTAAAAATAAGAGAAAATTAATTTCTCCTTTAGCCAGAAGAATTGCTGATTTAGAAAATATAGATATATCTAATATTAATGGTAGTGGCCCTAAGGGTAGAATAGTAAAAAAAGATTTAGAAAATAAAATTAATAATGTTGAAAAAGCTAATTCAAAAGAAAAGTTTAGCTTAAATAATGAAGTAACAATATTAAAACTATCTAATATTAGAAAAACAATTGCATCAAGACTTCAAGAAGCAAAATCTACTGTTCCTCATTTTTACTTAAAAGGTAAGGTAGTTGTTAATTCATTATTTAATGAAAGAAAAAATATTAACTCATTTTACCAAGATGAAAATATAAATTTAAAAATTAGTTTTAATGACTTCTTTATTAAAGCTATTGCATTATCGTTAAAAAATGTCCCTGAAATGAATGCTATTTGGAATGGAGATGGGACTATTAGTAAATTTAAAGAAGTTGATATAAGCATTGCCGTTGCTACAGAAGAAGGTTTATTCACACCTATTATAAAAAGTGCTTGTAAAAAGAGCTTGTCTGTAATTTCAATGGAAATGAAAGCTTTAGCTACAAAAGCAAAAGAAGGCAAGTTGCTCCCAGAAGATTATAATGGCGGATCATTTTCATTATCTAATTTAGGAATGTATGACATTAATGAATTTTCTGCAATTATTAACCCTCCACAATCAGGAATAATTGCTTTAGGGAGCATAATAGAGGATGTTATAGTTGAAAACAAAGAAATTAAATTATGTAAAACTGTCTCTTATACACTTTCTGTTGACCATAGAATAGTAGATGGGGCAACAGCATCTAAACTCTTAAAGTATTTTAATTTTTATATAACTAATCCAACTGCAATGATTTTATAATGAGTAAATTTGATTATGATATAACAATTATTGGCTCTGGGCCAGGTGGTTATGTTGCAGCTATTAGGGCTGCTCAATTAAATAAAAATGTGCTTGTTGTCGAGAAAAGTGAACTCGGAGGTATTTGTTTAAATTGGGGATGTATTCCTACAAAAGCTTTACTTAGGTCTTCAGAAATTCTTACACATGCAAAAAATGGTAAATTATATGGATTAGAAGGAAACAATAATTTTTCTTTAGAAGAAATGGTAAAAAGATCACGAAAAGTTTCTAATAAATTATCTTCTGGTATAGAGTTTTTATTTAAAAAGAATTCTATTACTTTAAAAAAAGGAACTGCCTATATAAAAGAAAAGCATCTTATTGAGATTACAAATGATAATAATAATGAGCAAATTAAAACTGATAAGATTATAATAGCTACTGGAGCCAGCCCTAGAGTTTTACCTTTTTTTAAAAATTTAAAAAATGATGTTTGGGATTATAAAAAAGCTTTGCTTCCTGATTCTTTACCAAATAAATTGGGTATTGTAGGTTCAGGTGCAATTGGTTTAGAGTTTGCCAGTTTTTTTAATTCTCTTGGCACTAAAGTAGAAGTATTTGAACTTCAAGACAAAATTGCTCCTAATGAAGATCATGATATATCAAAAGAATTGGAAAAAAATATGTCTAATAAAGGAATTATATTTCATAAAAAAACTGATGTAGTTAAACTAGTTAAAAATAAAGAGTATGAATTAACTGGATTAAATAACTCAGAAAACAAAACCTTTTTATTTGATAGAGTATTGGTAGCAGTGGGTGTTGTAGGAAATATTGAAAATTTAGGTATAGAAAATACTAAAATTAAAGTTAAAAATAATCAGATAATTACTCATGATTATAATAAAACAGATGAACCAAATATTTTTGCTATAGGAGATGTAGCTGGTTTGCCATGGTTGGCTCATAAGGCTAGTCATGAAGGTATAGTATGTGTAGAATATATGTTTGATAATAAAAAAATAAAGAAATATCATAATAATACCTTAATCCCGTCCTGTATTTATACTAATCCTCAAGTTGCATCTATAGGAATAACTGAAAATAAGGCTAAGGCTTTAAAGAAAAATATAAGAATAGGGGTTTTCCCATTGTCTGCTAATGGTAAAGCGCTTGCCTTAGGAGAGCCTGAAGGGTTTATTAAAACCATATTCGATAATGAAACAGGTGAAATACTAGGAGCACATATGATTGGGGCAGAGGTCACAGAGTTAATAAATACATTTTCGCTAGCTATAAAATTAGAGGCTACGGAGGAAGATATAATTAATACTGTTTTCCCTCATCCAACATTATCTGAGTCAATACATGAATCTGTACTAAACGCTTTTGATAAAGCAATACATATATAATGAATAAAAATATTTCTTATATATCTAAGTCACACTTGAATAACAAGATTAAAAACAAGCTTGTAAGACCAAATTGGATAAAGGTTAAAGCACCTGTTTCTTCTGGCTATCTTAGTTCAAAAAAACTTATTAATTCTTTAAATCTTAATACAGTTTGTCAAGAAGCTGCATGTCCAAATATTGGTGAATGTTGGAAAGAAAAGCACGTAACTATTATGATTTTAGGTAGAGTATGTACTAGAAAGTGTACTTTTTGTAATATATCTACTGGACTTCCGCAAAAAGTTAATACAGAGGAACCTAAAAAAATTGCATTAGCTATAGCTAAACTTAATCTAAATCATGTTGTTATAACTTCAGTAGACAGAGATGACTTAGAAGACGGAGGAGCTAAACATTTTTTTAATTGTATAAGTGAAATTAGAAGATTAGATAAAAATGTCACAATAGAAATTTTAGTGCCAGATTTTCAAAGAAAAAAAAATGCTTTGAGTATTATTTCTGAAGCAAACCCTGATGTATTTAATCATAATTTAGAAACAGTACCTAGGCTGTATAAAGAAATAAGAAAAGGGGCAAATTATAAACATAGCTTAAATATTTTAAATAATATTAAAAAACTTAATAGAAAGATTTGGACAAAGTCAGGAATTATGCTGGGTTTAGGAGAAAAATTTGAGGAAATAATAGAAGTAATGGATGATATGAGAGCAAATAATGTTGATTTTATTACAATAGGTCAATATTTACAGCCTTCACTACTACATCAAAAATTAATAAAATATTATAGTCCAGATGAATTCAAAAATTTTGAAAAAATTGCTTGGAATAAAGGCTTTTCAATGGTTTCTAGTTCTCCTTTGACTAGGTCTTCATATCATGCTGATCAAGATTTTAAAAAACTAAGAAAAACACGTGAATAATTATAAAAATACTATAATTATGAAAAATTCATCAAAGCAATTATTTGATATAGTTATAGATGTGGAAAGTTATCCTCTTTTTTTACCGTGGTGTACATCTTCAAGAATCATAGAAAAAATAAGCAATACAAATTTTAATGCAGAATTATCTGTAGGTTATAAAGCTTTAGATGAAAAATATGTCAGTAGAATTAATGCTATAACAAATAAAGAAATTAACTCAGAAGCAATATCTGGGCCTTTTAAACTTCTTAAAAGCACCTGGACTTTTAATGATATTGATAAAAATAATTGCAAAGTAGACTTTTTCATACAATATAAATTTAAGTCTTTTTTCTTAGAAAAAATTATGGGAAGTTTATTTAAAAGAGCAACTATAAAAATGTTAGATGCATTTGAAAGAAGAGCTAAAGAACTATATAAATGATATTAACTTTTTGTAAATAAACTCTACTGTAAAATTTGATGCATCTTTTCTTATATTTGTCCTATTACCATTAAAAAAGTTTTTTTTTGATAATTAATTCATTATTTTCTCTAAAGTAAAAGCTATGATATACTAATCCTACAGGTTTTTCATGTGTTCCACCGTTTGGCCCTGCTATTCCTGTAACTCCAATGAGTATATTAGAATCAGTTTTTTTAAGTAAGCCTTCTACCATGAATTGAGCAATTTCTTGACTTACTGCGCCGTATTTATTAATTTTCATTTTAGGAATATTTAATAATTTTTTTTTTTGAATTATTAGAATAAGTGACTAAACCAAAATCAATTACTTTTGATGCTCCTGATATTGAGATTAAATTTGAGGCAATCATGCCACCTGTACAGGACTCAGCTAAACTTATGGTAAAATTATTCTTAATACATAAATCTATTAAATTTTTATAATAAAAAGACATTATAATATTTTAAAGTTAGCATGAGAATTAAGGTTTGTATACCGGCTATTACATCATCAAATATAACTCCAAAATAATTGGAATACTTTCTATCTATTATATTGGCTGGAAATATTTTTATAATATCAAAAATTCTAAAGAAAAAAAATGCAATTAGAAAATCTTTATAACTGTGATGAAAATAAATTAAAGGAATTAATTGCCCTACATACTCATCTATTATAATTTCTGATTTATCTGTTTCGCCTACTTTTTTTTGATATATTCTAACAACATTAAAAGATGCTAAGAAAATAATAAAGAAGAAAAAATAAAAGATAATTATAGAAAAATATTTAATTAATAAAAAGCCAGTTATTAATCCTGCTAAGGAACCTAAAGTTCCAGGCATTTTACTGAAAAAACCTAAATAAAATAATGTAGATATATTTTTAGAAAATATATAATTATAATCATTCATTTTTAATGTATTTTTTTACTGTGGCAGTACAACTACAAGAAATGCCTTCTAATCTACCCGTGAAACCAAGACCTTCTGTAGTAGTAGCTTTAATAGATATATTTTTTACAGGTATTTTTAGTGTTTTTGCCAATAAGTTTCTCATTTTATTAGAATATTTAGAAATTTTTGGCTTCTCTCCTATTAAGGTACAGTCAATATGTGATATTTCTGCATAATTAGAGCTTATAAGTTCGTTTACTTTTTGTAGCATTAATAATGAACTAATTCCTTTATATTTTTTTTTAGTATTAGGAAAATGTATGCCTATATCTCCAAGTGCTAATGAACCCAATAATGCGTCAATGATAGAATGAATTCCAACATCTGCATCTGAATGTCCTAATAAAGAATAAGTTGATGGAATTTTTAGCCCAAATAATACTATATTTCTTCCTTTTACTAACTTATGTGTATCAAAACCTTGTCCTATTTTTATCTCATATTCTTTAGTCGTCATTTTTCTTAGCATCTCCCATTGTTGTTTAGTAGTGACTTTTATATTATCAATGGACCCTTTTATAGTAAAAACTTTGTTTGAAGTAAGTGAAAAAAATTTGTGCATCATCTGTAAATTGCTCTAGTTTGTTTTTATTTAATTTATAGGCATTTAATAGTAATTTATAGTTAAAAATTTGAGGTGTTTGGGATAAATATATTTTTTTCCTATCTAAACTATCTAAAACAATATTATTATTAACACTTTTTTATACTATCATTAATGGCTATTACAGGTATTACAGCACTTTTTTTTATTAATATTTTTTTATATAAGTTCTTTATCAATTCTTGAGAAATAAAGGGCCTTGAAGCGTCATGCACAAATACATATGTGTAAGGATCTTTTTCTAAATACTTCAGACCTTTATAACAGGACTCTTGGCGTGTTTTTGAACCGAAAATAAAGCTAATTTTTTTATAATTTTCCTTAACGCTATTAAAATATTTTTTATGTTTATAGTTAACAACTACAATTAATTTTTTTACTATATTTAAACTAGAAAATTTTATTATATTCTCTTCCAATAGTGTTTTTTTTCTTATTTTTAAATACTGCTTTGGTATATTGTTTTTCATGCGAACTCCACTTCCAGACGCAAGAATTATTACAGCTAAACTTTTATTTCTTTTATTTTTCATATATATAAAATACTATTTAACAGAATATGACAGAAAAAAAAACTTTAAATGAACTAATTTCACTATTACCTATGCCAGCTATAATAATGGATAGTCTTGGGTACATAAAAGAGGCTAATTTAGTTTTTAAGGATAAATTTAACTTCAGTAAAGTTTCAAAAAAAAGTAAAGTAAAAATTCAGCTATTCCTTCATTTAGATATATCGAATATAATAAAAAGGTTAACAGCTAATGATATGTCAATATCTACTTATGACTATAAATTTATAGACCTAAATGAAAATCAAGTTAGTGTAAATTTACACTTTAAAAATATATTTAAAAATAAAATATTGTTGATAATAGAAGAAAAGGATAATTTTAAAACACATTTTACTCAGTCTAGCAAAACTTTTGGGGACATATTCATTAAAAGTTTTTCTAATAGTTTATCTAAAAATATCAGTGCTCCTATTACGAATTTATTAGCTGCAATGGACCTAATACTAAAAAATAAAAATGATCAAGACTTGTTAAAGAAGTTATTGAATATAGTAAGTGAAGAAGGAAATAAAATTAAAAACTATATTTTTAATATTAGTGAATTGCAAAGCATTATATCAATTGATAATGAAAGGGCCAATATACATGAGTGTTTAAATAAAGCTATTGACCAAATAAATGTTAATAATATTTCTAAATTAGAAATATATAAGTCTTATGATCCATCTATTCCTGAAGTGATATTTAATAACGAGAAATTAATACAATGCTTTTATAACATTATCTTAAATGCAGTTGAGGCTAAGAAAAATACTAGAATAAAAATAACTACTAAAATTAACCATAATATATTTATTAGATCAGAAGATTTACAAAAAGTTTTAAAACTTCCTATTCATATTAAAATCTCTGATGATGGCCCTTCAATTAATGAAGATATAGAGAAGTTTATGTTTTATCCATTTATAACTAATAAAAAAAATGCTGAAGGTTTAGGGCTAACTTTTGTAAATTTGAATGTTTCTAAGTATGGGGGTTATTTTAAATATGAAAGGGAAAGAAATAGTTCAACATTTAATCTTTATTTACCTTTAATTATCAACAGGAGTTATTAAAATTAATATATATTAATAGCAGATAACAATCAGAATTTTATATTCTTACTTTCATGTTATTTTGATAGTCTAGATTATAATACATTTACTACTGATAATTATCGAGACATAAATAGAATAATAGTAGAAAAAAATATTTCCTATATAGTATTAAATGAAACTTTGTTAGACAACCCTAAAAGCAATATTTCAGAAATCAATTCATTAAAAAGAAAACTGTTAGTAATAATTATAGTAAATAATAATACAACAAACTTTAATAATGAAATATTTTCATATTTGGATTTAAAATTAATAAAAAAGCCTTTTAATTTTATTTTTTTTAAAAAATATTTTAGAAAATATTAATTCTTTAGAATTTGGCGCTAATAATGCTAACTTAAGCATACCTAATATGGATAAGACAGAAAAAACACAGCATATATATGACGCTGTAATTAAAATTCTTAATAATAATTTAAATGTTTTGATTACAGGCGAATATGGGACCGGAAAAAAATTTATTGCGAATTCAATAAGCGAACTGTCAACAAAAAAAAAATTACTAGAATTTTCTAGTATTGATTATGCAAACAATAGCTTTAAAAATCTTCTGTTGAGAAAAACCAGCTTTAAAGATTTTTTAAATAAAAAAAAGTTAAAATTAGATGAAATTTCTGATTATATCTTATTTTCTAATATTGACTCACTGGACCTTGATGTACAAGAATTATTTGCAAGTGAATTAAAAAGTAAAAAGAAAAATATATTAGAATTATTTAAAAATAGAAAGTTTATAGTAACAACTAATAAAAATATAAAAAATAGCCTCAGAAATAATAATTTTTCTAATGATCTTTTTTATCAGTTAGATTTATATAATATATTTACTATACCAATTAGAGAGAGGTCTGAAGACATTGAAGTTCTAGTCAAAAGTTTTATTAATGAATTTAATAAACAAAATAATACATTCAGAGAAATACACGACGATGCGTTGATTCATATAATTAATTATGTTTGGCCAGGGAATATAAAACAACTTAAGAATTTTATTCTCAGGTGCTTAAAAGTGAATAAGGAAAAGTTTATGGATAAAGATTTTATAATTAAAGAGTTATCTGTTGAATTTGCATATGAAGAAAAAAACTATTTAGAAAACTGGAAAGTTAATTTTAGAAATCTAATTTCTAAAAATGTTAGAGGCTATCTAAACAATAGTAAGAAAATAGACTCAGGTTTTTTATTATAAAATTTTAAAAGATTTTGAGAAGCCTTTATTAATTGAAATATTAAACTTTACTAATCATAATCAGCTCTTATCATCAGAGATATTAGGTATAAATAGAAATACATTAAGAAAAAAAATGTTTGATTATGATATTCAAGTTACAAAAAAAACTAATGATTAATTAATGTTGAAGTCTATTAATATATCAAAAAAAGTATTTTTGAATAAAAATCTAAAGATGTATTTGCTTATTTTTATTAGTGTATTTACCTTTATTACAGCATTAGGTACTCTTTATTCTATATACAATTCTGCCGATAGTAATCCAAAATTAATTTTACTTTTTCTGCTTTTAGGACTTATTTCTTTTTTTATTTTATTTATATTAATTATTAATGAAGTTATATCCTTACTTAGAAATTTAAAAACAAATACTGCTGGATCCAACTTACAAAAAAATATAATAGGTGTCTTCGCTTCTGTAGCTATTACTCCAGTTTTAATAGTAGCTATATTTGCAGTAATTTTTTTCGAAAAAGGTATACAGGGATGGTTTAGTAAAAGGGTATCAACTGCTCTAGAAAAATCTGCAGCAATAGCTGAAAATTATACCATTGAGACTAAAAAAAAGAATTGAAGGAGATATTCTTTTTATAGCCTTAAGGCTATCTCAAATTTCAGAAATTAATTATAAAAATAAATCTAAAATAGATTTTCTGCTAAATAATCTGTCTTTAGAAAGAGGTGCAAACGAACTAGCTGTCATTGCTTCAAATGGTAATATACTTTTTGCTTCTAGAAATAGTTATTTTTTGCCCAACAATATATCTCCTGCTGAGATTTTTTTCACAAATGAACAACGTAGATTCTCCTATAGTCTATCTAGAAACTGACAATAATAGAATTAATGTAATTACGCCTATTATAGGGCATATTGGCTTATACTTATATTTTAGTAGATATTTAGATCCTATTATAATTTACAATCTTAAAAGCGTAAAAGAAGCAATAAATGATTATAATTTAGCAAAAAAGGAAAGCACAGGCAGCAGAATTACTTTTACTATGGTTTTTATATCAGTTGCAATACTACTACTTCTGCTAGCAGTCTGGTTAGGAATCAAGTTTGCAAATTCTATCACTTATCCAATTGCTAAATTGATTGAAGCATCTGAAAAAGTTAGTGATGGTAACCTAAAATTCAATATTGAAGCTAATATTAATAAAAATAATGAAATTTATAAACTTATTTTAAGCTTTAATAATATGATAAAACAGCTTGACGACCAAAGAGAAGATTTGGTTACAGCAAATCAACAAATTGACAATAGAAGAAGGTTTACAGAGTCAATTCTTACTGGAGTAAAGTCAGGAGTATTAGGAGTATCAACTGATGATAAAATATTTTTAGTTAATAAGTCTGCCTTAGAGTTATTAAATATAGATGCAAGTAAATTAATAGGATTTAGTGTTTACGATACTTTCCCTCAATTAAAGTTTTATATCTACTATTAGAGCATCAGAAATGCAATATAAAGAAAAGCAAATCGAATATTTTATAAAAGGAAAAAAATATATCTTTATTATTGGAATATCATTTGAAAATAATAAGAATCTAAATTCTGGTTATGTGATTACCATAGAGAATATTACTGATTTAATTAAAATCCAAAGATCTGCTGCATGGTCTGATATTGCTAGAAGAATTGCACATGAAATAAAAAATCCATTAACTCCTATTCAGCTGTCTGCAGATAGATTAAAACACAAGTATTTAAGTAGCATTAAAAAAGATAAAGAAATATTTATAAATTGTATTGATACAATTATTAGACAAGTATCTTCAATTCATAGAATGGTAAATGATTTTTCAACATTTGCAAAGATGCCTAGACCTATATTTGAGTCTGTTAAGATTAATACATTGATTAATAGCTTTGTAAGTATGACTAAACTAGCAAATAAAGAAATATTAATAAAAAGTGATTTATCTAAAACAAATGATATAAAACTTAGAGCTGACCCAAACCTAATAAATCAAGCATTCAACAATTTGATTCAAAATTCTATAAATTCAATTAATGAAAAAAATTATAATAATTTAAAAGACTACAAAGGAATAATAGATATAGAATTAACTGAAGATAAAAACTATTGTAAACTTATTATAATAGATAATGGTAAAGGATTACCAAAAGATAAAGAATTTTTAACAGAACCATATATATCAAGGTCTAAAAAAGGATCAGGTTTAGGCTTAGCAGTTGTAAAAAAGATTATGGAAGATCATAAGGGAAGTATTGAATTGGAAAATAATGCAAATGGTATAGGAGCTAAGGTTAGCTTGCTATTTCCAATAATTAATAATTAAAGTAGAATATTATTATGCAAAAAAATATTCTTATAGTAGATGATGAGCAAGATATAAGAAGGTTATTATCAGGTATATTAGATGATGAAGGTTATGAAACCAGGGAAGCTTGGGATTTAAATAGTATAAAAATAGAAATTTCTAAAAGGATACCATCATTAATTTTATTAGATGTATGGCTAGATAATAGTAATGCAGATGGTATAGATATTCTTAAAATAATTAAAAAAAGTTATTCTAATATTCCAATAATTATGATTAGTGGACATGGAACTATTGATATGGCAATAAATGCTTTAAAAATTGGTGCATATGACTTTATAGAAAAACCTTTTGATGCTAACATATTAATAACAAGCATTAAAAGAGCTATAGAAATTACTGAATTAAGAGACTTAAACAGAGAATTAACAGAAGGTATTGTAAGCGTTAGTAGCTATATTGGTAAGTCGCAATCTGCTATTAATATAAGGTCAACAGTAGATAAAATATCATCTACTCAAAGTAGAGTTTTAATTAATGGCTCCTCTGGTTCTGGTAAAAAATATCTTGCAAAATTAATACATAACAAATCAGAAAGAAAAATTGCTCCTTTTATTATTGCTTTTACTAAAAGGATATTAGCAGATGAATTAGAAAGTTATTTATTTGGAATAGAAGATTCCGAAGGAATTGTAAAAAGAATTGGACTTATAGAACAAGCTCATAAAGGTACTCTGTATATAGATGAAATATGCAATCTTAATGAAAAACTGCAATCGCAACTTATAAAACTGTTAACTGAAAAATCAATAAAAAGAGTAGAAGGAAAGTATAATATTGATATTGATGTGCGTATTATATGTGGAACATCAAAAAATATTCATGATGAAATAAATAATAAAAAATTTAGAGAAGATTTATTTTACAGATTAAATGTTGTACCAATTAAAATACCTAATTTGAACGATAGAATAGATGATATACCTGAGTTAATAGATTATTTCATTACTATATGTTGTAAAAATCTAGATATGCCACCAATAAAGCTCTCAAAAGAGGGATATAACTATTTACAATCAAAAAAATGGCATGGAAATTTGAGAGAATTAAAAAATGAAATAGAAAAAATTCTAATATTGTCACCTAAAAGTAAGGAAGAGATAACTATTAATTCTTTAGATTTAGATGATAATAAGCCTGATGAAGGATTTGAAACACTAGTACAAAAGAAAATGCTAAGTTTGTCTTTAAAAAAAGCAAGAGAATATTTTGAAAGGGAATATATAAAAATACAAATGAATAGATTCAATAATAATGTGACAAGAACAGCTAACTTTATAGGAATGGAAAGATCTGCTCTTCACAGAAAATTAAAACTTTTAAAACTTAATTAAAATTATGAAAATTATTATATGTGGAGCAGGTGAGGTAGGATTTAGTTTAGCTAAATATTTAGCATCCGAAGACATGCAAGTTACTGTAATTGATGATAACATTAATAGGCTAAAAAAAATAACCAATGCAATTGATGTAAGATCTATAATAGGTAGATCTTATAATCCAAAAATTTTATTGGAAGCTGGAGCAGAAAATGCAGATTTACTAATTTCCGTATCAGAAAATGATGAAAGTAATATTTTATCATGTCAAATATCAAAAATTTTATTTAATTTACCTAATACCATTGCAAGGATTAGAGAAAAGGAACTACTTGAGGCAAAATGGATAAGCCTTTTCTCCAATGATGGGTTAAAAGTAGATAATATAATCTCTCCCGAGAATGAGGTAGCTAATATGTTAGCAAGACTTGTGGCTGTTTCCGGAGCTCATGATTTGATTTCTTTTGCTGAAGATAAGGTAAGATTGATAGGTCTAAAATTAGATGAGGATTGTCCAGTTTTAGATACACCACTTAGTCAGCTTACTGAGCTTTTTCCTGACTTAAATACTACTATAGTATTAATGATGAGAGATAATAAAGTATTTATACCAAATAAAATGGAACAACTTCAGGCCCATGATGACATTTATATGATAGCAGATAGTAAAAATACAAAGAGAACTTTATCAGTTTTTGGAAAAAAACTAATCGATTCTAGAAAAATTATTATAATTGGTGCTGGTATAGTAGCTATTAATATTGCAAAAATATTAGAGATAAATGAACCTGAGGCATCCGTGACAATTATAGAAAATGACAAAAATCAGGCAGAGCAGGCTGCTATGCAACTTGAAAAAGCTAATGTACTACTAGGAGACGCAGTAGAAAAAGAAATTATGTCTGAGGCTCAAATATCTGAAGCTGATATTGTATTTTCTGTAACAAATAGTGATGAGATTAATACTTTAGTGTCAATACTTTCAAAAAAAGCAGGAGCTAAAAACTGTTATGCTTTATTAAACGATGATAAATATTTACCTGTCATTCCTTATTTAGACATAGATGGAATTATTTCTCCAAGAGAACTAACAGTATCGAGAGTTCTAAAATATATCAGAAAGGCAATAGTTTCTGATGTTCATGAAATAAAAGATGGTTCGGCAGAAATTATAGAATTTCAAATAAAAGAAGGCTCTTCTTTAGCTGGAACAGAGATTAGTAAGTCTAAATTGCCAGATAATACTTTTATAGGAGCAATAGTGAGAGAGAATAGAGTATTATCTCCTAATGGTAAAACTGTTATAGAATTAGGAGACAAAATAATCATGTGTCTATTACATGATGCAATTCAAAAAGTTGAAGACTTCTTATTAGAAGACAATCAATTAATTTAAATGTTTGTGTTGACAAATTCTATTCTTTTTGCTTTCCAGAGTATTTTTATTTCTTTTGGTTTTCTAACATTGTTAACATTTTTTTGTATCTTTTATTACAAACTCTGGAAGTCAAGCGATACTTATTATTACAGTATTATTTAATATATTAATTATTTATTTACTTAATTTTTTTAAAAAAAACCTAGAAATTAATAGGTTAAAATTTATCTATTTAAGCATTATGTGTTGGATTTTACTAATAACTGTAAGTTTATTACCTTTATTGGAATTATTAGAAAATAAAAGTTTTAATGAAAAGTTTTTTTTTGCTACAAGCCTTATTACTACTACCGGCTTTGATTTAAAAAATTATATGTATAAAGATGAATTAATTTTAAAAATATGGGTTGCCCTAATTCAATGTATTGGTGCCCTCTATACTATACTAGTTTTTGTTATGTATTTTTCAACTTTTCTTAATAAAAACAATAAAATAATGGTTATAAATAAAAATAATATTTTACTAATAAATTTATTATTTTTATTTTATTTAATTTTTTTTACAATAATTTTAAAGGTAAATAAATTTGATTTAATTGAAGGTTTTTCATTATCAGCAATTATATTTTCTAGTGGTGGCATTAGAATTAATAACTCAATATATCTAGATTATAACATTAACTATTTTTTAATAATTTCATTTATGTTGTTTAGTCTCCTTTTTTTACCTTTGTTTTTATTATTAAATAATAAAAAGCTATTAAAAAATGCCATTAGATTGTTTTTTAAAAATACTTTTTTTTTCATCATTTTTTTAATCTTTGTTATTACTTTTTTTATTTTAACTGCTCCGTTGGAGCCAAAAAAAAATCTACTTCTTTTTATTTCCATTATAACAACTACAGGAATATTGCCTCATGATTTTGAAAATACTAATATTTTAAATCAATATGATAATTATGTTTTATTATTTATTTTCATGGCTTTTGTTGGAACATTTTCAGGCACTTCGAATGGAGGAATAAAATTAAATAGATTGTCTTTATTTTTCATTAATATTAAAGAGGAATTTAATAGATTCTTATTTCAGTATAATGTAAAAGGTATAGATATATTAAAAGATGGTTCCTCTCAAAGTGAATTAAATAGCTTTTATGCGACAATATGTTTTTTACTTTTTTTTATTATACTTTGTATGCTTATCTTAAATATAAGTGGTTTGGATTTTAAAAGTGCATTTGTATACGTCTTAGCTGCTTTATCTAATACAGGAGAAGGTTTAATAGTTTTATCTGATATACACGAGTATATTAATCCAAAATATTATTTTGTTTTAAATATTTTAATGATTTGTGGTAGATTTGAACATATTGGTTATTTATTATTATTAAATAAAGTTATTAAGAAATATTAATATGTCAGGTTATTCTTTTGTAAATGGAAAATATGTTCCAAATTATCAAGCGAACATATCAATTAATGATAGATCTATACATTTTGCAGACGCAGTTTATGAGGTTATTACTGTTTACAATTTTAACTTATTATTTTGGCATGATCATATAGCTAGACTAAGAAATTCTTTAAAGCACTTAAATATTAAAAATAATATAAAATTTGAAACATTGTATTTTAATTGCTTAGAGCTTATAAAAAAAAATGATTTAAAAGAAGGCATTATATACATCCATATTTCTAGAGGTATAGCAAAAAGAAACCATAACTGGAGCAACATCCTGAAACCTTCGATTATAATTTCCTGTATTTATAAAAAAACTTTTAACCCTAATGCAAAAAAAATTTCTTTAATTTCAGACAATGATATGAGATGGAAAAAATGCTACATTAAAAGTGTTTCTCTTTTACCTAATGTACTTCTTAAACAAAAAGCTTTATTAAAAAATGCACAGGAGTGCATTATGTTAGATGATAAAGGTTTTGTAACTGAGGCTACGACTTCTAATGTATGGATTATTAAAAAAAATAGGTTAATTACTACTCCTTTATCCAGTAATATTTTAGCTGGAGTTACCAGAAAAAAAATAATTGAATTTGCTAACATATTAAAAATTAAAGTTTTAGAGAAAAAGTTTAAAATTTCAGATATTTATACCGCTGACGGTACTTTCATATCCAATAGTTCTTCTTTATTACTAGAAGCTATTAGTTTAAATAAAAAAACATTAAAAATTGACCATAGTGGTTTAATTAATAAAATTAAAAATATAATTTCACTGAGTTTAAAATGACAGCTAAAGAAAAGTTTATACCTGTACAAGAGACATTTTTAAATGCATTAATGAAAACAAAAAAAAATGTAGAGATAAATTTAATAAATGGCATTGTTTTGAAATGTAAAATAATAAGTTCAGATAATTTTTCAATTTTAATTGATTCTAATAATAAAAAATCATTAGTTTATAAGCATTCAATAGCATTTATTAAATAATTTACTTTTAATACTTGATATTTATTGATATAACTACAACATATATATAGTTGGCACTCAGTAGGTTAGAGTGCTAAATTTATAACTTATTAAAAAAAGGAAAATAATTATGAATTTTCGTCCGTTACATGATCGAGTTATGGTCAAAAGAGAAGATGAAGAAGATGTCACAAAAGGTGGCATAATAATTCCTGACACTGCCAAAGAAAAGCCTATGCATGCCAAAATTGTTGCTGTTGGTTCAGGTCACAGGGCAGAGGATGGATCTATCACGCCTCTTGAGGTAAAAAAAGGAGATAAGGTCCTAATTGGAAAATGGTCAGGTACTGAAGTAAATATTGATAATGTTGACTATGTTATTGTTAAAGAGTCAGACATTATGGGTATTGTTGGTAAATAATTTTTAATATAATAAAAGGAAATAAATATGTCTGCAAAAGAAGTAAAATTTTCGTCTGATGCTAGAGAAAAAATGCTAAGAGGTGTTGATATACTAGCTAATGCTGTAAAAGTAACACTTGGCCCTAAGGGTAGGAATGTAGTTATTGATAAATCATTTGGGGCTCCGAGAACTACCAAAGACGGTGTTACAGTAGCTAAAGAAATAGAATTGAAGGATAAATTTGAGAACATGGGAGCGCAAATGGTACGTGAAGTAGCTAGCAAGACTAATGATGTAGCTGGAGATGGCACTACTACTGCTACCGTGTTAGCTCAGGCAATTGTTAGAGAAGGGCACAAAGCAGTTGCTGCAGGGATGAACCCTATGGATGTTAAAAGAGGTGTTGATATGGCAACTCAAGCTGTCGTAGCAGAACTTAACAAAATGAGTAAGAAAGTAAACAATCAATCAGAGGTAGCGCAAGTAGGTACGATTTCTGCTAACGGAGAATCAGAAATAGGAGAACTAATTGCAAATGCAATGGATAAAGTTGGAAAAGAAGGAGTAATTACTGTTGAAGAAGCAAAATCTTTGGAAACTACATTGGATGTAGTTGAGGGAATGCAATTTGATAGAGGTTACTTGTCTCCATACTTCGTTACGAATGCAGAAAAAATGATAGCTGAGATGGAAGATCCATATATATTAATTCATGAACAGAAGTTAACCTCTCTTCAGCCTATGCTTCCAATTTTAGAAAAAGTAGTTCAGTCAGGAAAACCTTTACTTATTCTTGCAGAAGATATAGAGGGAGAAGCTTTAGCAACTCTAGTAGTCAACAGATTAAGGGGTGGACTTAAAGTAGCCGCATGTAAGGCACCTGGATTTGGTGATAGAAGAAAGGCAATGTTAGCGGATATTGCAACTTTAACAGGTGGTCAAGTTATTAGCGAAGAATTAGGCATCAAGTTAGAGGCTATTGACCTAAAAATGTTAGGAACTGCAAAGAAAGTAATCCTTACTAAAGAAGAAACTACCATAGTTGAAGGAGCTGGAAAGAAGAAGGACATTGAAGGTAGATGTAACCAAATCAGATCGCAAATTGATGAAGCTACCTCAGATTATGACAAAGAAAAACTTCAAGAAAGGTTAGCAAAATTAGCTGGTGGTGTAGCAGTGTTAAGTGTCGGAGGAGCTACTGAAATTGAGGTTAAGGAGAGGAAAGATAGAGTTGAAGATGCAATGAATTCAACTAGAGCAGCAGTTGAGGAGGGTATTGTTCCTGGAGGAGGAACAGCTCTACTATATTCAGTTAAAGCTTTGAGCTCACTAACTCCTGCTAATAATGATCAAAAAGTTGGCATAGAAATAGTCAAAAAAGCTCTAGAAGCTCCTATTAGGCAAATAGCTTCGAATGCAGGGTATGACTCATCGATCATTGTAGGCAAAATTAGAGATGCTAAAAGTAAAACTCATGGTTTTGATGCGCAAACAGGCAAATTTGTAGATATGGTATCAAAGGGTATCATAGACCCAACTAAAGTTGTTAGAGCTGCGCTTCAAGATGCTACTTCAGTTGCTGGATTATTAATAACAACTGAAGCAATGATTGCTGATATGCCAGAGAAAAAAGATGGTGGTGCTCCAGCTATGCCTGATATGGGTGGCATGGGCGGCATGGGCGGCATGGGCGGCATGGGCGGCATGGGTGGCATGGATATGGGAATGTAATCCCCATCTGTTTAGACCTAAAAATTATAATACCCCCGTTTTTAAAAATTCCGGGGGTTTTTTTTATTTATTATTTCTTATAAAATTTGTAGAATATTTTTAATGAAAATTTTTATTACATTATTTTTTTTATCATTTAGTTTTACTCTATCTATTGCTCAAGAATTGAATTGTGAATATTTCGAAGGAGAGTGGAAAGGAAATAAAAAAGGTGCAGGATATCAAGGCGATATAACAATTTTATTTGAAAATAATTGTAAATACAAATGGATAGCATCTAATGGAAAATTAGTAACTCCTGGAAAAATCAAAATTAAAAAAGTAAACAAAATTACTTACAATAATAGAGCGGGATCGCGAGGAAAAGTAATAATTGAGGAAAACACTCTTACTTGGAAAAATACATATACAGGAAATAATTATAAAGTAGTTGTTAAAAAATAATTAAATTTTATAAACCCTAATTTGTCCTATAATATTTAACGAATCTATCTTTTAACTTTCTTTTTGTTAAGGTATAATCTATAATGAATTATTCAAAGAGGAATTTCTAAAAGTGGCAATATACAAGTTAATTGAAAAACGAGATTAGAATTTAATTTTCATTTTACTAAGCTTTAAGAAATTAAAAAGCCTTCATTTTTTGATGGCTTTTTTTTATCTTCAAATATATTATAAATACAGAGTTAAGTTGATAGAAAACAATCAAAAACAAAGAATACAACTATTTTGTTTATTGATAAGAATATAACTAGAATTAAGGGTATAAAAATATGAAAGTATCTTTTATTGGTCTGGGAGTAATGGGCTTTCCAATGTCTGGTCATTTAATCAGTAAAAACAGTAATTTAGAAATTAAAGTTTATAATAGAAGTATTGAAAAATCAGAGAAGTGGTTATCAAAGTTTAACGGCTCTGTTAGTACTACTCCTGCTGAAGCAGCTAAGGATTGTGATATTGTTTTTATGTGCGTAGGCAATGATAATGATGTAGACCAGGTTGTAAGAGGAGAAAATGGCATTATGTCTTCAATTCCAGAAGATTCAATTATTGTAGATCACACTACAGCTTCTGCTAGAATAGCAAAAGAATTATATATTTATTGCAAATCATCCAAGAATGTAAGCTTTATAGATGCTCCTGTTTCTGGAGGTCAGGCTGGAGCTGAAAATGGTCAGTTAACTATTATGGTTGGAGGGGATGAGAAGGCTTATTTAAAAATTGAACCTCTCTTAAAAAGTTATTCAAAAAATTCAACCTTAATAGGAAACTCTGGTGCTGGCCAATTAGCCAAGATGGTTAATCAAATTTGCATAGCTGGCTTACTACAGGGATTATCTGAGGCTATAAATTTTGGTCAAAAGGTTAACTTAGATATGGATAAAGTAATAGGCGTTATAAAGGATGGCGCTGCATCTTCATGGCAAATGCAAAATAGACATCAAACTATGGCTAAAAATGAATTTGATTTTGGATTTGCTGTGGAATGGATGAGGAAAGATCTTAAGATTTGCCTAGAACAAGCTGATGAAGTAGGGGCTAGACTTCCAATTACGGCAATAATAGATCAATTTTATTCCAATATACTTGATATTGGTGGGAAGAGGTGGGATACCTCATCTTTAATTAAATTGTTAAGATAGTTTAAATAGATTTTTTTGCTTCTTTCCATAATTCTTCTTTTATTTCAGAAGAACATTTTACTAAATTTATATTTTTAGATTTTGCAATTTCTAACAATTTTGTAAATCTTTTTTCAAATTTATCATTAGCAGTGTTTAATATCTGATTATAATCAAATTTTTTTATGCTTGTATAACAATGCAAGGTAAATAGTAAATCACCTATTTCTTCTTTAATATTTTTTTCATTATCTTCTTTAATAGCATTTTTTAGCTCTATAAACTCTTCTTCAACCTTTTTAAAGCAATCATTACTATTAGGCCATGTAAATCCATAATTATTAGCTAGTCTAATTAGTTGTTCAGTTTCATGAACATTATTATATTTCTTTGCATCATTATTAACCAAGGTTAATAATTGATAAAAAATTTCTAAAATATCTTCTTTTGATAGCTTAATATCCTGTATAAGAGCTTTATATTCATCCAGAGTCAGAAACTCGTCGTTAATATAGTTTAATAGGGCATCTTTATTAACTAAATCTTTATTTTTATCTATATCAATATTAGTAAGTATCTCTATTATTTTATCTAAAAGGTTGTTGTATTTACTTCGCATAACATATATTATGTTATTTTTACAGTGAGGCCATCAAAGCCAGGAAATACATTTTTTGGACACATTTTCTTTAGCTTTTCATAATCTAACCAAGCTCCCAAATGAGTTAATATTGCTTTCTTTGGTTTATATTTTTTTATCCAAGCAATAGTTTGTTCATAATGAGAATGGCTGTAATGAGGTTCAAACCTTACACAATCCACAATCCAAAGATCTAAATTTTCTAAATATTTTTCAGATGAAATAGGAAAAGATTTTACATCTGTAGAATAAGCAAAGTTTCCTATTCTATACCCATATGTAAATTCATAGCCGTGATGTTGATTAAAGGCATATATTTTAGTTTTGCAGACTTCAAATAAGCCTTCTTTAATAATATTTACATCTAAAGGAGGTTTAAAATAATTATTTTCTTTACTGAACACATAATCGAATCTTTTCTTTAGAGAGTTTATTGTTTCTGAAGATCCAAAAACAGGAAGTTGAGTTTTTTTAGTCCACAAAAATTGCCTTAAATCATCTATTCCATTAGCGTGATCTGCGTGAGCATGCGTCCACAAAACGGCATCAATTGACTTTATTTCATTATTTATGGCTTGAACTCTTAAATCAGGAGAAGTGTCAATTAGTATATTTTTGCCATTATCTAATGAAACTAAAACTGACACCCTCATTCTATTGTTTTTTTTATTTTTAGGGTCACACTCACCCCAATAGTTTCCTATTAAAGGAACTCCTCCAGAAGAACCTGATCCTAAAACAGTTATTTTCATTTTAACAATTTTGCCTTATTAAATAGATTAAAAAAATTTTCAGTAGTTTTGTAATAGAAAGTCTCACTAGGAATGTTTAACAGTTCTGCTAAATAAGTAGCAGTATATGATACAAATGATGGTTCATTTCTTTTACCTCTCATTGGGACAGGAGCTAAATAGGGCGCATCAGTCTCAACTAATAACCTTTCTAAGGGAACAATTTTTACAATATCTCTAAGTTTATCAGCATTTTTAAATGTAATTATTCCAGAGATAGATATGAAAAAATCTAGCTTTAGCACTTCTATTGCAAAATCTTTAGATGCAGTAAAACAATGGATTAGACCTCTAAATTTACCTTTTTTATATTCAGTTTTAAGTATACCTAAGGTGTCATTGTCTGCATCTCTTGTATGAATAATTAAAGGAAGGTCTAATTCTCTTGCCATATTTATATG
This sequence comes from Rhodospirillaceae bacterium, assembly GCA_902579545.1. Taxonomy (GTDB): domain Bacteria; phylum Pseudomonadota; class Alphaproteobacteria; order TMED109; family TMED109; genus TMED131. Next base: position 4,705 of record CACHHO010000010.1, on the reverse strand, counting down.
ATTTATAAAGGACTTTTTTTGCATATTTTTATCTGTATTTTCATAATAATAATCAAGCCCAGTCTCCCCTATGCCAATAAATTTACTATTTTTAATATTATTATTCATTTTCTCATTAATGTTCTTAAAATCTTTATTTACATTATGAGGATGTATTCCAATGCTGTACCATATATTATTATATTTATTAGATATTTCTATAACTGAATTTACCTCTTCTGTTTTTGTAGAAATAGTTAACATTCCACTTATATTTTTTTGATAAGCCTTATTTATAACTAAATCCAGATCATCATTAAATTCTTTCATATTAAGATGACAATGACTATCTATTATCATATTTTACTCCTTATTATGCCTAGGAAAAAATAGCTTGAGGACTATCAAAAATAAGTCCAGCTTCTATGTTTTTTTGAAATTTCATTAAATTTTATTTCTTCCTTTTGTTTTAAAAGTTTAAAAATTTTTTTACTAGAACTAGGAAGGAATGGTTGTAGAAGAATATTAGTTTTGTAGATAGTATTAATTAAGATATATAAAACAGTATTTAACCTAGATGAATTTTTTTCTTTAGATAGCTCCCATGGCTTATTTGTGTCCACATAAGCATTTGCTTTACGTATAATTTGCCATATATTTTCTAATGCTTGATTGAATTGTAAGTTATTCATAGATTTTTCTACTAATTTAAATATATTTTCTGGCATATTTAAAAGTAACTTGTCTAGCTCATTTATTGACTCTAGCTCTGGAACAACACCTTCTTTATATTTTTGTAACATAGATAATACTCTTTGTATTAGGTTACCATAGTCATTAGATAGTTCACTATTTATTCTGTTTACAAGTAGATCTTCTGAAAAATTCCCATCTTCACCAAATGGTATTTCTTTTAACATAAAATATCTGACTTGATCTACTCCATACGTATCTACTAGATAATTAGGATCAATTACATTACCTAAAGATTTAGACATCTTTTCACCGTTTATTGTCCACCAACCATGAGCAAATATAGTTTTTGGTATCTCATACTCTAATGCTAACAAAAATATGGGCCAATAAACAGCGTGAAACCTTAGTATATCCTTTCCTACAATGTGAATATCAGCAGGCCAAAATACATTACTTTTATTATTGCCTTCATCTAATATACTAATGTAATTAAATAAAGCATCCAGCCAAACATAAATTACATGAGTTGTATTATCAGGAACTTTTATTCCCCAACTGAAGCTAGTTCTAGAAATAGATAAATCTTCAAGTCCATTTTCAACAAATTTTTTTACTTCATTATACCTTGATCTTGGTTTAACAAAATCTTCGTGTTTTTTATAAAATTCTAAAAGTGGTTTTTGCCATTTTGAAAGTCTAAAGAAATAACTAGGTTCTTTTATTTTTTTAAGTATATCTTTAGAGGGACCTATTCGATTATTGTTTTTGTCAATTGTAATTTCATTCTCACTTATAAAACTCTCATCTCTTATTGAATACCAACCTTCATATTCTCCTAAATATATTTCATTTTTATCAAGCAGTTTTTTCCAAATTTTACTTACATTTTTTTTATGTCTTTCCTCTGTTGTTCTTATAAAGTCATTATTTATGAGTTCTAATTTTTTAGTAAGTTGTTTAAATCTTTCTGATACAAGATTTGTAAACTCATATGTGTTCATATTTTTCTTTTTTGCTGCATCTTCTACTTTTTGTCCATGTTCATCTGTTCCTGTTGCAAAAAAAACCTCATATTTATTAAGTTTTTTATATCTAGCATATGTATCTGTTGCAAGACTTGTATAGGCATGACCAAGATGTGGCTTGTCATTTACATAATATATAGGAGTAGTTATGTAAAATTTCTTTTTATTCATTTATTTTTTATATTTTTAGTAAGTTCTATTATTAATGAATATAAAGTAGAATGTAAATCTGTATTTAAGTTACTATAATTTAAAAAAGAATCATTTATAATTTCTCTTAAATTAAAAAAATCATCTAAATTATAAATTTTTGTTAGGTGCTTAATAGTTTTTTCTTCTTCATTTAAAATAAAGTCTTCTTTATTCAGTGCCTTAATTTTAATTGCTTTATTAAATAGATAAATTAAAAGTTTAAAGAATAAAAACCCTAAGTTCAATTTATTTTTAGATATAGATTCTAAATATTCTATAATATTTATATTATCAAGTTTATTAATATTATTTAAAAAAAAACATAACTCTTTATAAGTATTTAAAGCATTACTATTCAATAGTTTAATCGCTTCCCCAGCGCTCCCTTTAGATAATGAAGCGCAAAATAAGATTTCATTTTCACTTCTATCTTTTGCATGTAGCCTTAAGATATTGGCTGTAACACTATGATCTAACTGCCTAAAATTATATGACCTACATCTAGACTTAACTGTTAATGGAACATAACTATTCATATGATTTACTATAAAAATAAAGCTATTATTAGGAGGTTCTTCAATAATTTTCAAAAGTGAATTATGCCCATGAGTATTTAAATCATTAATAGAGTCAATTAATGCTATTCTAGCATTTCCTGAAAAAGATGTTTTACTAAAGAATTTTCTAACTTTTCTTACTTCTTCAACTGGTATGTTTTTTTTATCACTTTCTTTTTGTAACACTATTAAATCAGGATGGTAAAATTTAGCTTTAGCTATTTCAAAATTGTTTTCAATATTTAATATTTTAGTGCATATTAATTTTAATAAAAACGACTTTCCAATACCTTTAGGACCTTTTAGCATCCACGCCCTACTCTCATTACTATTATTTATATTTTTTATTAATAAATTAATTTCCTCATTATTACCTAATACTTTTTCTATAATGTTGTTTGCTTTTAATTCCATTTAGCTAATTTTATTTAATATTATTTCTATTACTTGTTTTGATATTAAATCAGCATTTTTTGATGCGTCCACCAAGCTAATTCTACTAAATTTTTTCTCTTGTGCTAAATATTCTTGCCTGACTTTTTTATAAAAATCTAATTTTCTTTTATCATACCTATTATTTTTATTTCTTTTTTTAATTCTTGCTAATGCTTGTTCAGCTTTAATATCTAATAATATTGTTAAATCTGGTGTAAAGTTTTTAATAAGAAAACTAGAAACATTTAAAAAAAACTGTTTAAGACTATCATTGTTGTTGCATTGATAGGCTATTGTAGAATCTATAAATCGATCGCATATAACTATTTTACCTTCTTTTAAAGCTGGTTTAATTAACTTAGTATAATGTTCATACCTTGATGCTAATAAAAGTAAAATTTCGGTTTTATTTTCATAGGAGATATCATTTTTAGCATCCAATAATACATTTCTAATAATTTCTGCTTCTTTTGTGCCACCAGGTTCACGCGTATAAATAAATTTGTTTTTTAAATTTTTTTCAAAGTATTTTTTTAAATTTATAATTAGAGTGGATTTTCCAGAACCATCTATTCCTTCAAAAGATATTAAATAACCTTTTTTGTTATTCTGCATAGCCTCCAAAAATAAAGTAACTTATGGCAGAAGATAATTTTTTAAAAACTCCCGCTTTTTTAATGACTTCATTAGCATATAATTGATATTCAATTTGACCATTTATAGTATTAGAAACTAGTAATTTCCCATATATAGAATCTTTATTAATAGGTGCTTCTAAAGGAGAATTATACAAAACTTTTGCTGTATATGTTTTTAAATTTTTTTTAGGTATTGTAAATTGAACATCATACTTTGTTATTAAATCAACTATTGCTTTATTGCCTAACCATACATCTGCTTCAACAATTGGCTCATTTGCTTTAAAAAGACTTACATTTGTATATTCTCTAAAAGCCCATTCTATTACTTTTGTAGTCTCATCTCTTCTCTCTTTATTGTTTTCCATGCCACTTAATACAGCTATAAGCCTTCTATTTGACTTTTTTGCAGTAGCAGCAAGCGAAAAACCAGACTCTTCAGTATAGCCGGTTTTTAACCCATCTGCATATTTATAAGAATATAATAAAGGGTTTCTATTATTTTGTTTTATATTATTAAAAGTATATTCTTTATCTTTAAACATATTAAAAAAATTCGGGAAATCTTCTATTATTTTTTTTGATAAAATGGCAACATCATAGGGAGTCATATAATGGTTTTCATCAGGCCAACCAGTTGAATTTGTAAAGTTACTACCTTTCAAACCCATTTCTCTTGCTTTTTCATTCATCAAGTCTGAAAATGCTTCTTCATCGCCAGATATCCCTTCTGCAACTACTATGCAAGCATCATTTCCGGATTGTACTATAATTCCTTTTAATAACTCCTTTACCTTTATCTTACTTTCTGGTTCTACAAACATTTTTGAACCACCTTTTTTCCAAGCCTTTTTGCTAACAAAAAATTCTGTATCAAGATCCAATGTACCCTTGGACAATTCATCAAATAGCACATATAAAGTCATAAGCTTACTCATAGAGGCAGGATAAATTTTTTCGTAAGCATCTTTCTCAAAAAGAATAGCTTCAGTATCATAATCGATTACAATTGCATATTTTGCCTTGGTTGAAATAGGTGCAGAGTGAGCACAAATACCAAGAAAGAATAAAGGTAATAGTAATTTTATTTTTAAATTCATTTAGTCCTCATTATTTTTATAAATAGTACTATAACCAAGATCAAGAAGTTTTTCTGCAACTCTTTGAGCTTTATCATTATTAA
>CACHHO010000009.1 GCA_902579545.1 Rhodospirillaceae bacterium | reverse complement strand
AAAACTAAAATTTTGTTTTAATAATCCAGGTAATCCTTCAGCATTTTTATCAAAACCAGCAGCTAAGCCTATAGGATTAGAAAGTTTATACCCAAAAAGATTTATGGAAATTAGTTTATTTGTTATTTTTCTCTTAGAAGGTATTAACCCACATTTTAAGGCTAATAATCCTATGTTATGGGCTATTTCAGGCGGAAATTTTCTGAGTATAAATAAAAAAAATCTTTCTAACATCTATTTCTTATTATCATTTAATTGAATTAAATAAAAGCAAAGTTATAATACTATACTTAATTTATACTACACGGAGCTAAAAATGAAAAAGAATAAAGTGAGTATTATCATGGGGAGTGAATCAGATTGGAAAACAATGAAGTTAGCCAGTAATATTTTAAAAAATTTTCACATAGAATTTGAAATCAAGATTGTTTCAGCGCATAGAACACCCGACAGATTATTTAAATATGCTAAAAATGCAAAAAAAAATAATATAAAAGTAATTATTGCAGGAGCAGGTGGTTCAGCTCACTTACCAGGTATGATCTCCTCATTAACTACTATTCCAGTTCTAGCGGTTCCTATAGAAAGTAAATTTTTAAATGGCCTTGACAGTTTGCTTTCAATAGTCCAGATGCCGGCAGGTGTTCCAACTGCAACATTTTCAGTTGGTGAAGCTGGAGCAAAAAATGCGGCATTATTCGCCGTATCTATGCTAGCAAATAATGATATCAAACTAAATAGACAATTAATAAATTGGAGGCAGGAACTCAGTAAAAGTGTAAAGTTAAAGCCTAATGAATAAAAATAAAAAATATAAAAAAAGTTTTGCTAATAAAGTTTTAGGAATTTTAGGAGGAGGCCAATTAGGAAAGATGATTGCTCTTGAAGCTTCTAGATTAGGCATTAAAACATGTATTTATGAACCTGATTCTAATGCTCCAGCATTACAAAATGCTAATATTATTTTTACAGAAGAATATACCAATACTAAAAAGCTAAAAGAATTTGCAAAGGCTTGTGATGTTATAACATATGAATTTGAAAATATTCCTTTAAAGTCTATAGAAGTATTAAAAAAATATTGTAAAGTTTTTCCTGGAATCAATGCTCTTAAATTTTCTCAAGATAGACTTTTAGAAAAAAACTTCTTATCCAAAATAAATATTAGAGTTGCTCGTTATTATAGAGTTGACAGCTTTAAATCGCTTAAAGCTAAAATTAAAATATTCAATGGTAATGGAATATTAAAAACTAGGAAATTAGGATATGATGGCAAGGGTCAATACATAATTAAAAATAATAAATTCCTTGAAATAGATAATGAGTTTAAAAAAAGATATTTATATAATTGAAGAAATAATAGACTTTAAAAAAGAAATATCAGTTATAGCATTCAGGTCTAAAAGCGGTGAAACTAATTGTTATGAGCCATCAGAAAATATTCATAAAAATGGTATACTTAGAGAAACTATCTTTCCTGCTATTATTTCACAAAAATGTAAAAACAATGCAAAAAAAATAGCTATAAATATAGCAAATAAATTAAATATAGTAGGTATAATAGCGGTGGAAATGTTTGTGTGCGACCGAGAAGAAATTATAGTTAATGAAATTGCCCCGAGACCACATAACTCTGCACATTGGACTATTGATAGTTGTAACATATCTCAATTTGAGATGCTAATAAGAATGATATATGACATACCAAAAGTAAAAATTATTTATTACCATAAATGTAAGATGATAAACCTTTTAGGACTTAATTATCATATTTTTTCTAAATCATTAGAAAATAAAAATCACAAAGTTCATATTTATGGTAAAGAAAAGATTAGTCCCTTTAGAAAGCTAGGGCACATTAATATTTTATCTAAGTTTAATGCATGAAATCGAATTTAGATAAAAAGTTACTTTTTGTTAAGCTACTGAGATAGCCTTTAATTTTGGATTTATAATATCCAAACTTTCCTAAAGCCTGAATCTGTATTTTTATAAAGTTTGAAGTGTCGTTTAAACTTTTACTTCCTTTATAGTGTATAATACTATTAATAAGTATTTGTGAAAGTATTAGTCTCTTTGTATAAAAATTAAAGTCTACAGATTTATCATTTATTGATTGCCAAATATTATTTGATAAGCAATAAGAAAATTTTTTAAAAAGTAAAGGATTTCTAATTAAATAATCAATAAAAAAAAATGATATTTTTTTTTCTTTATCTAGGGCTATAATAAATTGTTCAAGAGTAGAAAAGATATTTTTACTTATGCTTTTTTCATGTTTAGTTTTTTCTACATTACTTTTAATAGATTTACTAGCTATATTAAACAGAAAATATTTACATAAGCTTTTGGTTTTATATGGAAAAAGATAATAAAAATCGGCTTCTTTAATAGAGTATTCTTTTAAAACTGTGTCTAGATTAAAGTCGGTAAAATCACCATTTTCAAGAGTTGGGATTATTTTTTTAAATATTTCATTTTGTTTTTTTAATTTATTCATATTTTTAATATTAATAATTCTCTTCACATTATCAATAGCTTATGTTATTAAATAAAACTTTACAAAGGAGAATAATTTGGAAGTAATAGTTAGAGATAATAATGTAGATCATGCTTTAAGAACACTTAAGAAGAAGATGCAAAGGGAAGGCATGTATAGAGAAATGAAAAAAAGAAGAGCCTATGAGAAACCATCTGAGAAAAAAGCCAGAGAAAAGGCTGAATCAGTAAGAAGATGGAGAAAACTTCAAAGGAAAACTGTTAGAGGATACTAATATTTTATTTCATTCAGTAATTTCTTGCCATTATATAATCTGTTAATATTTTCACTAATTATTAAAGATCTTCTTCTAATCATACCTTCAGACCATGCAGATATATGAGGGGTCATAAGAACATTAGGCATTTTATAATAATTAAATGAAGATGGATTAAAGCCATTTTGTTTTTTATTTATTGGATAATTGAACCACGTATCTATTATGGCACCTGCTATCTCCTTATTTTTTAATGCTAGGTATAAATCTTTTTCATTTATAATTCCTCCTCTAGCAACATTAATTATGACAGAGTTTTTTCTCATAAATTTAAGAATTTTTTTATTTATAATACCTTTAGTATCTTTTGTTAAAGGACATGCTATTATTAAATAGTCTAATTTATTTACAGTTTTTTTAAGTTGAATGCTAGGATAGCTACTATGTAGCAATTTATCTTTTTTTCTTGCGACACGAGTATATCCAATAATGTTTACGCCAAACATTCTTAATCTTTTAGCAATTTCTAAACCTATTTTACCATAACCAAGAATACCTACTGTTTTATTAAATAGTTCTCCATGATTTTTCCCATCAAATATCATGCAATCACTCCAATCAAGTTTTTTAAATTTATTAGCCTTTTCAATAAGCTTCATTTCCCAATTCAAAATAGTACCAATACAATACTCTGCCATTGGGATTTCGTGTTCATACACATTGCATACTTTACATTTTTTAGGTATGTAATCAAATTCAATTGCATCAAGTCCAGCGCCAGGTAAGTGTATAAGTTTAAGGTTTTGAGTTTTAGGAATATCAATTTTTTTTGATCCTCCCCACATAGATTTTCCCCAACTCATGGTAACTAGTATATCTGCCTTCTTTATTTTATTAAAGTATTCTTCATTCTGAATGGCATAGTAAAATATTTTATTAGGAATATTTAAATGCTCTCTTAAATGAGGAATTATTTTTCTTGTGCCTTGAACAACAATTTTATATTCTGTATTAATAAGTCTTTCTCCGAAATAATATAATATGATAATAAAACAAATTTATACATATAACAATTATAGAAATTTTAATTATTTAATAGGTTGTCCTATAACAAGGGAAGCAGTTGCTATAGATCCTCTTGCATATAAACTATGTCTAACGAAGGCTAAAGAAAATGATCTTAACATTACAGCAGTTATTAATACTCATGAACATCTTGATCATACTGGTGGAAATGATAAAATTATTAAGTACACAGGTGCCAAGTTATATGCTCATAAGAATGCTAAAAAGATGATTGCAGGAGTAGATGTGGGATTAAGGGCAGGTGATGTAATCAACATAGGTAGATCAATAAAAATTGAGGTCCTAGACACTCCTGGGCATACTATGTCACATATATGTTTATTAGTTAGAGGAGATCATGATGCTTTATTTTGTGGAGATACTTTATTTAATGCAGGCGTTGGTAACTGTCATAATGGAGGAAATCCGTTAAGTTTATATAATACTTTTTATAATCAATTAATAAAATTAGATAAAAAAACAAAAATTTATCCTGGGCATGACTATTTAATAAATAATCTTGAGTTTACATTGTCATTAGAACCAAATAATAAAGATGCTTTTGAATTATTGCAAATGTCAAAAAAACAAAACTATAGTATCAATTATGTTTCCTCCTTTGAAACTGAGTTTAAAATCAACACTTTTTTTAGGCTAAAAGAGAAAAATATTGTTGAGTCATTGAGGTCTAAAAATTTACTTTCTAAAAATGATAGCCCTCAAGAAGTATTTTTAGCACTTAGAGAATTAAGAAATAGCTGGTGAATTTAATTTAACTCTTTAACTATTTCTTCTACAATTTTTTTGGCATCTCCAAATAGCATAAGAGTGTTGTCATTATAAAATACTTTATTGTCTATACCAGCATAACCTGGCGAAAGACTTCTTTTAACAAATAATACTGTTTTTGCGGCTTCTACGTCTAGTATTGGCATACCAGCAATAGGGCTTGTTGGGTCAGTTTTAGCAGCTGGATTTGTAATATCGTTAGCTCCTATTACAAATGCAACATCGCATGAACTAAAGTCAGAATTAATTTCTTCTAATTCAAAAACTTCATCATATGATACATTTGCTTCTGCAAGTAAGACATTCATATGGCCTGGCATTCTTCCCGCAACTGGATGAATTGCGAATGATACTTTAATCCCATTTTTCTTAAGTAAATCTGACATTTCTTTTACCACATGCTGTGCTTGTGATACTGCCATTCCGTAGCCTGGCACTATTATTACGTGTTGTGAGTTTTTCATAATAAATGAACCATCTATAGCTCCACCAGATTTAGCTGTTTTATCACTATGGGTATTTAAATTACTAGAACTTTCTTCACCGAAGCCCCCTAATATAACATTTATAAATGATCTGTTCATTGCCTTACACATAATGTATGATAAAATTGCTCCGGAACTTCCTACTAGGGCGCCGACTATAATTAAAGAAATATTTTCTAACGTAAAGCCTATGCCTGCAGCCGCCCACCCAGAATAAGAATTCAGCATTGAAACAACTACTGGCATATCTGCACCGCCTATTGGAATTATAATCAGTATGCCTATAATAAGAGCCAATAGGGTTAAAAACAAAAAGAGCTCTATACTTTGCACTTGAACAAATAAATAAATTCCAATTAGAAGCATAATTGTAAGGATTGCATTTATAGTATGCTGAAGTTTGAAAACAATTGGATTTCCTGACATTAAAGATTGTAGTTTTAAAAATGCAATTACAGAACCTGAAAATGTAATAGCTCCTATAACTAGCCCCACTGACATCTCAATTGCACTAACTACTTTAATTTCTTCTCCAATTGAAATACCGAATTTTTGCGGAGCAAAAAATGCCCCAGCTGCAACAAATACAGCAGCTAAGCCTACAAGACTATGGAAAGCAGCAACTAATTGAGGCATAGCTGTCATTTGAATTTTAAGTCCTAAAGTTGTTCCTAAAGAACCACCAATTAATATACACACAACTACTGGCAGAAAATTAGCTGTATTTGGCTGTAAGGCCAAGGTAATTACTGCTATCGTCATTCCTAATATACCAAATAGGTTTCCTCTTCTTGAGGTTTCTGGTGAGGAAAGTCCTTTTAAGGCCATAATAAAAAATACCGAAGATATTAAATAAAGAATTGAAGATAAATTTTCACTCATTACTTATTTTTTTTCTTTTTATACATTGCTAACATTCTCTGAGTTACAACGAAACCACCAAATACATTTATGCTAGCTAAAATTGTGGCAAGATAGCCCATAATTTTTGATATGTCCATGACATCTTCATTAAAATTTTTATTATCTAATAAAACCAGTGTTAAACTTCCTATAATAATAATACCCGATATAGCATTTGTTACACTCATTAGTGGGGTATGAAGAGCTGGTGTAACTGCCCAAACTACAAAATAACCAACAAATATAGCTAGTGTGAACACTATAAAGTTTATAATAAAAGGATCTACATTTTCCATATTTTAGCCCTCATAAAAATATTCAGTTTTTTTGCCATTTCTTATAAGTAAAGTTTTTAAAAGTAGTTCATCTGTTGATTCTATATCGAATTTTTTATTTGTAGATATAAAGTTTTTTATAAAATTAAATATATTTTTTGCAAAAAGTAAGCTTGCATCATTTGCAATAAGACTAGGCAAATTAATAGGCGAATAAACTATTTTATCAAATATATTAATTTTTTTACCTAATTCAGAGCCCTGAATGTTACCTCCTGCGCTAGTAGCTAAATCTACTAAAATACTTCCACTTTTCATTTTTTCTATTGTTCTATTTTCTATCAATAAAGGTGCTTTTTTTCCTGGTATTAATGCTGTAGAAATAATAATATCCATATTTTGTGCGATTTCATGTATCTTATTTAATTGTTTTTTTTTATATTCTTCGCTCATCTCTTTTGCGTATACGCTTTCAGTTTTTTTATCACTACCTTCTTCTACTTTAATAAATTTAGCACCTAAACTATTTACTTGTTCCTCAACTTCTGGTCTAACATCAAAGGCTGAAACAACACAGCCTAATCTTTTAGCAGTAGCAATTGCTTGCAATCCAGCAACCCCAGCACCTAATATTAAGCATTTTGCTGGAATTATTGTGCCTGCAGCGGTCATCATCATTGGAAAAGCTTTTTTAAAAATACTACAGGCTTCAATTACTGCTTTATAGCCAGCTAAATTGGCTTGAGAAGAAAGTATGTCCATAGACTGGGCTCTGCTTATACGCGGTAAAAAATCAAGCGCGATTAAATTTAGATCTCTCCCTACTAAATTTTGTATTTTTTTATAGTTTTCATAGGGATTAAAAAGACCTATTATTATTGATCCTTTTTTTAAAGAACTCAATTCTAAATTATCTAATACAGAACTTACACAAGTTAATATTTCTGCTTTGGATAAAATTTCTTCTTTTTCTAGAACTAGGGCTCCATTCTTTATATATTCAGAATCTTGAAAGTTTGCTAGTTTACCAGCTCCTTTCTCAACATATACTTCAAAACCATTTTGAATAAAATTTTTACAAGATTCCGGAGTTATCGATACTCTTTCTTCATTTTTATTTGTTTCTTTAATTGTAGCAACTATCATCTTAGGTCAAGCTAATTGCTATTCTCCAGGAATTTTCAAATCAGGTAATTGATTCATAGTATTCAATGTTGCAATTAGCCCATCGATACCCTGACTATTTAGAACCATTTCAAAATCATTCCTTTTTGTTCTTAATAAACTCACTCCTTCAACTTGCATATCTATTACCTTTAAATCGCTTTCTCTATTTCTAACTCTCCAAACTATATTAGTAGTAGGATAGTCAGGTGATTCAATGGTAGAGTATACAAAAGCATCTTTTTTCTTTATCTCAGTGTTGTTTACTGTAAATTTTTGACCTTTATATGTTCCTAATTGAGAAGAATAAACTTTAACTATATGTAATTCAAAAATTTTTGTAAACTTGTCAAACTTTTCTTTTGGTGTCTCTTTATATATTTTTTTTCCTAGAATAACCTTTGCTATAAATGGCATATCAAATTTTTGTTGTAGAAGATTTTGTAGTTCCTTTTTTCTTTTTTCTTTATCATCTACGGGTATTTTTAAGATTTTTATAGCTTGATTGCCTATATCAACAACAAATTCATTAGCATCATCTTCAGAAATAGAAAATAATAAATTACTAAATAAAAACATAAAAAAACTAAAAAAGATGACTATTTTTTTCATTTAAATCTCCATTATTCTACATCAAAGTCTTGAAACGGATCCTGGTCATCTGCAGCTTGATTTGTAATCATTCTATTTCTTCTTTCAAGATATAGACTTCTTACTGTAGCATAAAAGTCTACAGAGGTTGCTTCAAGATTATCAATTTTCTCTAAATTTTGTTCTCTAAAATCTATACCTTTTACGGCTGTTCCAATCCAGATCCAATTTTCTTTCCCTTCTCTATTTAAAGCTACAGTGACTGGATCTGCAACAAAACCTGCAACTTGCCCTACAGCATCTCTTACAGTACTTGGACCAAGTAAAGGTAACACTAGATATGGTCCAGATCCGACTCCATAGACGGCTAGTGTTTGTCCAAAGTCTTCTTTCTGCTTCTCAAAACCCAACTGCGTAGCTACATCAAATAACCCTAAAATACCAATAGTAGTATTTAAACAAAACCTAGCTATAGAGTTTCCGGTATTATTTAAATCACCCTGTAATGCTGAATTTATAGAAGTCCAAGGCTCTTTTAAATTACTAAAGAAGTTTCTAACTCCAGTTCTTACTTCATTGGGTAAGATTACTCTATAACCTTTAGCTAATGGTGCGAGTAAGTATTTATCGAAAAACTTATTAAATGCAAATGTTCCTCGGTTAAAACCTTCCCATGGATCTTGTTTTTCATTTTTTTCTGCAACACTTTCATTTACTGAATGATTATGCGCAGAGCAATTAACTAGTAAAAAAAATGAAATTAGTATGAAAGCATTTATTATCAACTTCATTATTACACCTACTAAAAGAAGTTTATAATAAAACTATTATATTACAACTAAATAAACTGTTAAATAGTCAAAAACTATCCAAACCCGCCTCCACCTGGTGTTTTTATGAATAATTTATCTCCTTTATTAACTTTTATTTGAGAAACATGATCCAGTTTTATAAGCTTTTTATTGGCCTTAACAATATAATTTTTTCCACTTTTAGCTTTATTACTAGTATTTATTCCAAAAGGTTTTACTAATCTTCTGTTAGATAATATTGTTAAATCTAAGTTTTTTAGAAATTCTATTTGTCTTATTACTCCATTTCCTCCAGTCCACTTTCCTAATCCACCACTTTTTTTTCTTATTGAAAATTCATTAAGTCTTACAGGATAATACCACTCTAAAATTTCAGGGTCTGTAATACTTGTATTAGTCATATGACAATGTACAGCATCTGTACCATTATTTCCATAAGATGCTCCTTCTCCCCCACAAATTGTTTCATAATAACCAAAACTTTTATTTCCAAAGGTAATATTACTCATAGTTCCATAACAAGCTGCTTGAACTTTTAAGGCAGCATTTAAAGTATCAATTAATGTTTGAGAAGTTTCAACATTTCCAGCAACAACTGGAGACGGATAAACAGGATTCAAAAATGAGTCTTCTGGAATTATAAGTTTAACATCCTTTAAGAATCCTTCATTTAAAGGAATATCTTCTTTTATTAAAGTCCTTAGAAAATAAATTATAACTGATTTAGTCACTGATTTTGGAGCATTAAAATTATTTTTTAATTGTTCTGATGAATTAAAAAAGTTTATATAAAGTTTTTTGTCTTTTGAATTAAAATTAATTTTAATATTAATTGTTGCACCATTATCCATTTGAGTACGAAATTTAGATGGAGGAATTTTTTTTATAACCGTAGATATAATTTTCCTACAATTATTTTGGATGTAATTGACATATCTTTTAACAGTATTTTCTCCATATTTATTTATTATTCTTCTTAATTCTATTATTCCTTTTTGATTAGAGGCTATTTGAGCTCTTATATCATATAAGTTTTGGTAAGGATCCCTTGATGGGAAAGGGCCTTTTTTAAGTTCATTTAGTATTAAATCTTCATTTATTCTTTCTTTTTCTAAAATGGGAAGACCATCAAATATAATACCTTCATCTAATATTTTTTTTGAGAAAGCAGGCATAGAGCCAGGAGTAATTCCTCCTATATCGGAATGATGTGCTCTATTAGCTAAAAAATAGGACACAGCATTTTTGTGCTTATTTAAAAGCGGAGTAATAACTGTTAAATCAGGCAAATGAGTTCCTCCAGAATAAGGATTATTATGTAATAGACTAATACCTTTTTTGAATGATTTGCTGTGCTTACTGATTAAATATTTTACAGTGTCACTCATGGCGCCTAAATGTATAGGTATATGAGGAGCATTAGCAATAAGGTCTCCTTTACTACTAAATAGTGCACAACTGAAATCCATTCTTTCTTTTACATTTATGGATTGTGCTGTATTTTTTAATACGATACCCATTTGTTCTGCAACAGAATAAAATAGACTATTAAACACTTCTAACATTTCAGGATTTGATTTATTGCTTTTAGAAAAATATTTTTTATTAGTAGTTTTTTCTTGTTTATGTATTAAAAAATCACCTGTACTTAGTTTTTTTATTATCCAACTTTTTTCAATAAAAAAAGTAGTATTATAGTCACAAAAAATAGCAGGTCCGATTAGAAAATTATTATCTTCAGTAAAGTAATTTTTATTAATTTTTTTAACATTAATCCATTTACCCTTGTAATAAATATTAGATTTTTTAGTTTTATAAGTATTTTTTAAAAATATTTCTTTATTAGATGCTCTAATTTTTTTTAAGTCATAAAATACATCTGCTTCTATAGAGTCTATATATACTTTTTTAGTAGGGTAATTAAAGCCAAATAGTTTCTTATGTTTATTATAAAAATTTTTTTTAATATTTTTAATTTTATTTTTTTCAAGTGGAATAGAAATCAATGTATTACAGTTATGATATTTAATTCTAAATGTAAAAGTAGTCTTTTTAAATTTTTTTCTTGAAAAAATTTTTTTTATTTTTTTAATAGAAAAAAAAATATTTTTTTCATTTAATAGTTTTTCAATAGAACATTGATAAGATGTTCCATTGCTAGCTACTCCAATGCCATAAGCTGAAAGAACACTAGAGTATGGGCTGAATATTATTTTTTTAAGACTTATTTTGTTAGCTAGTTTGCAACAATATTGTCCAGATGCTGATCCAAACGATAATAAAGAATAATCTCTTATATCATGGCCTTTTTGAATAGTTATTTTTTTTATTGCATTAGACATATTTTCAAGAGATACATTGATAAAGGCTTCCGCAACTTGATATATGTTACTGTAATCAGTAAAATCTTTTTTTACTTTTTTAAGTATTACTCTTAACTTTTTAATTGAAGCATTCGTGCTAATTTCTAAATTTTTACTTTTTCCAAATAATTTAGGAAATTCTTCTTTTGATATTCTGCCAAGTACAAGATTGCAATCAGTTAATGTAAGGGGCCCTTCATTCCTGTAGCAGGCTGGACCTGGGAATGATCCAGCACTCTCTGGTCCGACAACAAATCTGCCATTTTCGTATTTTGTTATTGAACTTCCTCCTGCTGCTATGCTATCTATTTTTAAACTTGGAGTTTTGATCAAAATGTCTGAAATTTTTACCTCAATTCTTTTTTCTAGTTCTCCATTATAATGCCAAATATCTGCTGATGTTCCTCCCATATCAAAGCCTATAATTTTTTTTTCTTTATTTTTTTTTGATAAGTCTATTCCAGCAGTTAAACCTCCAGCCGGACCAGAGAAAATAGAGTTTCTTCCGTTAAAGTTTGTTTTGCTTTCAAGTAAACCATTGGATTGCATGTAGTAGATATTATCTGCTTTCAAATTACTTTCTAGGCTATTAATGTATTTATTTATAATAGGGTTTAAATATGCATCTACCAAGGTAGTATAGCCTCTTGATGTAAAGTTTATTGTTGGAGAAACTTGGTGGCTACATGATATATATTTGAAGCCTATTTTTTTTGCTAAATAAAGGATTTCTCTCTCATGTTTAGTGTGTTTAAAGCCATTGATTAAGTTTATAGCAATAGAATTAATTCCTTTATTAAAAAAATTTTTTAGTAATCGATTTGTTTTGTTCTTATCTAATATCCTTAATACTTTGCCACTTTTTGAAATTCTTTCGTCTACTTCTAGGACCGCATTATAAATATCTTTTTTTCTTATATGGTGTCTTTTAAAAATATGATTTCTTTGTTGCGTTCCTATAATAAAGTTATCTTTAAAACCTTTAGTAACTAATAATAAAACATTAAACCCTTTTCTTTCTAATAATGCATTTGTTCCGATAGTAGTTCCTATTTTTACAGTACCAATAGGGTATCCAGAATATTTTTTAGAATTATTTTTAATTAAGTTAATACCGTGAATAAGAGAATTATATTTCTTATCATTTTTAAAACTTAATACTTTTTTTGTAATAACCTTATTTGAAGGACATACAGCAATAATATCTGTAAATGTTCCTCCTTGATCTATCATAAAATTCCATTTTTTTTTTATTTTCATAATAATTTTTTTAAGTTAAATTATATAGTAACCATAATAGAAAAAAAAAATAATAAAAAATGAGCATTTGGGGAAAATTAATAGGAGGGGCAACAGGTCTTGCATTAGGTGGCCCAATTGGAGCAATACTAGGCATAGCTGCTGGACATGGAGTAGATAAAGTAAGTAATTATAGTACGTCAAATAATAAAAAGTTTAGTAAAATTGAAAAGGAAAAAATCTTTGCATCAAGTGTCATCGCTTTAGCTGCAAAGTTATCTAAAGTAGATGGACATATTTCAAAGGAAGAAATTCTAGCTTTCAAGAAAGCTTTTGAATTCTCTAGAGAAGATGAAAAAACAATATCTGAAATCTTTAATGCCTCAAAGCAAAATACAGAAGACTATAAACAAGTAGCAGAACAATTTTATTTAGTATTTAAAAATGATAAGAGTATATTAGTAGAACTTTTAAATGCCTTGTTCACTGTGGCATACGCTGACGGACACTTGCATAAAAATGAAAATGAGATGCTTTCTGATATTTCAAAAATATTTAATTTAAACTCTAGTGAATTTGAAAGCATTAAGAATATACATCAAGATAATGATTATCTGCATAACAAATCTTTGAGTAAATACTATAAAATTTTAGGGGTAGCAGAAAATCTAAGTATGATTGAAATAAATAAAAAATATAAACAACTTATAAAAGAATATCACCCAGATAGATTACAGGGATTAGGGCTTCCAGAGGATTTTATAGATTTAGCTAACAAAAAACTAATGAAGATAAATGAAGCATATAACTTTATTAAAAATAAAAAAAAAGAATCTGATGGTAGTTAAAGAAAAACTATCTCCCAATTATTCAAAGAGAAAAAAAAAAATTAAATATATAATTTTACATTACACAGGCATGGAAAATATTAATGACACTATAAACTTATTTCTTGATCAAAAATCTAAAGTAAGTTGTCATTGGTTAATTTCTAAAAAAGGAGTTTTATATAAAATAGTTGACGAAAAGAATGTTGCGTGGCATGCGGGTATATCTTATTGGAAAGGGCAAAGAAATCTTAATGAAAACTCAATAGGTATAGAGTTAGAAAATATTGGTCATGGTAAAAATTATACTAATTTCTCTAAAGTTCAAATAATAATTTTAGAAAAGCTTCTAAAAGAAATTTTTGAGAGATATAAAATTAGAAAGAGGAATGTTCTTGCTCATTCAGATATAGCTCCAAATAGAAAAATGGATCCTGGAGAATTGTTTGATTGGTCTAGTTTAGCAAAAAAAAAATTAGCTTTTTTTCCTAAAGTTTCTAAGGTTAATGGTAATAATTTTTTATTTCAGATAGGACAAAAAAATAAGGAAATTTACAAAATAAAAAAATTACTTAATAAAATTGGCTATTATTGTTCTAATACTCAAACTTATGATCTAAAACTAAAATTAGTTATAGAAGCTTTCCAAAGAAGGTTCATACCTGAAAAAGTGAATGGTATTATTGACAACAAGGTATACAATAGAATTATAGAAGTATTTAAAAATACTTGACAATTTTAAATTTAAAATAAATCCTTACAAGGAAGATAGTCGAGCAGTTGCTTTATTTTTATAAAGAGGAAAGTCCGGTCTCCAGGAGAAACGGTGCCGGGTAACCCCCGGCGAAGGTGACTTTAGGGAAAGTGCCACAGAAATAAACCGCCTATTTAGGTAAGGGTGAAAAGGTGTGGTAAGAGCACACCGCATTTATGGTAACATAAATGGCTAGGTAAACCCCACCGGGAGCAAGACCAAATAGAGACTTAAAGACTCCAATTAGAAGTCTGGGTAGGTTGCTTGAAATCATTAGTAATATTGATTCTAGATAGATAACTGCATAATACAGAAACCGGCTTATAGACTATCTTCATTTAATTAAGAACAAAACAAGTACAAAACTAAAATAAAAAAAGAACAAACATAAATTTTTAATTTGTGTCATTGACGACCATAAAATCCCATGTTAGCACTATTATATACCATACTAGGAGGTATTTTTGATAGAGTTTGTAGGAAAGTTTTTGAATAAGATTGATAAAAAAGGAAGAGTAAGTGTTCCAGCTTTTTGGCGTCCTAAACTATTAGGTAAAGAGTTCTCAGGAATAGTTGTTCAATCTGCAGATGGATATAAAGCAATCGATGGATATTCACAAAAATATTTAGAACAATATCAACAGTGGTTAGATACAAAAGACCCCTTATTAGAATCAAATGAGTATGAGGCAACATTAATATTTGGTTCATCAATGTTACCCTTTGATCAGGAAGGTAGAGTTTTAATACCAGAGTTTTTAAGAGTCGATAATTTTATTAAATCAGAAGCTTTATTTGTAGGGATGGGTAGAAAGTTTAGAATATGGGAGCCAGTTGCATTTAAAGAATATGAAAGAAAAGCTAAAGAATATATGAGTAAAAGAAAAAAAAATGAATTTTAATACAGAGTTTAATAATAAACATAAGTCAGTTATGCTTAAAGAAGCTATTAATTTTTTGAATGTACGTGATGATCTTTATTATATAGATGCAACTTTTGGAAGAGGAGGATACTCAAAAGAAATACTAAAAAAAGCAAATTCTAATTTAATATCTTTAGATATTGATCCAAGTGTTACCTCATTTGCTAAAGACCTAAAAGATAAATATGGAAAAAGGTTTTCATTTATTAAAGAAAACTTTAAAAATATAAAAAAAATTTTAAAAGATAAAAAGATTAATACTATCAATGGAGGCATAGTATTAGATTTAGGGGTTTCATCAATGCAAATTGATAACCCTAACAGAGGTTTTTCTTTTATGAAAGATGGTCCTTTGGATATGAGAATGAGTGATTTTGGCATAACTGCTCAAGATATAATTTATTCATTATCTGAAAAAGAGTTATCTAATACTATTTGGACATACGGCGAAGAAAAATCAAGTAGGGCTATAGCAAGATTAATTGTAAAAGAAAGAAGTCTCTACAAAATTGATAGCACTTTCAAACTAGCAGACATAGTAAAAAAAGCAAAAAAGTTCAATAAAAAAACAAAAATTCATCCTGCGACTAAAACTTTTCAAGCTTTAAGAATT
Source organism: Rhodospirillaceae bacterium (assembly GCA_902579545.1). Taxonomy (GTDB): domain Bacteria; phylum Pseudomonadota; class Alphaproteobacteria; order TMED109; family TMED109; genus TMED131. The sequence goes on along the minus strand of CACHHO010000009.1, from coordinate 29,058 downwards.
CTTGTAAATAATGAACTGAAATCTTTAAATGATTTTCTTAAAGATTCTAAAAATTTACTTGCACCAGGGGCAAGAATAGTTATTGTAACCTTCCATTCTTTAGAAGATAGAATAGTGAAATTTTTTTTTAATAAAATATCAGGTGAGTTAAGTAATGCTAATAGACATTTACCAAATGAAATTAAAAAAAAAATATATAAATTTAAAAAAATTAATAAAAAACCAATAGTACCTAAACAAGAGGAAATAAAAATAAATATAAGGTCTAGGTCAGCTAAATTAAGAGCCGTAGAAAGGATAGCTGGTTAAAAAATGAGAAGAATATTTCTTTTAATAATAACATTTTCGCTTTTATTTGGTGCGATTACTTTTTTAAACTACGAGTTGGAAAAAATTGATAATAAGCTAAAAAAAATAAGTATAGCAAATAAAAGTTTAGAAGATGAGTTAAGTTTTTTAAAAACAGAATGGGAATATATTAATTCTCCAAACAATATTAGTATTTTATCTAAAGAGCATTTTGATCATAGTCCTGCAGAATTAATGGAGATGTCAGAGTTTATGCAAGTGCTTTTAAATAAAAAAAAATAGAATGAGTGTTTAATTGGTATGAAAAAAAATATGAATTATAGTAAAATAAAAAGAATTCATTCAAATAAACTTTTAACAATATCTTTTTTAATATCAATAGCAAGCGTAGTAATAATTATGAGAATTATAGAGATCTCATTGCCGTCTAAAGATATAAAAGCTAGCAGTTCTAATAATAATTTAATTATCCAAAGTAATGATAGAGGGCTATTGTTAGATAGAAATAATAGAATTTTAGCTTCAAATATTTATTTATATAATTTAAAGGCTTATCCTAGACAAATAAAATATCCTGAAAAAACATTTTTAAAACTTTCAAAAGAAATTAACTTTCCAGCTGAGCAAAACGTACTTAAAAAATTAAATAATAAAAAAAAATATGAAGTTATTATATCAAGAAATATCACTGCTCCTTTAGCTAAGAAAATAAATAATATTGGCATTCCAGGAATAGAATTTATTCCAGTAAAAAAAAGATTCTATCCACATAAAGAACTTACATCCCATTATGTTGGACATGTAAATTTAGAGATGAATGGAGTATTTGGAGCAGAAAGAAGTTTTAATAAACTGCTAAAGAATGGAGAGAATGTAAATCTTGCAATTGATATAAGAATACAATACGCAGTAAGGAATGAATTAAAAAAAGCTATAGAAAAATATAAAGCAAAAAGTGCTACGAGCATTATAATAGATATTAATAGTGGTGAAATATTATCTTTAGTAAGTATTCCAGATTTTAATCCTAATCTAAGTATAGATTCAAATAGCGATAGTTATAGAAATACAGCAACTTTGAATCTTTATGAAATGGGATCCACCTTTAAAATTTTTTCTATTGCAGCTGCTATTGAGAAATCTGAAATTAATTTAGAAACTAAATTTGATGCAAGTAAGCCAATTAAAATATCAAATCATTTAATTAAGGATTATCATCCTCAAAATAGGATTTTGTCTACAAAGGAAATATTTTTAAAATCTTCAAATATAGGATCTAGTTTAATAGCCTTGAAATTAGGTAATATTGAATTAAAGAAGTTTTATAAAGAACTAGGTTTATTAAGCTTATCTAAAATAAATTTATTAGAAAAAACAAAGCCAATTATACCAAAAAAATGGGGAGAAGCTGAAACAGCAACACTCTCTTTTGGGCATGGTTTATCAATTTCTCCAATACAAATGGTAGAGGCGGCTTCAATATTATTTATAAATAATAAAACATTTGTGCCAACTATTAAAAAAGTAAAAAATGTAAATGAAATAAACAAAACAAAAATAATTTCAAAAAAAACAAATAATATTTTGAAAAGCCTTATGTACGAAAATACAATAGAGGGAACAGCTCAAAGAGCAAAAATAAAAGGCTATTATATAGGGGGAAAAACAGCTACAGGAGAAAAAGTTAATGATAAGGGTCTTTATGATAAGACTAAACTAGTATCGTCGTTTTTATCTGTATTCCCAATAAATGAACCTAAATATATTTCTTTAGTACTTTTTGATGAGCCAACTTTAGGCCTTAAAGTTAATCAAAGTGCAACAGGTGGATTAACTGCAGCACCTGTAACAGCTAATATTTTAAAAAAAGTCTTACCATTATTGGGTATTTCTAAAAATATCAATATAGAACCAAAAATAATTATAAAAAATAAGGAAAAAATTAATCTTGTATCTTTCTGAACTAATAGATAATGATATCCATGTATATAGGAATATAAATAAGAAGCATCCTATTTCAGGCATATCAAGTGATTCTAGGCAGATAAAAAAAGGAATGATTTTTGCTGTAATTGATGGCATTCAAACTAAAGGAAAAAAGTTTATTAATCATGCTTATAATTCAGGAGCCTCAGCAATCTTATGTAATAAAAAAGATATAAAAGATATAAAAGTTAAAATAGATAATATTTTAGTGACAAAAAATGTAAGATTAGCAGTATCAAAGATAGCAAAAAAATTTTACCCAAATCAACCTAACTTTATAACGGCAGTTACAGGAACAAATGGTAAAACATCTATTGTAAGTTTTTTGAGAAAAATTTGGTATTTAAACGAAATTAAAGGTGCAAGTATTGGCACACTGGGCATAGAATATAATACTTATAAAAAGAAGACTAAGCTTACAACCTTAGATCCTATAAATTTGCATAAAGAATTAAGTCTATTAAAAAATAAAAAAATAAATTATTTGGCTATGGAGTCTTCTAGCCATGCTTTGGCTCAACATAGATTAGATAAAGTAAAAATAAAATATGCAGTATTTACAAACTTAAGTAGAGATCACCTTGATTATCATAAAAGCATGCAAAGTTATTTTTTATGTAAAGGTCGTTTATTTAAATATATTTTAGACAAAAAAGGAAAAGCAGTAATAAATGTAGATACAAAATACGGAATAAAAATTAAAGAAATTTGTGTTAAAAGAAATATCAAGATTATAACTTATGGCTTTAGTAACAAAGCAGATTGGCAAATAATAAAAATAAAAAATTTTAATGAAAAAAACTCGATCAAATTAAAGAAAAATAAAAAAACTTATAATTTTGAATGTAATTTCTTTTCTAATTTTGAGGTAGAAAACCTAGTCTGTGCAATAATATTAGCAAACATCAATGGGTTGTCTTTAAGAAAAATTTTTAAAAGTCTAATAAAAATAAAAGAACCTACTGGACGAATGCAAAAGGTTTTAATTCCTAATAATAAAAACAAAATATTTGTTGATTTTGCTCATACACCGGAGGCATTAAAAAATGCTTTAATGGGATTAAAAAAACAAATATCTAAAGGAAGTTTATTACTAGTTTTTGGTTGCGGTGGTAATAGAGATAAAGGAAAAAGAAAAGTAATGGCTAATGTTGCAGAAAAGTTTGCCGATAAAGTTTTTATCACAGACGATAACCCTAGGTTTGAAAATGCAGGCTCAATAAGAGCAGAAATATCTAAAAATTGCAAAAATTCAATCAATATTGGTAATAGAAAAAAAGCTATTTTTAAAGCAATAAAATTAATGAAGGAAGAAGACATATTATTAATTGCCGGTAAAGGGCATGAAAAAGTCCAGGAGATTAGGGGAAAAGCCATTCCTTTTGATGATTTTAAAGTAGTAAAAGAAGCTATTGCAAAGGTTAGTTTAATATGAATAGTATTTGGGATTCAAATTTATTAAAAAAAGTAATTAACGCTAAGTCCAATAAAAGTTGGGAAGCTAAGGGGCTACAGATTGATAGTAGAAAGGTTAAAAAAGGTGATTTATTTTTTGCTTTAAAAGGGGATAAACATGATGGACATGATTATATAGGAGAGGCAGTAAAGAATGGTGCTTCTGTATGTTTAATTGCTAACAAAAAAAAAGATTTAAAAAATACAACTTATGCTTTTGTTAATAATGTAGTAGATGCACTAGAAAATATGGCCGTTTATGCAAGAAAAAGATCATTGGCAAAATTTATAGGTATTACTGGGAGTGTAGGTAAGACTGGTACTAAAGAAATGTTAAAAACAAGTTTATCTAATGTAAGTTATACTTTTGCAAATGAAAGTAGCTTTAACAATCATATTGGAGTTCCCTTAACTCTTTCTAGGATACCTGAGCAAGCAAAATACTGTATTTTAGAATTAGGAATGAATAGAAAGGGTGAAATAAATAAGCTTTCTAAATTAGTAAAACCTGATGTAGCAATAATAACAGCTGTTGAAAAATCTCATTTATCAGGTCTAAAAAACTTAAAAAATATAGCTTTTGCAAAAAGTGAAATATTAAATTATTTGAAAAAAGATGGTTGTTTAATATTTAACTATGATACCAATTACAGTGATATAATTACTAGTAAAGCAAAAAAACTAGGAATTAATAACATAATTACATACGGGACAAGTAATAATGTAGATATAAGACTAATAAAATTAGAAAAAGAAAATAAGCTTTATTCTGTAACAGTAAATTTTTTTGGTAAATATTTATCTTGGAAGATGCCATCTAATGGAGAACATTGGATATATAATAGTATGTCTGCTTTAGCTCTAGCTAAATATTTTCAAATAGATTTAGAAAAAATATTACATGGTTTAAGTTTATTTCAAGTTCCTGAGGGTAGAGGAAATAAGTCAAATTTAAAATATAAAAATAATATTTTTACAATTATAGATGATTCTTATAACTCTAATCCTGCATCTTTAACTGCTGCGTTAAATAATTTAAATAAAAATAAATGTACAGGAAAAAAAATATTGGTTTTGGGTGATATGCTTGAGCTAGGGAAAGATAGCTTAAAAATCCATAAAGAATTTAAGACAACAATAGAAGAAATTAATTTAGGAATTATATTTACAGTAGGTAAATATATGAAGGCATTGAACAAAAGCCTTAATAAAAATCTAAAAAAATATCATGAGGATGATTTAAATGAAGTATTTCTATGCTTAAAGGCGTTAGTAAAAAATGGTGACCTAATATTAATAAAAGGATCGAATTCAATGAATCTAAAAGAAATTGTAATAAAAATGTTTAGAGAGTTTGAAGCTATATGATTTATTATTTTTCACTATTTTTACTAGAAAATTATAGTTTTTTAAATATTTTTAAATATCTAACTTTTAGAGCTGGTGGGGCATTTATTACTTCTATCGTTATTAGTTTTATATTTGGTCCTTATTTAATAAATTATTTTAAACAGAAGCAAAAGTTAGGACAACCAATTAGAGAAGATGGGCCGAGGTGGCAAATAGATGCAAAAAGAGGAACACCTACTATGGGAGGGACTTTAATACTGTTTGCTTTAACTATATCTACTATTATGTGGATGGATTTCTCAAATTTATATTTATGGCTTTTATTATTTATTACTTTAGGTTTCGGAATTATTGGCTTCATAGACGACTATTTAAAACTTAGCAAATTTTCTTATAAGGGACTATCAGGTAAAATTAAAATTTTATTACAATCTTTAGTCTCATTAATTTTCTCTTTTTTACTAATTAGTTTGTCTGAGGAAAGTAATACTTATTTATTTTTTCCAATTTTTAAAAATTTCTTTATAGATTTAAGTTATTTTTGGTTTATTTTCTCTTTGGTAGTAATAGTTGGTTCGTCAAATTCTGTAAATTTAACTGATGGATTAGATGGTTTAGCTATCGTTCCTATAATAATAGTTTTATCAACTTTTTCTATTATATCTTATTTAGTTGGTAATACAATTTATGCTGATTATTTAAGTGTCAGTTATATAAAAGGTGTAGGTGAAATTTCAGTATTTTGTGCTGCATTTGTTGGTGCCGGCTTAGGTTTTTTATGGTTCAATGCACCCCCAGCAAAAATATTCATGGGTGATACTGGTTCTTTAGCTGCGGGTGCGTCTATAGGCTCTATAAGTGTTATTACAAAAAATGAAATAGTACTTCTTATAGCTGGAGGACTTTTTGTTTTAGAAGCAGTGTCTGTAATAGTGCAGGTTTTTTCTTATAAATTTACCGGAAAAAGAGTATTTAAGATGGCTCCTTTACATCACCATTTTGAGCAAAAAGGTTGGTCTGAGTCAACAATAGTAATTAGATTTTGGATTATTTCAATAATATTAGCAATGATAAGTTTGGTAACATTTAAGATTAGATAATGATGAATTATAAAAATAAATATATTAATAATGAAATTTTAATTATAGGTTTGGGTAAAACCGGTAAGGCAATTGCTAATTTTTTTAAAAAATTAAATGTAAAAATTTATTTTTGGGATGATAAAAAAATTAATCTTAGAAATGCGAATAATAGAAAAGTTCAACCTTTTAAATTTAAGGAAAAAAGAATAACAGATTTTGACGAAATTTTTGTTTCACCTGGAGTAAATAAACAGCATTTTCTAATAAAAGAGGCTATTAAAAAAAAATTAATTATAAAAAATGATATTGATCTTTTCTGGGAGTTTCAAAAGCTTAAAAGACATTCAAAAAAAATAGTAGGTGTCACTGGCACTAATGGTAAGTCAACTATTTCATTGATGATATCTAAAGTATTAAAAACAAAACCTTTAGGAAATTTCGGAAATTCTATATTAAAAGCATTAGAAACAAAAGAAAAGAATATTGTTGTAGAATTATCATCTTTTCAACTAGACTATATAAATAATTTCAGTCCAAATATTGCTATTATTAGTAATATTGAAAAAGACCATATAAATCATCACAAAACATTTAAAAAATATTTAGAGGCTAAAAAAAATATTTTTAGACATCAAAATAAAGAAGATTTTTTAATTTTAAATTTTGATGATAAAAACAATAAAAATTTATTGGTTTCAAAAAGAAAGATTAAGTCAAAAATAGTTTTAATATCAAATAAATCTTTTTTAAAGAAAGGTATTACGATAGCTAATGATAAGTTAATAGATAATTATTTTTCTAAAAAAGAGTACACACTAAGATATAGTAAATTTCTTAATCTAAAACATAATAAAGTTAATTTAGGTATATCTTTTGCCGCACTAAGGATATTAGGCTTAGATGCTAATCATATATTAAAAAAGTTATCTTATTTTAGAGGTTTGCCTCATAGACTTGAGCTATTAGGAAATATAAATAATATTGATTTTTTTAATGATTCAAAAGCTACTAATGTAGCGGCCACTTGTTCAGCTTTAGGTGCTTTTGATAAAGTAATTTTAATAGCAGGAGGGTCCGATAAAGGAGATAATTTTAATCCTTTAAAAAAATATAGAGATATTATTTTTGAAACTTTTCTATTCGGAGAAACAGCTTTTAAAATATCAGATTCTCTACACGGCAGTAAAAATAATATTTGTTCTGATCTTGATGATGCTGTAATAAAATCTTTTAATTTAAGTATTACTTCAGGTAAATTTTATCCTATACTCTTTTCTCCAGCATGTGCCTCGTATGACAGCTATATTAATTTTGAAAAAAGAGGAGAACATTTTAAAAGAATTTTTAAAAAAATTAAAAAGGAAGCAGCATGATGAATTTTTACAATTCTTCTTGTAAGTTAACTAATAGATGGTTTAAATCTATAGATATTTTAAATCTTTCACTATTATTACTCTTAATGGTATTAGGCATACTATTTGTAAGTACTGCTAGTCCTAATGTAGCAAAATCAAAAAGTTTAGTAGAGTTTTATTTCATAAAAAAACATTGTATATTTGTTCTTTTATCGATTTTTTCTATGATATTTTTTTCCTTTTTTTCAGAAAAGGGTATTATTAACATATCGTATTTAGGACTTTTCCTTAGTTTATTTTTATTAATCTTATTGTTTTTAATTAATAATGAAAATAATGGAGCTTCTAGGTGGTTAAAGTTGTCAAAACTATCTATTCAACCATCTGAATTTTTAAAACCATTTTTAATAATTATGTTTGCGTATTTATTAAATACTAGTAAGAAGTTTAATATATTTAATTATAAAATAGAAGGAACAGGCTTAGCATTCTTATTGTTATTTTTAATTAGTGTATTGATGCTTGCACAACCAAATTTTAGCATGTTCGCACTAATTTTTTTAGTTTTTCTAGCTCAATATTTTACGATAGGAATAAACTTAAAATTTTGTGCATTAGTTTTTATATCTATTTCAATTCTTACAGTTTTAGCTTACACAAACTTATCTCATGTAAGATACAGAATTGATAGTTTTTTAAACCCTAACAGCACACACTTTCAGGTAGAAAAATCATTAGAAGCCTATAAAGCAGGAGGATTTTTAGGGAAAGGACCAGGTGAAGGAGAAATAAAAAAATATATTCCTGACTCTCACACAGATTTTATTGTGCCTGTCATAGCAGAAGAATATGGAGGAATAGTTTGTATATTATTAGTTTTAATTATTTTATGTATTTATTTAAGAGGTATATTTTTGTTAGATAAAAACAAAAATAAATTTAAAATAACCAGTTGTGTAGGACTTCTTACTTTATTTATTATACAAGCGTTTATAAACATATCAGTCTCAATCAAACTAATTCCTACAACTGGGGTAACTTTTCCATTTATTTCATATGGAGGTTCATCATTAGTCTCAATGGGAATAGTAATGGGGATGGTTTTAGCGTTAACCAAGAAAGAATTTTCTGAAAAAGGTTTAATTTATGAATAGAAATAATAAAAATAGAAATATTCTGTTTGTAGCAGGGGGTACTGGCGGTCACATATTCCCAGCACTAGCAGTATATGAATTTCTTCATAATTCTAATGTAAATTTGCTTTTTGCGACAGATAAAAGAGGGTTAAATAATAAAGAATTATATAAACTAGATCCTTATTTAATTAATGCTAAAGGGTTTGAGGGAAAAAGTATTATGAGAAAAATTTTTTCTATTTGCTTACTTTTTTTTAGTTTTATTAAATCCTTTATATTTTTAAAAAGAAAAAAAATAAGCATCGTTATAGGTTTTGGATCATATGTACAAGTGCCATTTGTTTTGGCAGCTCTATTATTGAATAAAAAGATACTCTTACATGAAGGAAACGCAGTAATCGGTAGAGCTAATAGAATTTTTTGGAAATATATAAATATTAGAACATCAGCATTTAATTTAGATAGCCTCAATATAAATACTATAACTGTAGGTATGCCAGTTAGAAAAGAAATCTTAAAACTTTATGATAATAAATATTCTTCACCTAAAAAAAAACAAAATGTTAATTTAGTAATTTTAGGAGGAAGTCAAGGTTCAGAGCTTTTATCATTAAAGTTATGTAATTGTATAATTAAATTACCAAAAAATTTAAAAAACAGGTTAATAATTGCTCATCAAGTAAGAGCAAACGATTTGAAACGTGTTAAGGAAAACTACAAAAAAAATAATATTAAATCAAAAGTTCAAATTTTTATAGAGGATATTAGTAAACATTTAGAAGAAGCAAGTTTGGTAATTTCTAGAGCGGGGTCCTCAACAATTTGGGAAAACTCTATTGCGGGTATACCAGCTGCATATTTTCCAATATTTAACTCAGTAGGTGATCACCAGTTTAAAAATGCTGATGTATTTAGAAAAAAAGAAGCCGCATGGATATTTTCAGAAAAAGATTTAGATGAAGGAAGGTTTTTTAAATTTTTAATTAAAACTCTTGATAATTATAAAATTTTAAATAAAAAAGCAATTAAAAATAGAAGGTTAGCTTCACCTAATGCTACTAAAGATATAAGTAACTTAATAATGAGATTATAAGATGCAAATATTTAGTAATAAAATTGGTTTAATTCATTTTGTAGGTATAGGTGGCATTGGTATGAGCGGTATTGCCGAGGTTTTGACAAATTTAGAATTCAAAGTAACTGGTAGCGATATTACAGAAAATCAAAATGTTAAAAGGCTTAAACAACTGGGAATAAAAATTTATATTGGTCATAATAAAAAAAATATTTTGAATGCTTCTATTTTAGTAGTGTCTTCAGCAATTAAAAATAATAATCAGGAGTTAATAGAAGCTAGAAAAAAAAGAATACCAATAGTGAAAAGAGCAGAAATGTTAGCAGAATTAATGAGATTTAAAAAGACTATTGCGGTTGCTGGAACACATGGAAAAACTACTACAACTTCTTTGATGGCAACAATATTGGAAAAAGCAAAATACGATCCTACGGTAATTAATGGAGGTATAATAAATTCTTATAACAGTAATGCAAAATTGGGCTCTAGTGATTGGATGGTAGTAGAAGCGGATGAATCAGATGGTAGTTTTCTTCGTCTTCCTTGTACTAATGTAATTGTAACTAATATAGATGCTGAGCATTTAGATTATTATAAGAGCTTTAGGGAATTAAAGGATTCATTTAAAAAATTTATTAATAACATACCTTTTTATGGAATGGCTATAATTTGTATTGATAACCCAATAATACAAAGCATCATATCAGAAATAGACGATAAAAGAATAATTACATATGGGTTAAGTCCTCAAGCAGACTTTAGAGCTAAAGATGTTTTTTATAAGGATGATAAAACTTATTTTACATTAGAAGTTAGTCCTAAAAAAGATGCCTCCTCAAGGATTGTTAAAGATATGGTTTCAAATATACCTGGGATTCATAATGTTCAAAATATACTTGCGGTATGCTCAATGTCTTTAGAATTAGGAATAGAGACAGATACAATAAAATTAGCGTTAAAGGAATTTGAAGGTGTTAATAGAAGGTTTTCTTTACTGCATAAATACAAGGGAATAAAAATATTTGATGACTATGGACATCATCCTGTTGAAATTAAGGCAACTTTAGCTGCAGCTAGAGAAATTACTAAAAGTAAGCTAGTTGCTATCATCCAACCCCATAGATTTTCAAGACTTAAATTATTATTTGAGGATTTCACCACAGCATTTAATGATGCCGATATTGTCTTCATTACTGAAGTATATGCTGCAGGAGAAGAAGAAAATAATGATTTTGGAAAGAATAACCTTATAAGCTCTCTAGTTGCTGCGGGTCATAAAGATGCAAGACCATATGATGAAATTCAATTAAATTTAGTAATTAAAAATAATTTAAAAGAAGGTGATTTAATAGTTTTCTTAGGTGCAGGTGATATAAGTTTACAAGCAAAAAAATTCATAGAAAAAAATTTAAAGGAAGACATATTATGATTTCAAATATATCATATTATAAAAATTTAAAATCTAAATCTGATTTTAATGGAAAACTCAAGCACAACGTTGATTTATCCAAATTTACCTGGCTTCAAACTGGAGGCAAGGCCAAACTTTTTTTTATACCAGAAAAATTAATTGACCTTAAAAAATTCTTAAAAAATTTGAATATAGATACTCCAGCTTTTATTTTAGGTGCGGGATCTAATACTTTATTTAGGGATTTGGGATATAATGGTGTAGTTATAAAATTAAGTAGAAACTTTGAATATATAAAAATAATTAACGATAACGAAGTAAAAGTAGGAGCTGCAACAAACTGTATTAAATTAGCTAGAATACTAGCTAGAAAAGGTGCATCAGGCTTAGAATTTTTTTCTGGTATTCCAGGAACTATAGGTGGAGCTATAAAAATGAACGCGGGTGCTTATGAAAAGGATACATCTGATTTTTTAAGAAAAATAAAAACTATTAATAGAGAAGGTGAAATTAAATATATTTATCCTCATGATTACAAAATGATATACAGAGAAACTAACTTCCCTGAAGAATTTATTTTTTTAGAGGCTACTTTTGAATACAAGAAAAATAAAGATGTATCTGATAATTTGAATAAAATAAATGAACTAGTTACAAAAAGAAAACTAACTCAACCCATAAAAGAAAAAACAAGTGGATCAACATTTAAGAACCCCAAAAATTTTAAAGCCTGGAAGTTAATACAAAAAAGTGGGTGCAAAAATCTTAGAGTAGGTAAAGCGTCCTTATCAAAGTTGCATTCCAACTTTATTATTAATGAGGGTGGAGCAACTAGTAAAGACATTGAAAAATTGGGTGAAAAAATCAGAGAAAAAGTTTTTAAAAAATTAGGAATAATTTTAGATTGGGAAATAAGAATAATTGGAGAATAGGAAAATAGTTTGAGTAAAAATGTTTTAATAGTTAAAGGTGGTTTTTCTGATGAAGCAGAAATTTCTAGAAAGTCGGCTTGTAGTGTAGAAAAAGCATTAAAATTAAAGGGTCATAAAACTATGCTAATAGAACCAAGCCAAGATTTTATCTCATTTTTATTAAGAAATAAAAATAATATAGATGTTATTTTTAATTCACTTCATGGCTCTTGGGGAGAAGACGGAAAAATTCAGGGAATTTTTGAATATTTAAAAATACCTTATACTCATTCTGGAGTTACCTCTTCAGCTTTAGGTATGAATAAAGTTTTTTCCAAAAGTATTTTTATCCAAAACAACATTGCTTCACCCAAAGGCAAAATAATAAGTAAAAATATTTTACTCAATGACGAACATATTAAAAGGCCTTTTATAATTAAACCTGTAGATGAGGGTTCTAGCTTCGGGGTACACTTAGTAAAAAAAGATACTAACTTAAACAGTCTTATTATTAAGGACAATTTAAAAAAATATCTTTTAGAAGAGTACATTCCAGGTACAGATATTACAGTAGCTATAATGAATGGTAAGGCAATAGGTTTTATAGAGGTAACTACTAAAAATGAAATTTACGGATATGATGATAAATATAATAGTACTAAAACAAAATATTTGCAGCCAGAAAATTTAGATAAAAATATAGAAAACCTATTATTAGCAAATGCTGAAAAATCTTTTGATTTACTAGACTGCAAAGGTATAGCTAGAGTGGATTTCAGATTTAACAAAGAAGATAAAAACAATAAACTATACATGCTTGAAATAAACACACAACCTGGATTAACAGATACATCTTTATTTCCTAAAATTGCCATTAATGCAGGAATAGATTTTCCAGACTTGATAGAATGGATAGTAAAAGATGCTGGTGTAAACAGATGAAGAAATTATTTTTTAAAATATTTGAGATAAATTTAACTAACATCTTACTATTAGTCTTTATATTCATATTCTGTTTAATTATATACAGGCCTAAATATATTTTAGAAGTAGATATACTAGATAATTATATTAAAAATTTAGGTTTTGAAATAAAAAAAATAGAAATATTAGGAAATAATAGAATTGGAGATGCAAAGATACTAGATAGTATAAATTTTTTAGAGTGTGAAAATATATTTTGTTTGGACCTAAAAAGTAGTAAGAATGCTTTAGAAGAAAATAATTGGATAAAATCAGCAAAATTAAAATTACATTTGCCCTCTTCACTAATAATAGAAGTTGAAGAAGAAACACCTAAGTTTGTTTTAAAGTCTGAGCAATCATTTATTCTTTTGAATCAATATGGTTCTAAAATAATAAAGCTAGAATTTATTAATAAAGATTTAGAAAAGCTAATTGTTTTAAGTGGAAAAGGAGTAGAGAGTAAAGTTTCTGATTTATTAAGCATTTTTGCAGTATATCCTGAAATATCAAAATATATAAAAGAGGCTGAATTTGTATCTCATAGAAGATGGTCACTTAAACATGCCTCAGATATTATTATTGATCTTCCTGAAGAAGACCCAGAAATAGCATTTTTTAAAATTGGTCAATTACAGAGCAAATATGGCTTTTTATCAAATAAAATTAAGAAGGTAGACTTAAGAATAGAAAATAGAATGATAATTAAACTCAAAGAGAGAATTATTAAAGAGAGTAAAATATGAAAAAAAATAAAAATCTAATTTCCGCATTAGATATAGGTTCTAGTAAATTAAGTTGTATGCAAACTATAACTGATAATAACGGAATAACAAAAGTTTTAGGCTTTAGTATTATTGCTACAAAAGGTATAAAGTCTGGGATTGTTACTGATTTTAATTTAGCTTCAGAATGTATACTAAAGGCTATAAATGATTGTGAAAAGCAATCTGGAGAAATAATTAAAGAGTTAACAGTTTCGATTTCTTCTCATAAGTGTTTTACTAAGATAATAAGATCTAAAGTTGAAATTAAAGATGAAAAAGTAACAGAGAACGATATACAGGCATGTATAAATAAAACTTTAGAAGATGATTATTTGTTTGATAAAAAAGTAATAAATATCTCTCCTATGGACCATATTATAGACAAGGCTGATGGTATAACTAATCCTATTGATATGTATGGAAATGAACTTGAAATTGACTTTTTATTAACATGTATAGGAATTAATCATTATAAAAACTATGTAAAGTCAATAACATCATGCAATGTTGATATATACAGGATAGTTTTTTCAAATTTTGCTGCAGGACATGCAGTATTAAATGAATATGAATTAGATCTGGGTTCAGTAATAGTAGATATGGGAGCAAGAACAACCTCATTAGGAATGTTTTCAAAAAACAGTTTTATCTTTTCTGACGTAATTCCTTTTGGAGGTAATAATATAACTGAAGCAATAGCAAGAAAATTAAGTATAACATTTGAAGAAGCTGAAAAATTAAAAGTTATGCAAGCCTCAGTTTTAGATGCTAGTCAAGAAGAAGAAATGTTTTTAGAAATACCCTCTATAAATTTTGAAAATGAGAAAAATTTTATTCAAGTAACAAGAAGAAATTTATATGATATTGTTAAACCTTTTTATGAAGAACTACTGAAGTGGATATATCAAACAATTAAAAGTTCTGGAAATGTAAATTTGATAGGCAAAGTTTTAGTTTTTACTGGAGGAGCTTCTCAAATAGATGGCTTATCTATATTAGCAAATAATATGTATAATTATAATTCAAGAATTGGAACTGCTAAAAATTTAATGTTTAACTCTCATCATACATTAGATGCATCTCATTCCGTAACAGCCGGCCTTATTCAAAATGAGCTTAATATAATTAGTAAAAATAAAATTGGCTTTACAAGACATAAGGAACTTAAATTAGAAAAGAAAAGAAGCTTTTCTTTAATAAAGAACTGGTTGGAAGAAAATTTTTTTTAACTTAAAGGAGTATAATATGACAATAAACTTAACAGAACCTACAAACGAGCAATTGAAACCCAGAATAACTGTAATTGGAGTTGGTGGAGCAGGCTGTAATGCTGTTAATAATATGATAGAAGCACATTTAGAAGGAGTAGAGTTTCTAGTGGCAAATACAGATGCACAATCTTTAGCTAATTCTCTTACTGATAGAAAAGTTCAATTAGGAGCCAAATTAACTAAGGGATTAGGAGCAGGAGCTAAGCCTGAAATAGGAAGGCAAGCTGCAGATGAATCATTATCAAATGTATTAGATCAATTAGAAGGAACACATATGTTATTTGTAACTGCAGGTATGGGTGGTGGAACAGGAACAGGGGCAGCCCCCGTAATAGCAGAGGCAGCAAGAGAAAGAGGCATCTTAACAGTAGGCGTTGTGACCAAACCTTTCGAGTATGAAGGTATTAGAAGGACAAAAATTGCTGAGCAAGGTATAAAAGATCTTACAGATTCAGTTGATACACTTATTATAATTCCAAATCAAAATTTATTTAGAATAGCAAATAAAGATACAACATTTACTGAAGCTTTTAAGATGGCAGATGAAGTTTTATATAATGGTGTAAAAGGAGTTACAGATTTGATAGTTAAACAAGGTAGAATAAATTTAGATTTTGCAGATATACAAACTGTTATGTTAGAGATGGGCAAGGCTATGATGGGGACAGGAGAAGCTGAGGGTGAAGATAGAGCAATTAAGGCTGCAGAAGTTGCTATATCGAATCCTTTACTAGATGATACATCTATATCAAATGCAAAGGGAGTTATTATAAATATTTCAGGTGGTGAAGATGTAAAATTATATGAAATAGATGAAATAGCTGCTCACATAAAGAAACAATGTAAAGAAGATGTAAACCTCATAGTAGGAAATACTATTGAAAAAATAGAAGATGGTAAAATTAGAGTTTCTTTATTAGCTTCTGGAATAGCTGCCGAAATTAGAGAAAATGAAAATGACAATTTAGAAGAGTACAAGAAGCCACGCTTAGTTTCTGATATTAGTAAAACAGAAAAGAATAATACAATAAAAGCTGACTTTGGAAAAAAAACTACTACTAAACAAGCTGATTTAGAGGAATTTTTATCTAAAGAAGTTAGTGACGCAATTAAAGAAAACAAAGTTTCTAATGGTTCACAAAAAGAAAGTGATGGATTTTTTATTCCTAAAGAGGAAACTGTTCCAAATACAGAAAAAGAAAATATTACTGACCCTTTTAAAGAGGCAGAGTTTTTAAATGCCAATACATCCTCCAAGGAAGAAATTGATAAAGAGGTAATAGAAAATACTAGCCTCATCTCAAGATTGTCTAATGTAAAAGAAAAGGCACTTAATGTAGGATCTAAAGCAATTTCTATGGTTAGTGAAGTAGCAAATAAATCTTTAGATAGTAAATTTGCTAGAAAAGTAGAATCAGATGAAGCTATAAGTTATGAAAATAACACTGCTGAAAGAGTAGAACCATCTTTTGATGAAGCAAATACTTTTGATAGAGTTAATTCTTTGCAAGAAATTGATAATAATAAAAATTTGCAAGAGGATAATTATGTTAACATACCTTCTTTCTTAAAAAGAAATAAAGAGTAGTTAATATAAAATTGTAATAATTGTAATAAAAAGTTAATAGATTAAATTTTTTTATTTTATTATTATTTTTTACATGATTTTAGATAATTTACAAAAGACTATAGCAAAAGAAGTAAATTTTTCTGGTGTGGGCTTACATAATGGAAAAATTTGCAATGTAAAACTTTTACCTGCAGCAGTAAATACAGGTATCATATTTAAAAGGGTTGATATCTCCACTAATAATATTATACCTGCTGATTTTAAATTTATTTCTGATAGTAAATTGTGCACTACTCTAAAAAACTATGGTAATGATGTCAAAGTATATACTGTTGAACACTTGTTGGCTGCCATTAGAGGTAATGATATTGATAATATTTGTATAGAGTGTAACTCTGAAGAAATTCCTGTATTAGACGGGTCTGCGCAAAAATTTGATACCATGATTAAAAATGAAGGAGTTGTCAAACAAAATGAGTATAAAAAATATTTGCTTATAAAAAAGCCAATAACTGTGCGAAATGGTATTAGTAAAATTACATTATTACCTTCAAAATCTTTTAAAATAAATTGTACTATTAATTTTCCTACTCCTATTGGCAAGCAAAATGTTTCTTTTGATAAGGAACTTACAGAAATTTACAGTAAAGTATTTAATGCTAGAACTTTTTGTTTTTTTGATGACATAGAGAAAATGAAAAAAAATGGCTTGGCTAAAGGTGGTAGCTTAGAGAATGCTATAGTAATAAAGAATAAAAAAGTTTTAAATACTGGTGGTCTAAGAAATAATTATGAGTTTATATATCATAAGATTTTGGACTTGCTAGGAGATCTCACTTTGAGCAACTATAACTTAGTTGGATCAATAATTGCAGAATGCCCTGGTCATGAAACTAACAAGTTAGTAATGGAAAAACTATTTTCTAGTTTTTCTAATTATCAGATAGTTCAAAAAAGGCCAGAAAGTTCATCAAATAATATTGAGAACAATAACTTCTTCCATAGCACAGTATAATTACATATTAGAATATCTTGGTCCATCTCCTCCTTCAGGAGGTGTCCAATTAATATTTTGTAAAGGATCTTTTATATCACATGTTTTACAATGTAAACAGTTTTGAAAGTTAATTTGTAATCTAGGACCTTCTTTTTCTATATCAACTATCTCGTATACGCCAGCAGGACAGTATCTAGTTTCAGGAGAAAGATAATTTTTTAAATTTGTGTTAATTGGAATATCTTCATTTAAAATTTTTAAATGATTTGGTTGATTTTCCTTATGATTAGTTCCTGAAAAAGATACATTAGTAAGTCTATCAAAGCTAAAGATTGAGTCTTTTTTGGGATAAGTAATTTTTTTACAGAATTTCTTATTTTTAATTGCCTCATTGTCTTTTTCTTTATGTTTTAGGGTCCAAGGAGCTTTTCCTCTAAATATTTTTTGATCAACAAAACTATTTAACAAACCAGGAAAAAGTCCATTATTGAAACCAGGGCGAATGTTTCTAGACTTATATAATTCGCGAAAAATAAAACTATTTTTGAAAGCTTCAGAATATTGTGATAGTTCTGATTCATTAAAATTATTTTTTGAACCTTCAAAAAAAACTTCTGCAGCTATTATACCAGATTTCATTGCATTGTGAGTTCCCTTGATTTTTAGTACATTTAATGTTCCTGCATCGCATCCAATAATCAAGCCTCCTGGAAAAGAAAATTTTGGAAGTGACTGATAACCTCCTTCGTTAAGGGCTCTTGCTCCATATGAAATTCTTTTACCTCCTTCTAAAATTTTCCTAATATTTTCATGCTTTTTAAATCTTTGAAATTCTTCATAAGGATTTAAAAATGTATTTTTGTAATCTAGTCCTATAACGAAACCAATGGAAAGTAAATTTTGAGATAGTTTATAGGCAAATGAACCACCATAAGCATTATTATAAAGAGGCCAGCCAAGTGTATGCATAACATCTCCTTTCGGAAATTCTTTACTATCTACTTCCCATAACTCTTTTAAACCTATTGCATAAGTTTGAAATTGACTTTCTTTATTTAAAGAAAACTTATTAATCAGTTGCTTGCCTAGATGACCTCTACATCCTTCTGCAAAAATAGTTTGTTTACCAATTAGTGCTATTGAAGGTTCATATAGGTTAGTTTTTTCTCCATTTTTATCTAAGCCCTTTTCTCCAGTTATAACACCTTTAACAACATTTTTTTCATCAAATATAATATCCTTAGCAACAAAACCAGGAAAAATATCAACACCCAATTTTTCAGCAAAAGAACCTAACCATTTACAAAGAGCACCTAGACTTATAATGAAATTACCGTCATTTTTCATATCTGAAGGTAATAAAAAATTTGGAATTTTATAGGATTTATTTTCGGTTAAAAAAGTAAAACTTTCATTATTTACTTTTGTTTTGACTGGAATATCAGTATCTTTCCAATCAGGAATAAGTTCGTTTAGAGCAATTGGGTCTAAAATTGCACCAGACAATATATGAGCACCAATTTCAGGTCCTTTTTCTATAATACAAATAGAATGATTTGTGTTATTTTTTTTATCAATCTCTTTTAATCTTATAGCTGTAGATAGTCCAGCAGGTCCAGCGCCGACTATTACCATATCGTATTTCATTTCGTCCATACTCATGATAATAACATAGTATTTATATAAGTTTTTGCAAAGTATTTACTAAAACATCATGTATTTTTTTATCTCCTGCGGCACAAACTGTGTCATTTGTACCTATTTTTTTACCATCCCAAGTACTAATAATACCACCAGCGCTCTTTATTATAGGTTCTATTGCTGCAATATCCCAAATCTTAATATTTCTTTCTACAACTCCATCTATAATGCCTTCTGCACATCTCATATATCCTAAAGCATCTGTCCCCCATCTAATAAAACTTGTGTTTTTAAATAAATTCTTATTAAAATTAGCATAACTGCTAAACATTTCAGGCTCGGTAATAGCTATTATTGCTTCTGATAACTTTTTACATTTTTTTGTTTTGATTATATTGTTATTTAGATACGCTATGTTATTAAAATTCCAAAATCTTTCTTTCAAAATAGGCTGATCTACTAATCCAAAGATAAATTTTTCTTTAAATTTTAGAGACAGTAAGAAAGTAAAGACAGGAATACCACTTAAGTACGCTTTAGTTCCATCTATTGGGTCTATTATCCATGTATAATTGGAGTTTTTATTTTTATCCTCTATTTCTTCTCCAATTATATTATGACTTGGGTATTTTTCGAGAATTAACTTTCTAACTAATTTTTCTACTTTTAAATCTAAAGGGGATACTATTTGTCTAAAATCATAACTTTTTCTGTTAAAAGAATTTTTTATAGATTTATAACCTTTTTTTAATTCTAATGAGACTATATCTGCTACATAGTGACTAAATGAAAGTAAATTTAAAATATTTTTTTTTTGCATGTATATAATAATATTTTTTTTTATACTATAATAATAAAATGATATTTGAAAATAAATATATAAAATTTATAATCATAATATTTAGCTCTATACTTTTCCTATTTTTTTCATCTTGTTCATCAAATAAAAACAAGGAAATAGAATATGTAGAAAGAGATATAAAGATTATTTATGAAAGTGCATTAATAAGCTTAGCTAATAAGGATTATGAAGAAGCGACAATTGAATTTGATGAAGTTGAAAGGCAACATCCTTATTCTAGCTGGGCAAAGAAAGCAATTATTATGTCTTCATATGCTAGTTATAAAGATAGAGACTATATTAAAACTGAGGCAAATTTGAAGAGATTTTTAAATCTTTATCCTGCGTCAGATTTTGCATCTTATGCACAATATTTACTTGGTATGAGTTATTATGATCAAATAATAGAGGTTACTAGAGAACAAACTATGGTTATTGCTGCATTAGATACCTTTAAATTAATAATGGATAGATACCCTGATAGTGATTATGCCAAAGATGCTTATTTTAAAATAATTTATTTAGAAAATAATTTAGCAGCCAAAGAACTAGACGTAGCAATGACTTACCTTTCATTAAAAAAATACATATCTTCATTAAGAAGATTTAAAAATATTGTTAATAAATATCAAACTACGACTTATGTTCCTGAAGCACTACATAGGTTGGTGGAAATCTATTTAATTCTAGGAGTAAAGGATGAAGCAATAGTTAATGCTAGGGTATTAGGTTATAATTATCCAAATAGCAGATGGTATAAACTTAGTTATAACTTACTTAAAAAGAATAATATTTTATTAAGTGAATAACGGTTATGTTAAAGTCATTATCAATTAAAAATATAGTACTAATAGAAAAACTAGAACTTAATTTTAATAATGGACTTACAGTTTTTTCAGGAGAAACAGGAGCAGGAAAATCCATAATTTTAACTTCTCTTGGTTTAGCTGTTGGAGCAAGAGCAGACTTTTCACTAATTAGAAACAAAGCAAAAGAAGGTACAGTAACTGCTGAATTTAAGGTAGATAAAAGTAATTTAGCTTTTAAAAAAACAAGAGAATACGGACTAAACACAGAAGAAACTATTATTTTGAGAAGAGTTCTTTTTAGTGAAGGTGGAAGTAAAGCTTTTATTAATGATAATTTAGTAAGCTTAAACTTTCTTAAAGAAATAGGATCTATGCTAGTTGAGATTCATGGTCAAAATGAAAAAATAGGATTACTAGATCCTGTAAATCATCTAAAAATTTTGGATAGATTTGGTGGTAATAATATGATTTTATCTCAAGTAAAAAAAAGTTTTAATAACTATAAAAAGCTAAACGATATTTATAAAGAATTATTAAATATAGAAAGTAGTAAAAAAAATCATGTTGAGGTTTTAGAAAATAATATAAATTTGATTAAAAATTTAAATTTAGAAAAAGGTGAATACACAAGCATTTTAAAAAAAAGAAACTTAATGACCAAGCATGAAAAAATATTTTTAGCAATAAATAATATACATAACATATTAGATGACGAAGGATTAGGGGCATTATCTAATCTAACTAGAGAAAATGTAAATTTAGATAAATCTTTTGAAGAAAATGAAAAGTTAGATGAAATTAAGGAAGTCCAGAAAGCAATAAACAACATTTTAATAGAAGGAAAAGATATATTATTAAATATATCTAAACTAAAAGAAGATTTCTTATATAATAAAAATGATTTGGATAATTTAGAACAGAGATTATTTGATATAAGTACGCTTTCTAGGAGATTTAAAATACAACCTGAGGCATTAGAGGAAAAATTAAAAGAGTTAAATGAAGAATATACCTCTTTAAATCAAAGCAGTGAAAATCTTGAAAAGATAAAAAGCAAATTAAGTCTAGCAAAAATTAAATATGAAGAAGATTGCCATATTTTAACAAAATCTAGAGAAAAAGCTTTAAAAGAATTACAAGAACAAATTAATTTAGAACTTAGACCTTTGAAGCTAGAAAATGCTAAATTTATGGTGGAACTATCGAGAAGAGAATTTAGTAAATGGAATAAAGAAGGAGCAGATATTGTAAAGTTTTTAATAAGCTTTAATAAAGGAATATCAAAAGGAGAAATTCATAAGGTTTCCTCTGGAGGAGAACTTTCAAGGTTAATGTTAGCTATAAACCTTGTAATAGCTAAAACTATTAATAAAAAAACATTAATTTTTGATGAAGTAGATACGGGGGTCAGCGGAGCAGTAGCAGACTCAATTGCTGTTAGGCTTCTAAACCTATCTGAGTTTCAGCAAGTTCTGGTTGTGACTCATTTACCCCAGGTTGCTGCAAAAGGAAATTATCATTATAAAACATACAAAAAAATGCTGGATGAAAATACTTTTACAAGTGTTTTAAAACTAGATGAAAACGATAGAATAGAAGAAATAGCAAAAATGATATCAGGAGATACTGTTACAAATGAAGCACGAAACCTTTCTAGCAAACTTTTAAGAAATTAAGTTTATGGAAGATTTTAAAAAAAACACAAAAAAAAAAATTGAAAACAAGATAAAAAAGCTAATTTTTAAAATAAACTATCATGATGACCTTTATTATAATTATAACACACAAGAAATTTCAGATTATGAGTATGATATATTAAGAAAAGAATTAGAGACTATAGAGAAAGAACATCCATCTCTAAAACTGCATAGTTCTCCTTCTTTTAAGGTAGGATCTAAAAGCACAAAAGAAAAAAAAGTATTAAGACACAAAACGCCAATGTTGTCTTTAAATAATGCATATAAAAGAGAGGAAGTTGAAGCTTTCTATACTAAAAATAAAAAGCTATTTAACAACTTTAAAATATTAGCAGAAACGAAAGTAGATGGGCTATCTGCCTCATTAATTTATAAAAATAGAAAATTAGTAAAGGCACTCACAAGGGGTGATGGAATAAAAGGGGAAGATATTACCAATAATATAATCTTTGTTGAAGGAGTGGTTAGAGAGTTACCAAATAAATTTCCAGAAGAATTAGAAATTAGAGGAGAAGTTTTTATGCCTAAGCAGAACTTTGAAGCTCTGAATAGTATTAGAAAAAAAAATGGAGAGCAAACATTTTCTACTGCTAGAAATGCTGCTTCAGGCTCCATTAGACAACTAGACCCTCTGATTACAAAAAAGAGAAAATTAATGTTTTACGGTTATTCTATATTAAGTGATAGTGTTTTTTTTGGAGATACCCTTTCAGAAACTAGGAAAATTTTATCAAAATACTCTTTTATCTTAAATGAGCCTAGTAAACTATGCAAAAATATTTCAGATATGATGGATTTTTACGAATATATTTTTAAAAATAGAGAAAATTTAAAGTATGATATAGATGGTATCGTTTATAAACTAGATTCTTATAAACAACAGAACATTTTAGGAACTACTTCTAGGTTTCCAAAATGGGCATTAGCTCATAAACTTCCTGCTGAAGAAGCTATCACTAAGTTGCTTGATGTAAAATTCCAAATAGGTAGAACAGGCTCTATTACACCAGTGGCTTTATTAAAGGAGGTTATAATTGGAGGAGTAAAAGTAAGCAGAGCTACACTCCATAATGAAGACGAAGTTAAAAGGCTTGATCTAAAAATAGGCGACACTATCAAACTTCAGAGAGCAGGTGATGTAATTCCTAAAATTATGAAAGTTCTTCCAGAGTATAGAGATCACTTTCAAAGGGAAATTATTTTCCCAGAAGTATGTCCTAGCTGTAATCAAAAATTAATTAAATTAAAAAAAGAAGTAGTAAAAAGATGTACTAATTATAACAATTGTGATGAGCAAAGGATTTTTAGATTGTGTCATTTTGTTTCGAGAGAAGCTTTAAATATCGAAGGCTTAGGAGAAAAACAAATAAGATTTTTTTTTAGGGAAAAAATAATTAATAATTTTGAAGACATATTTACTTTGAAAAATAGATATAAAAATAATTTAGTAAGTTTATTAAAATATGATGGATGGGGAGAAAAAAGTATTTTAAATCTCTTTGAGTCTATAAATAAAAGTTCAAAGGTAACCTTTGACAAATTTATATATTCTTTAGGTATTAGACATATAGGAAAAGAAGTGGCAGGTATACTAAGTTCAAAGTTTAATAACCTTGATAACTTTTTAAGAGTTTTTTCAAATAATAATACTGAAACTCTAGCTAATGTGGAAGGAATAGGACAAACTATAATAAACAGTCTAACTTATTATTTTTCAGAATATAAAAACTATAAATTAGTAAAACGACTTTCTTTTTTTTTAGACATAGAATATAGAAGTTTTTCAGGTAAATACCTGAACAAAAAGATTGTTATCACAGGCACCTTTGATAATTTCTCCAGAAAATATATAGAAGATAAATTAAAAGTTGAAGGAGCTAAAATAACATCTACTGTTTCTAAAAAAGTTGACTTTATTATTGTAGGAAGAGATTCAGGAAGCAAGCTTCACAAAGCTAAAAAACTAAATATTAAAATTGAAGATGAGGATTTCGTAATCAAACTTATGAAAAATTAATTTTTAGCTTTTTTAAGTGAAGATGTATACCATAACAATTCATTGAAAAATAAATTAAATCTTTCTATTGCATCTTTTTTATTAATGGGGTCCCCATTTTCATTAAATTTGTTTAATAATTTTGGCTGAAAAAAGCCATATTTAATAGCTGGACTTCCCAGTTGCGTCATAAGTGATCTGAGAGGGCCTTGAACCCTTACCCCTGCAAAGTCTCCAACTGAGTATGTGCATATGCATGAGGGTTTTCTATTAAACTCTATATAATAGTAGTTAAGTAAATTTATTAATGCAGGTGGTGGCATATGATTATATTCAGCACTAACTAAAATAAATGCATCAGATTTATTTAATAATTTTTGAACATTTTTTACCGCAGTAGGGATATTTTTTTTTGGAAAATCATCAAACCTTTTATCTAGCAAGGGTAATTTATTTTCTAATGGATCAATTATATATGAGTTATATCCCCTTTTTTTAATTTGAGTATGCAAATACTTCACAAGTCTAATGCCAAGTCTTTTTCTTCTCGTAGATCCATAAATAATTGCAAACTTTAATTTTTTTTTCATTTTTTCTTTATATTATTGTAAAGCCAATTTCTTTCTTTTTCTAGTAAATAAGGTTTTAATTTTTGATATAAATTTTTGTTATAGTCATTCAACCAATTTAGCTCTTCTTTGGAAAGCATGCTTATATCTATTAAATCATTATCGTAAGGCGCTAAGGTTAATGTGTTAATATTAAGAAAATTTTTCCCATTTATTATAATACTTTTTGTAGATACAAGGTTTTCTATTCTTATTCCATATTTCTTTTCTAAATAATAGCCAGGTTCATTAGAAAATACCATGCCATTTTTTAGAGGAATATTATTAAATCTAGATATGCTAAATGGGCCTTCATGAACATTTAAACAATAACCAACTCCATGGCCTGTGCCATGAGAATAATCTTTGCCCTCTTTCCATAGGTAAGCCCTTGCTAGGTAATCTAAATAAGCTCCTGTAACTCCTTCAGGAAATCTAGCCGTACTAAAATTTATATGTCCTTTTAAAACTAATGTATAATTTAAAATTTGATTTTTTGTTGGTTTGCCTATAGAGACGGTTCTGGTGACATCTGTAGTTCCTAGTTTATACTGGCCTCCACTATCAACTAATATAATGTCATTTTTAAGAATTTTTCTATTTGTTTTTTTATTTGGTATATAATGTATTATAGCACCATTTGGGCCACTGCCGGCAATAGTAGGAAATGATTTACATAAAAAATATTTATTTCTTTCTCTCAAAGTATCAATTTTTTTCACAATATCTAGTTCCGAAATTTGATAATTTATATTTTTTAACCAGTATAAAAATTTACATAATGAAATACCATCTAATAAATGAGCACTAGTGATATTTCTTATTTCACTAGTAGTTTTTATTGATTTTAAATTAGAAACGGGGTCTTTTATTAATATACACTTGCAAGTGTATTTTTTAATTAAATCATAATAATATTTAGATGTACTGAAGGGATCTAATAATATATTAAATTTTTTATTTTTAAATTTTTTTAAAACACTAGTAATTTTAGTAATTTCAATAAAAAATATTTTTTTAGAATAATAATTAACGATTTTTTTTTCTAAGGCAGTGTTTTCCAAAAATACATAAACTTTATTTTTTAAAATAATTGCATGAGAGAGTGTTATAGGAGTAAAGTCTAAATCACTTCCTCTTATGTTTAAAAGCCAAGCTATAGACTCACTGTTTTGAATAAAAATTCCATCAGCTTTTTCTTTGCTTATATACTTTTTTACTTGTGATATTTTTTCTGAAAAAGCAACATCGCAATATTTTTTTTCTAAGGTAAATATTTTTTTTGTTTTTTGTTTTTTTGTATTTCTTTTCCAAATTTGGTCTATCAAATTTATATTTAGGTTTACTATATTTATTTTGGCCTCTTTAGCATTACTAAAAAGTTTGTAGTAATAATCATAGGACAAAGATTTGGTGTAAACTCCAAAATTTTTTATTTTTTCAGCTTTATCATTAAAATAATTAAAATTTATAACTTCATTGATATTTAGAATTTTTACCTTAATGCCTTTAGTTTCTATTTTTGATTGTAAAGTATACCTACCATCAACAAATAAATATAAATTTAGTTTAGATACTACTAAAAAACCAGCTGATCCTGAAAACCCAATTATCCACTTTAACCTTTGGTTGCTTTTGTGAGTATTTTCTAGTAAATATTCGTCATCATGTGTTATTAGAAAAGCATCTATGCCTGTTTTTTCCATCAACGCTCTTAAAAGTGATATTTTATTTTTTATTTTTTTTGAGCTACACATTGGTTAACAGGAAAGTAACTTTTACTTTTTTAATATTAGTCTTATCAAATTTTACTTCAGCTATATCACTTTCAATTTTAATAATATTTCCATAGCCAAATTTTTGATGAAAAACTTTAGTTCCAACCTTAAGCGAACTATCTTTATAAAGGTTTCCAGAAATAATTTTTTCTTTATTATCTTCATTCTCATATTTATTATTAGAAAAGCTATTAAAGTTTACATTATTAGAAATAAGATTTTCTGAGGGTAGTTCATTTATAAACCTAGATGGTACAGAGTAAAACCATTGTCCATGAATTACCCTACTATTAGCATGAATAATCCAAATCCTTTTTCTAGCCCTTGTTATTCCTACATAAGCTAACCTTCTTTCTTCTTCTAATCCATCATTTAATCTTTCTTCAATAGCTCTTCTATTAGGAAAAACTTCTTCTTCCCATCCAGGTAGAAAGACATTATCAAATTCAAGTCCTTTAGCAGCATGAAAAGTCAATATATTTACTGATTGATTTTTATTGTTTACGTCATTGTCCATAACTAATTGGATGTGTTCTAAAAATGATCTAATATTATCGAATTCAGCAATAGCATTAACTAATTCTTTTAAGTTTTCAAGTCTAGTTTCAGCTTCTATTGATTTATCATTTTGCCACATTTCAGTGTATCCTGACTCATCAAGTATAACTTCTGCTAATTCAGCTGCATTTAAAGATTCTTTCTTTCTCCAATTTTCTAATAGTTTAAAAAAAATTCTCAAATTATTATTAGTTTTATTAGTAAAATAATTAATTTGTACAAGTTCTCTTGCAGACTGAAGAAGCGTGATATTTTTTTTTCTAGCATTTATTTCAATATCTCTAAGAGATTTTTCTCCAACACCCCTTCTAGGAACATTTATAACTCTTTCAAAAGCTAGGTCATCGAAGTCACTTGAAGTAATTCTTAAATAAGCTAAAGCATCTCTTACTTCGAGCCTCTCATAGAATTTTGTTCCTCCTATAATCTTATAAGGTAATCCTATCTTAATAAACCTATCTTCAAATGCTCTTGTTTGGTAGCTTGCTCTAACAATTAAAGCGCAACTATTAATTTTAATACTTTTACTTTTTAATTCTTCAATTTTATCACTTATATAAATAGCTTCTTCTTCACTACTATTAGTATTAATTACTTCTAATTTATCACCATTCTGATCATCAGTCCAAAGATTCTTACCCATTCTACTTTTATTTTTTGATATTAAAAAGTTTGCGGCATTGAGAATATTAGCTTTGGATCTGTAGTTTTTTTCTAATTTAATTACTTTTACATTTTCGTATTCTTTTTCAAATTTAAAAATATTTTTTATTTCTGCTCCTCTCCAAGAATAAATTGATTGATCGTCATCTCCTACTACACATATGTTATTATCCTTATTGGAAATTGCTTTTAGCCATTTATACTGGCTTAGATTAGTGTCTTGATATTCATCTACTAAAATATATTTAAATTTCTTTTTATAGAAATTTTTTATATCTATTTGGGTTTCAAATATATTTAAGTTTTGTAATAATAAGTCTCCATAATCAACTGCATTTAAAGTCTTTAGTCTATTTTGATAAGTTTGATATAACTCAGCTGCTTTATTATTTGCGAATTCACTGCCTAAAGGATCAATATTTTCAGGGTTAAGCCCCTTATCTTTCCATCTTTGAATAATATAACTTAAGTTTTTAGCTGGCCATCTTTTTTCGTCTACATTATGAAATGATAGGGTTTGTTTCAATAATTTTAATTGATCATCAATGTCTATTATAGTGAATTGCTTTTTTAATCCTACGGTTTCTGGATGTTTTCTTAATATTCTTGCTCCCATTGAATGAAAGGTCCCTATCCACCAACCTGCTGTACTTATTTTAAGAAAGTTTTCTACTCTATCTTTCATCTCATTGGCAGCTTTATTAGTAAAGGTTACAGTCAAAACTTCATAAGGAGAAGCCAATTTATCAAATATAATTTTAGATAACTTAGTTGTTAATACCCTTGTTTTGCCAGTTCCTGCTCCTGCTAAAACTATAAGTGGACCACT
>CACHHO010000008.1 GCA_902579545.1 Rhodospirillaceae bacterium | reverse complement strand
TTAACTTTATTTTTAGCTTCTATATTTATTTCTTCTTTACTCAGTTTTTTAAGATTTTTATTATTATTTTTTTCAAATTCAGCATTCATTAATTCAATTTCCCTATTTAGAAGAGTTTTAGGTAAATCAAAAGAATATTCACTTACTAGTTTTTCTACTATAGATTTTTTTAATATATTAAAGCTTAACTCCTCAGAGTATCTCATAAGTTCATTTTTAATTTTTTCTCTCAATTCTTTTGAGTCTTTAGACCCTGTTTTTTTTGCTAAATCATCTTCTGTGCTAAGTTTTATTCCTGTCATTATATTATTTATAATAATACTAAATTTTACTTTTTTCCCTTTGAGTTTATCATTGTTATAATTTTCTGGGAAAACCATTTCAAATTCTAAATCGTCATTTTTTTTTCTACCTATTAGATTTTTTTCAAATTCAGGAAAATAATTATTTTTACCTAAATCAATAACTTGTTTTTCAGCAGAGCCACCTTCAAATGGCTTACCTTCCAAAAAACCTTTGTAACTTATGATTAATCTATCGCCTTTTTCAGCCTTTTTATTTTCATTTGAATCTTTATACTCTTTATGATCATTAAATAAATTTTCAATTACTTTATCAATATCTTTATTTTCTACCTTAGACTTATAACTTACTAACTGAAGCTTTGAAAAATCTTTTAATTTAATATTAGGTAATATTTCAAATGTAAATTCAGCCTCTAAATCTTTTTTTTCTTCAATTTTACTTAATAAAGTTACTTTTGGTTGTGTTGCAAGCCTGTAACCTTTTTTTTCAAAATTTTTATTTCCCTCTTCTTGGATAACTTTTTCTGTAACTTTAGATAGTACTTCTTTTTCATATTTATTCTTTACAAAAGATATTGGAATCTTCCCCGGTCTAAACCCTGATAACTTCAAAGTTTTAGACAATTCAATAAAGTTTTCTTCCATTTTTTTTTCTATTTCTGAAAAAGGAACTTTTATTTTAAACTTTTTTTCTAAACTTTCTTTTTGTTTGCTTTCCATATTTTCTCTTTTTTTTATTATCACATATTTTTACTAAAAAGATCTATAATTATTTCTGTATCAAAAAAGTTTTTTACAAGGCCATTTTTGACTAATAGCCTTTGAAGCATGCAACCAAGCTATTTGATTATTAAAATGTGGATTTTTTTTTGAGTAAATGATTACTTCTTTTATTAAATCTTGTGTAGAATGTACTTCCGATAAATCAGCAAATGTAAAAGTCTCTTCAGGTGATAAGTTTTTTTTATTTGTAGCCATGCACCTTCCATTTAAAGTTGTAGATAAAGACATTATAAAATTCATACATAATCTATATTTTTCTCTACCTTCTAACATTTCATCTTGACTAACCTCTTTAGGATCATATCTTTCTTGAGTAATATTACATGCATCAACCAAAATATATAAAGGATAGTCATAAAAATCATCAGAATAACTATTTTTCATTAAATTTATAAATAGCATTACAATTATAATCATTATACTTTTCTTTATAGAAATACATTTTAACATAACACAACAATCTTTTGGTGCGGCTGGAGGGACTTGAACCCCCACGGATTTCTCCACCAGAACCTAAATCTGGCGTGTCTGCCAATTTCACCACAGCCGCTAATAATTAAGTATCGATTTAGCAATTCTATCAATAATTGATTTAAAATCAATATTACTATACTCGTATATTTCATTTAAATCACCCGATTGACCAAATTCCCTAACCCCTAAAGGGTAGACTTTATGACCTCTTACAGAACCAAGCCAAGCCAAAGCACTTGAGTGGCCATCAATAATTGTTATTAGTGTAGAGTTTTCATCAACCTTCTTTAAAATTTTCTCTATGTGTGATATTTCTCTGTCTTTATTTTTAGATTTTTCCCAATCAGTATAAATTTTATCCGGAGAAGAAACTATCAATATACCTAAATTTACTTTTTCTTCCTGAATTTCTTTCTGAAGCTTTAATACTTCAGAGACCATAACACCAGTACAAACTAAAATAATTGATTTTTGTTGCTGAGGCTTTATAAACCAATAAGCACCTTTTAATAAGTCATCGCTTATAGCATTATTAAATAATCTTGCAGGTTGTATTAGCTTTTTTGTTGATAATCTAAAATAAACTGAACTACCATCCTTCTCTTGTATATAATTAATTGCCCAAAAGAATAAAAATTTTAATTCATCTGCAAAACAAGGCTCGTAATAAATAATATTTGGTTGAGCAATACCTATACTAGGAGTAATTATAGATTGATGGGCTCCCCCTTCATGAGATAAGGTTACGCCTGAAGGTGTGCCTACCAATATAAATCTTGCATCAATATATGTTGCATAATTAAGTGCATCAAGTCCCCTACTAATAAAGGTATCATATATTGTACCAATAGGTATTATTCTTTTTCCAAATAATTTATCACTAATACCCAAAGAAGCTAATAAAAGAAATAGATTATTCTCAGCTATTCCTAACTCTATATGTTGACCATCAGGAAGATATTTCCACTTTTGTGCAGAAGATACATTTTTCTCCTTGAAAATGTCTTCCTTTTTATATGTATTAAAAATATTTTTTTGATTTACCCATCCACCCAAATTTGTAGAAACAGTAACATCTGGAGATGAAGTGACAATTCTTTTTATATTTTTATCATTTTTTTTTCCTAACTCATTTAAAATCTTACCGAATGCATCCTGAGTACTAATATTTTGATTAAATTTTATTTCATGCATTTCTTTAATTCTAATCTTTTCATCACTAAGTTCTCTTTTAACCTCAGCTAAAGGATTTGAGGTCATTATTTTATTAAATTCTTTCTTGCTAATATTTAGTCCTTCAGTTTTTTTCCACTCATTACCTTTATCAATTTTCATTTTTTTTTGATATAATTCAAATTGTTGTAAATTCATTATTCCGGAGTGATTATCTTTATGTCCTGCTAAAGGCAAGCCAAAACCTTTTACTGTATAACAAATGAAACAAGTAGGTCTGTCATCATTCATATATTTTAAAAAAGCTTCTTCCAATGAATTTAAGTCATGTCCTGCTAAATTAGTCATAAGTTCGTGTAAACTTTTATCGTCTAAGTTATTTATGAAGTTTATTACTTGTTTATTATTCTTAAATTCAGTTATTAAAGTTTTTCTCCACTCACTTCCACCTTGATAAGTTAAAGCCGAGAAAAGGTCATTCGGACAATCATCTATCCATTTTAACAAAAGTTTTCCAGATTCCGTTTCTTTTAAATTTACTAGTTTTTTCCCATACTTTAATATTTCTACATTCCAATTCATTAATTCAAATAAGCTAATTATTTTTTCAAATAATTTTCCATGTATAATTCCATCTAAAGATTGACGGTTATAGTCTATTATCCACCAACAATTTTTAAGGTTGTGTTTTGCCCCTTCTAATAAGGCCTCATAAACATTTCCTTCATCTAATTCAGCATCACCAAAAATAGATATCATTTTACTTTCTGGTATTTCTAATTGTTTATTCTCTTTTAAGAAATCCTGTGTGAATGAACTAAAAATTGTCATTGCTCCGCCCAATCCAACAGAGCCTGTAGAAAAATCAACTTCACAATAATCCTTTGTTTTAGAAGGATAAGCTTGCGCACCATTAAGTTTTCTAAAGTTTTTTAGATTGTCAACTTTTTGATTTCCTAAGAGATATTGAATAGCATGAAAAACAGGGCTAGCATGAGGTTTAATCGCTATTCTATCATATTTCTTTAATATCTTAAAATATAAAACTACTAATATTGATATTACAGAGGCACATGAAGCTTGATGTCCTCCTACCTTCAAATCATCATTTTTTTTTCGTAAATTATTCGCATTATGAATAATATAATTAGACAACCAAGAAACTTTTTTCTCAATTTCAATAATATGATTATCACTATTATTTGTTGACTTTAGCAAATTATTACTTACATTCCTTGTGTGTATGGTATTTTATTATAATATATTTTTTTTTTTATTAAAACATCTTATCACATATTATTAAATTAAACTTATTAACTGTCATGATAAAATTTGTAATTATATTTTCTTTAATATTTATAACTAGCTGTGCAAGTGAAACTGCTAAAATGGCGCACTTTATTGATAAAAACAATGAAAATAAATTTACACAAAAAAATTCTGATCAATGTAAAAAGCTAATCGACAAATCTGGTGAAGAAGATATAATTTTCAACTCAAGAATAATAGCTACACCAATTATAGGAATTATTGGTTTAATAGCTGCTCCTGCCATATTAGCTGCTAATGCGTCTTTAGATTTAAGGGATAGATTAGTTGCATCTGATTTGAGCAAAGCTTGTGGTGGAGAAGGAATACCACCTACAAAAATAGCTGGTGATGTTGCAGTAAATGGCTCATTAGGTTTTATACTTCAAGGATCTAATCTTTCAGTGTACCCAGGAGGAGAAGAAGTTCCTATAAGTACCGCAGCTGAAGCAGCGAGTAATTAATAAATTATGAAAATTATTCTTTTATTTATATATTTTTTAAATTTAATTCCACTCTTAGCTGTAGATATATCAAAAAAAAGTAATTTTAAATATGAAATACAATATGAACACGATCCAATGAGACCGTACCTATCTAGTGATAAAATAGCATTAGATACAGAACACAAGTATGCAAGATGTATTAGACTTCAAATGGGTGGCTATTGGGATGAAATAGCAAAATTGTATTTAATAATTGCCAATAGAGGGCATCCCACTGCACAATTGCATTTGGGCAAACAATATGTTCACGGAAATGGTGTTGAAGAAAACCTAGTAGAGGCTTATAAATGGTTTAGTTTGTCAGATACAGCGATAGGAAAACATTTTATAAAAATAATTTCTGAAGATATGTCTGAAAAACAGATACAACAGGCTATAAATTTAGTAAAAAACTTTAAACCGGTTTATTATTAATTAAACTTACAAAATGTGTCTATGCTTTCTCTTTCAGTAATTAACTTATTAACTTCTGCCTTTTTATTTTCATAGCCAATTGCTAATCCACAATGAACAGTATAATTTTTTTTTAATTTTACCAATACATTTGCTTTTTTATATACTAGACCCCAGGCAGCCTGAGGACAAGTATGAAGGCCAAAGTTTCTAGCTACAAGACATATATTTTGAATAAACATTCCATAATCAAGCCAACTCATCCAACCTAAATCTTTTTCAATTGAAAAAATTATACCTACTGGAGCACCAAAAAATTCATAATTTTGTGCATGGAAGTTTTTTGTTTTTGTGTAATCTCCTTTTTTTATCTTTAATATATTATAAAGATCCCACCCTACTTTTCTTCTTCTTGATATATATGGCTCTCTATATTTTTTCATGTAATTTAGTCGTTCTAATGATAGTTTTTCAGAGTTTTTTAAAAATTCATTTTTACAGGCTCTACAAAACTCTTTAAGATTATTTCCAGTTAAAACATGAACATTCCATGGTTGAGTATTGGTTCCGCTGGGAGATTGAGCTGCTAAACTTATTATCTTTTTTATTGTCTTAAGTCCAACTTTCTTTTTCGTAAAGCTTCTTACACTTTTTCTTGTTGTAATAGCATCAATTACAGATATCATAGCTAATCCTAATTTTTTTCTTGAATATTTTGATTATAATTATCATATATTGCATAAAGAGGATATATAAATGAGCAAACAAAATTTCGAATTTCAGGCAGAAGTTGGTAAAATATTAAACATAGTAGCTAATTCTTTATATAGTGATAAAGAAATATTTATTAGAGAATACATATCAAATGCCTCAGATGCATGTGATAAATTAAGGTATGAACAAATCAAAAATCCCTCTTTAATGGAAAAAAACGAACAATTTAAAATTACTTTAACTACTGATAAAAAGAATAATTTAATAGAGATATCTGATAATGGAATAGGTATGGATAAAGATGAGTTAATAAATTCTCTGGGAACTATAGCTAAATCAGGCACGGAAGAGTTCATTAAAAAAATGGAAAAGGAAAATAAAAAGGATATAGAGCAAATAGGAAAATTTGGTGTTGGGTTTTATTCTGGCTTTATGGTAGCAAAAAAAATTATAGTAACTTCAAAGAAGGCTAATTCAAATGAAAGCTGGAAATGGATTTCAGATGGCAAAGGTAAGTTTGAAATTGATGCTACTAAAAAAGAAGGTCGAGGTACGAATATTACAATATTGTTGAAAGATAATGAAAAGGATTTTTCAGAAAAAATAAGAATTGAAAATATTGTAAAAAAATATTCAGATCATATATCACATTCAGTTTACATTACTGAAAAAGACTCTAAAGATCAAAAAGAAGAAAAAGTTAATCAAGGGTTAGCAATCTGGACAAAGGATAAGAAGGATATAAAAGATAAGGAATATCAAGAATTTTATTCTAGTATAGGAATGAATTATGATAAACCATGGAAGATCATACATAATAAAATAGAAGGAAACTTAAATTATACTAATTTAATATTTATACCTACAGAGAAACCATTTGACTTATTAAACTCTGATAAAACGTCTAATCTAAAGCTTTATATTAAAAAAGTATTTATTACTGACAAATTAGAAAATATATTGCCTAAATACCTAAGATTTATTTCTGGCATTATTGATTCAGAGGATATTTCTCTAAATATTAGCAGAGAAATGCTTCAAAATGATCCTAATGTATCTAAAATTAGAAATCACTTAACAAAAAAGATTATAAGTGAATTAAAAAAAGAATTAGATAATTCTAAAGAATCCTATATAAATTTCTGGGGAAACTTTGGATCTGTTTTAAAGGAAGGTATTCACGAGGATTTTACTAACAAAGAAAGTATTCTTGATATTTCTTTGTTTTACTCTAGTAAAACAAAGAAACTAATAACACTTAAAGAATATATTCAAAACAAAAGTAAAGCTCAAAAAGAAATTTTTTACATAAGTGGAGATAATATAAACAGTCTAATTAACAGTCCTCAAATGGAAACATTTTTGAAAAATAATATTGAGGTGCTATTATTCATGGACCCAGTTGACGAGTTCTGGCTTCCAAATATTCCTGATTATAAAGGAGTTAAATTTAAATCTATTACTAAAGGAAATATAAATATTGAGGGCACTGCCAAAAAAGATAATAAAGGTAAAAAAGATAATAGTACATTTGACAAACTAATAGCTTACATGAAAGTTCATTATGGTGAAAAAGTAAAAGATGTTAAACTTTCTAATAGATTAACTGATAGTCCTGTTTGCTTTGTCGCAGATGAAAATGAAATGGATATACATTTAGAAAATTTACTAAAAAAACATAAGCATCTAGATAAAGTAACAACAAAAGTATTAGAGATCAATCCTGATCACGAAATTATAAAATTTTTAAATAAATTAGATTTTACTAAGGAAGAAAATAAAAAAAAATCTTCTGAAATATCAGATATGCTTTTAAATCAAGCAAAAATCATTGAAGGTATTCCCTTAGAAGACAGTAAATCATTTTGTAATAATATAAATAATTTATTAATTAAAAATATTTCGTAGACTTTAATAAATAGAGTGTAAAATACTTCTTATTGTCACTATAACTTTTAATCTTCCTTAATGAAGATTTTTTTAATAACATAGAAAGAGTTTCATCAGAAAACTTTCTACTAATTTCAGTTAAAATTTTTTCACCCTCTGCTAAACTTAAAATGTTATCATCAGGAAGCATCACGTTTTGTTTTCTGATAGATTCTAAATACATTTCAACTTGTGACTTAGTTTGGTTATAAAGAGCATGATGATTAAAGTTTTCCTGATTAAAATTTAAATTATATTTTTTATTTATAACATTTAAGATGTTTAAATTAAATTGCTTTGTATATCCTTGCTTATCATTATAAGCAGAGGTAATGACTTTTTCGTCTTTTATCTTATCCACCCCTAATAAAAAAAAATCATTTTTATTCATTTTTTTTTCTACCTCTTTTAGAAGTTTTATTGCCGTATCGTCATCAAAATTACCCAAAGTGCTCCCTAAAAATAAAAATAACCTATTATTTTTACTTGATGGTAAATTGTTTAAATCATGCAAAAAATCACCTTTATAAAGATTAATTTTTAATTTTTTACTGATGCTTTCAAGTTCATTAAATGACATTTTTAATGCTTTTTCAGATATGTCCAATGAAGAATAATTCATAAAAGCATTTTGTTCCAATGCATTCATTAAAAGTATTTTAGTTTTTTTTGATGATCCGCTTCCTAATTCTAAAAATTCTTTTACTTTTGTATAGCTTATGATTTCTGCAGAATACTTATTAAGTATTTTTTGTTCTGTCCTTGTTAAATAATATTCCTCAGTATTACAAATTTTCTCAAATAAATTACTACCTTTCTCATCATATAAATATTTGGTAGGCAATGATTTTTTTTTTCTTTTTAGGTAACTTAATGCAGTTTTAGAATTACTTTTATTTTTACCTAAAGAAATATTCTCTATTTTTTGCATAATTTGTTATATCATATATTTATAAAATAAATAATTAAGAAATGTGCAGACATATTGGATATATAGGAAATAAAAAAAATCTTGCTTCTATTCTTTTAGATCACAATCATTCTTTGATAGAAATGTCATACAAACCAAAAGAAATGAAAGAAGCAACTTTAAATGCTGATGGTTTTGGTATAGCATGGTTGCATAAAAAAGAAATAGAATCTTATAAGAGTGATTTTCCTATATGGAATGACCTTAATTTGCTACCAATAACTAAGAGTATTTCATCTACTTTAGTAATAGGAAATGTTAGAAGTGCAACAATTGGAGAAAACTTAGGGTATGCCAATACTCATCCTTTTAAATATAAAAACTTTTTTTTTTCTCACAACGGCTACATTAAAGGATTTAACTCTAATAATAATAAAAAACTTCTAAAATATTTAGATGAAGATTTATTTTCTCAGATTAAAGGAAACACAGACTCAGAAATAATATTTTTTCTTATTCTTCAATTACTAAGAAGTACTAAAGATATAAAAAAAAGTTTAGCAAAAGCTATAACATTAATAAAAAAATATTATACTGGTTCAATGCTTAATTTTTTGCTAGGGACTTCTGACAGAACCGGGAATAAAATTTTATTTGCAACTAAATATGGAAATATTCTCAATGCACCTAGTTTGTATTACAAAAAAATAAAAAATATTGGTTATATTATATCATCAGAAAAACTTAATGATGATACAAGTTGGAAAGAAGTTAAGAACAATCAACTATTAAGTGTTACCAAAAAAACTATAAGAATTGAAAAAATAATATGAAAGTCTTATTTATTCTTCAAGAAAAGCAAAAGCAACTGCTAAAGAAGTTAAATAAATCTAAAAATGAAGTTTATAAAGTTAAAGTATTAAAACACTTAAGTCCTATAGGCTGGCATATATTACATTGCTTGTATGTAGAGTGTGTATGGATAAGATCTTACTTTTTTAATGACAATGAACTTTTGAATAGACTAAAAGAAAAAGCTGATAGTAATACAATTAATGTTATTTATAGAGATTCTAATATTCCAGAATTTAAAGAACTTTTCAGTCTTTGTGAAAAAGAATTTAAAATTAATATTACTTTAGTAAAGAATCTTATAAAAAGAAAAACTTTAAAAAAACAAACCTTAAGTTATTTTATTAATTTTTTAATTAATCATCATTGCCAGCATTTAGAAACAATAGAAATAATATTAACATTAATAAACTTAAATAAAAAAAAGTACTTTGATGATGCTTTCTTCGAAATAGAGCCAAAGCCTTATAAATATGATCCTGTTAATATAAAAGAAGACTATTATGCAATAGGAGCAGATAATAGAAACTTTTGCTTTGATAATGAGAAGCCAAAGTTTAAAAAACTTATACCATCTTTTTCAATTGCTAAAATGTTAATTAATATCTCTGAATGGTCATATTTTTTAAAATCTGGAGGATATCATAAAAAAGAATTTTGGAGCAGAACAGGTTGGGCATGGAAAACTAAAAATAATATTAGTAAGCCATTAAATTGGATATATAAAAATAATAAGTTATCTATTTGTACCTCAAATGGTTTTAAAAAGCCAAAAGGAAAAGAACCAGTAAAACATATTAGTTATTTTGAATTACAAGCTTTTGCAAATTGGCAGAACCTAAAAATTCCTCATGAGTTTCAATGGGAAATATCGTTTGATAAATTAAACAATAAATTTAAAGCTTGGGAATGGTCTAATAATTTATTTTTTCCTTATGAAAATTTTATACCATATCCATATAAAGAATATTCTGAACCGTGGTTTAAAAATAATTATTTTACTCTAAAAGGTGCAAGCACCTTGTCTGAAAAAGAAATAAAGAGAAAAACATTTAGAAACTTTTATCAACCAGACAAAAGATTCATTTTTTCTGGGGGCAGGCTTGGAAATTATTAGTTTTGGGGCGACTGATGGGTTTCGAACCCACGGCCTCCGGTACCACAAACCAGCGCTCTAACCAACTGAGCTACAGTCGCCATAATTATTTTTACTTTTAATGTTACTTATAATAATATGAATATATTGCATTAAAAGGAGCTAGTAAATGAAAAAAATAGAAGCAATAATTAAACCTTTTAAATTGGATGAAGTAAAAGAAGCATTAAGCGAGATAGATATTAATGGTATGACAGTTACTGAGGTAAAAGGCTACGGAAGACAAAAAGGTCATACTGAACTTTATAGAGGAGCTGAGTATAATATTGATTTTTTACCTAAAATTAAAATAGAAATAGTAGTAAGTGACAAAAATCTTAAAGCAGTCACTGATATTATTTTAAAGACAGCTAATACTGGCAAAATAGGTGATGGTAAAATTTTTGTTTATAATGTGGAAAAAGCAATTAGAATTAGAACAAATGATGAAAATGAAAAAGCTATTTGAACTAAGCTAATTATTTGAATTATAGATATTGACAGATTTCAAAAACTAAATATTATACTATAAACGTTCAATCTATATTTAATAGATCGGAAGTAAGCTTATGCTGAAGGAACGCGGTATCTTCGCTCATCTTAAGATAAAAAATAGTCTATACCGTATTAATCAAGTAAGCATTTTTTAATAGATTATAGGAGTTTATATGACAGAAAATATTTTTAAAATGATTAAAGAAAATGAAGTTAAATTTGTAGACTTTAGGTTTACTGATCCAAAAGGGAAATGGCAACATACTGCTCAAACAGTAGAAAGTGTTGATGAAGATTTGCTTAATAATGGTATTATGTTTGATGGGTCATCAATTTCAGGTTGGAAATCAATAAATGAATCAGATATGACTTTGAAACCAGATCTAAGTACAGCGGTTATGGATCCTTTCACCGCTCAACCGCAATTAATATTATTTTGCAATGTGATAGAGCCCTCTACGGGTGAAATGTATTCAAGGTGTCCACGTTCTACTGCGGTTAGAGCTACTAACTATCTAAGTAACACAGGAATAGCAGATACAGCTTTTTTTGGTCCAGAGGCAGAATTTTTTGTTTTTGATGACGTAAAGTGGAATGTCTCTATGAATGATACCTTCTATCAAGTTGACTCAGACGAAGGACCGTATAATTCAGGAAATAGTTTTGATGGTGGTAATATTGGACATAGGCCTGCAGTAAAAGGTGGTTATTTTCCAGTTCCACCTGTTGACTCTATGACAGATATGAGGGCAGAGATGGTCGGAACTATGACAGAAATGGGTCTTACAATGGAGAAACATCATCATGAGGTAGCACCATCTCAAAATGAATTAGGTAATAAATATGATAAATTATTATCATGTGCTGATGGAATGCAAAAATATAAATATGTTGTACATATGGTAGCGCATTCTTATGGTAAAACTGCTACTTTTATGCCAAAGCCTATTATTAATGATAACGGATCAGGAATGCATTGTCACCAATCCCTATGGAAAGGGAATACCCCATTATTTGCTGGAAATGAATATAGTGGTCTTTCAGAAACTGCTCTTCACTACATAGGCGGAATTATTAAGCATGCAAAAGCTATAAATGCCTTCACTAACTCTACAACTAATAGTTATAAAAGATTAGTGCCAGGATTTGAAGCTCCCACAATTTTAGCCTATTCAGCTAGAAATAGATCAGCCTCTATTAGAATTCCTTTTGCAGAAGGAGAAAAAGCAAAAAGAATAGAAGTAAGGTTTCCAGACGCAGCATCAAATCCTTATTTAGCTTTTTCTGCTATGCTTATGGCTGGGTTAGATGGAATAAAGAATAAAATACACCCTGGAGAAGCTATTGATTTTGATCTTTATGAGGCATCAGAAAGCCAACTTAAGAATTTAAATACGGTGGCCACTTCTTTAGAGAACTCTTTGGATTCTTTAGAAAAGGATACATCCTTTTTAACAGAGGGTGGAGTTTTTACAGAAGATCAAATTAATGGTTATGTAGAACTAAAAAGAGAGGAAGTAAGTAGATTAAACAATACTACTCATCCTGTTGAATTTGACATGTATTATAGTGTTTAATAAGTTCATTGTGGCAATGGTCTTGGATTGCCTTCCAAGTCTATTGCTACATAAACAAACGTACCACTAGTAACATCTTTAGGAATATTATTGTTTAAACTTTGAGCAGTAACTCTTAACTTAACAGAAATAGATGTTCGTCCCCTCTTTGAAATACTTCCATAACAAGTTACTGTATCTCCAACCTTTACAGGTAAAAGAAATTTCATGCTATCAATAGCTACAGTTGCTACTCTCCCACTAGCCTCACTTTTAGCTAATATTCCTCCTGCTACATCCATTTGACTTAAAAGCCAACCACCAAAAATGTCCCCATTTGGATTTGTATCCGAAGGCATTGCTACTGTTTTAGTTAAAATCTTTTCAGACATTATTATTTATTCAAAAATATATGTTTATAATATATATATATAATAAAGATAAAAAAATGAAAAATATAAAATATGATTTAGGGCTAATAAGTGGAAATGTTTTTATAAAAGATAAATTTATAAGAACATCAATAGGAATTAAAAAAGGCAAAATCGTTCATATAGGCAAAATCAACCCTTATGATTGTAAAGAAATTTTAAAGTTAAAAAATAAACTTATCCTTCCAGGTTTTATAGATACTCAAGTGCATTTTAGAGAGCCAGGACTTACACATAAAGAAGACTTGGAGCATGGAACAAGATCGGCTTTACTAGGAGGAATCACTACTATATTTGAAATGCCTAATACATCTCCTGCTACAATTAATAAAAAAGAATTAAATAGAAAAATTGCTATAGCAAAAAATAAAAGTTGGACAAACTATTCATTTTTTATTGGTGCCTGTAAAAAGAATATAAAAGACTTAGCTAAATTAGAGAAAATAAAAGGATGTGCAGGAATCAAGATATTTATGGGCTCTTCTACTGGAACACTTTTAGTTTCGGAAGAAAAGGACTTGGAATTAGCATTAAAACTATGTAAAAGAAGAGTGGCTATTCACTCTGAAGATGAGGAAAGATTATCTTTTCGTTATAAAAATATAAACCCCAAGAATGGTGTAAAAGAACATTTAAGATGGAGAGACTCTAAATCAGCTCTATTATCCACATTAAAAGTTATAAAGTATGCAAAAAAATATAAAACGAAAGCTCATATTTTACATGTATCAACGCATCAAGAAATGAAAATTCTTAAAGATAAAATTAAATCCATGACAGTAGAAGTTACTCCTCAACACCTAACATTAGCTGCACCAAACTGCTATGATAAGTTGGGAAGTTTTGCCCAGATGAACCCTCCAATACGTAATAAAAAACATCAAATTGGCTTATGGCATGGAATTAAAGATGGTACAGTAGATGTTATAGGATCAGATCATGCTCCTCATACCATCTCCGAAAAAAAAAGATCTTGGCCCAATTCACCATCCGGTATGCCTGGAGTTCAAACAACACTACCAATAATGTTAAATCATGTTAATAAAAAAAAACTATCTATAAAAAAGTTAATTAAATTAATGTCAGAAAACCCTTGTAAAATATATAAGATTAAGAATAAAGGGTATATTAAAAAAGGATTTGATGCAGACTTTACTGTAATAGATATGAATAAAAAAATTAAACTAGAAAATAAAAATATGGCTAGCAAAAGTGGATGGACTCCTTTTTCTGGAATGACAATTAAAGGATTTCCTATTGCTACTATTGTTAATGGTGAAATAAAAATGTATGAGAATAAAATAATTGGAAAACCTAATGGCAAGGTAGTAGATTTTGAATAAGTTATTAATAATTTTATTTGTTTTATATAAAAATATTTTATTTTCACAATATTTCGAAGTACCTGAGAACTATATAGAAGCACCTTTAATTTTTTCTCACGAAACAGTCTTAAAAGGAATTAGTTCTATTATTCCTGTAGGAGGTATATTTTCTAAATACTCAACAATTGAACTAAGTTATGTTAAAAGTAATATAGCTGATGCAAGTATATGGTTACAAGACAAAATATATGATGAATTAGGTAATATAGCAGAAACAGAAAGAATATTAAGAAGCAAAGATAGTCCTTTATCAGATCCGATTTTTGACCAATTTAAACATTTACCTATGTTTATAGATGATACTATTCAACAATTAGCTTCTAATCCTTTGGTATTTTGTAATGAAGTGAATAAATTATATAACAAACAAGGAGTTTTTTTTGAATTAAATTGTACTATACCTTTTGGATTTTTTAACAAATATTTAATTTTAAGACTACAAATTAAGGATAGCCTGTGGTATTTTACCAAATTAACTAGTTTAAGTTATTTTAGATTAAAAGAGATGACTTATATTGCTGAAAGCTTTAAAATAAATGAAAAACCTTAAAAAAATATCAAATAATATAAATAGTTTTTCAAACTTTAATCATGAAGATCCTTTTCTTATAGAGGAACAATACTCAGAAGAAGAAAAGCTAGTAAGAGATACTGCCAAACAGTTCGCAAAAAATAAACTATTTCCTACTATACTTGAAGC
Organism: Rhodospirillaceae bacterium; assembly: GCA_902579545.1. GTDB lineage: Bacteria > Pseudomonadota > Alphaproteobacteria > TMED109 > TMED109 > TMED131. The sequence continues at coordinate 30,396 of CACHHO010000008.1, read as the reverse complement.
AAATAGAAATGAAACCTTTAATAAAGACCTTATTAAAGAATTTGGTAATCTAGGATTGTTAGGCCCGCAGATTAAAGGATATGGATGCGCTGGAGTATCCTCAGTTGCATATGGTTTGATAGCTAAAGAAATAGAAAGAGTTGATTCTGCCTATAGATCATGCCTAAGCGTACAATCTAGCCTGGTTATGCAACCAATTTTTGACTTTGGGAGTGAAGAACAAAAGAAAAGATGGCTTCCAGAATTAGCAAATGGAAATATAATTGGATGCTTTGGGTTAACTGAACCTGATCATGGATCGGATCCTGCCTCGATGAATACTAAAGCTAAAAAGGTTAAAGGTGGATACCTTCTAAAAGGAGCAAAAAATTGGATATCAAATAGTCCAATAGCTGATTTACTTTTAATATGGGGAAAAGACGAAAATAATATTATTAAAGGTTTTATTATAGAGAGAAATATTACAAAAAAAGGGCTAGATACTCCAAAAATTGAAGGAAAGTTTGCATTGAGAGCCTCACCTACAGGAATGATACTTATGGATGATGTGTTTGTACCTGAAGAAAATGTTCTAGAAAATGCAAATGGTTTAAGAGCTCCTATGTCTTGCTTAAGTTCAGCTAGATATGGAATATCTTGGGGTGTATTAGGAGCAGCTGAGTTTTGTTGGTTTGCAGCTAGAGATTATGTATTACAAAGAAAACAATTTGGAAAACCATTAGCATCTAATCAATTAGTTCAAAAAAAACTAGCAGATATGCAATCAGAAATTGCTATTGCCCATCAGGCTACTTTAAGAGTAGGAAGGTTAAAAGATAATAACAAATCTGAAAATGAAATGATATCTATACTAAAGATGAATAATGTAGGTAAAGCATTAAATATTGCAAGAATGTCTAGAGATATGCATGGAGGTAATGGAATATCTGATGAATATCATATAATTAGACATGTAATGAATTTAGAAGCTGTTAATACTTATGAGGGAACTAGTGACATACATGCTTTAATTTTAGGAAGAAGCCAAACAGGCATTCAAGCATTTAAATAAAACTCGTTTAAAAAATAATTTATTTTTTCTTAGCTTATTAAGATAATTTCTTAATTATTGCAGAATAATCTAAATTACCCTGATTATTTTTGCAAAATTTTTTGTACAAAAAAAAAGCTTTCTTACCAACTTCAGTATTTACATTTGCAGCCTTTGCCATATTTTGCGAAATTTTTAAGTCTTTAAGTATAAGTTTAGCTGCATAACCTGGCTTAAATCCATTATTAGCCGCTGAACTTTTCACTATTCCTTTAATTGGTAAATGATTCATCATTGCCCAGGAAGACCCTGTAGACTTTGAACAAATATCAAAAAATTTTTCAGGCCTTATTCCTAATTTTTTTGACAATAAGAATGCTTCACATATACCTATCATGTTAATTCCTAACATCATGTTATTGCATGCTTTTACTATCTGTCCTGATCCAGTTTTGCCAGCATAAATAATATTTTTCCCCATGCATGATAATATTTTTTTTGCTTTCCTAAAGACTTTTATTTCTCCTCCCACCATTATAGTTAAAGAAGCACTTTTAGCACCTGTTACTCCTCCAGATACAGGAGCATCTAAAAATTTTACACCGCGCTTACTTAAAATATTTGATGCTTTAAGAGTAGATGCATAGTCTGATGATGAACAATCTATAAAAATTGAGTTTTTTTTAATCTTACTAGCAAGGCCTTGCCCTCCTAATAATAATTTCATTAGAGCATTCCCATCAGGAAGCATGCTTATAAAAACATTGTTTTCTGGGGCTAAATCTATAGGCTTAGATGCTATTTTTACATTCTTATTTGCGAATGCTCTATAAAGTTTACTATTAATATCAAATATCGATAAAGGGTATTTTTTTTTTATTAGGTTTAACGCCATATGACTACCCATGTTACCTAGTCCAATAAAGTAAATATTATTCATCTTTAAAAAGCTCTCTTTCACCTAAGTTTTTAAAATGCTCTTCTATTGCATCATTACTTAATTCATAAACATTTTTTGGATTCCACTTAGGTTTCCTATCTTTATCTACTAAATTAGCTCTTACTCCTTCATAAAAATCATGTCTCTGCATCATAGCTTGGCAAATTCTAAATTCCATACTTAAACATTTTTTTAAACTAAGCTCCTTTGCTAAATTTAATTGCCTAGTAGTTACACCCATACTGGTAGGAGATTTTTTATTTAAAATATTCAATTGTTTAACACACCATTCAGATTGATCTTTTTCCAAAGAACTGAAAATTTCATGTATATTACCCTTATTATAATGTCTATTAATTAGTTCTAATTCTTTTACTAAGTTAGAATTAAGTTTTTCATTTAAACTTATTTCATCTAAAATTAAATCTACTTCTTCATGACTATAATTTTTTAATTTTAATAATTTATTTACAAACTCTTCTACTAATGAATTATTTAATAAATGTGTTCCTATATTAGCAAACATTGAGTCTTTTCCATCTATAGTTTTTCCTGTCAATGCCAAATAAACACCCAATGATCCCTTCATTCTCGATAAAAAATAACTTCCTCCAACATCAGGAAATAAGCCTATTGCAGTTTCAGGCATTGCCGCTATAGTTTTTTCACTTAGTATTCTATGACTTCCATGTACAGATAAACCTAGTCCTCCTCCCATAGAAATACCATTAAGTAAAGAAATCCAAGGTTTACCAAATTTACTTATTTCATAATTTAATAAATATTCTTCTCTAAAAAAATCATATGACAAATTACTTTCTGATATATTTCTTTTATGATAAACACTAACTATATCTCCCCCAGCACAAAAAGATTTATCTCCACTACCTCTTAGAAGAACTCCACTTATACTATCATCATTCTTCCAGTTTAATATTTCGGAAGAAATAATTCTAACCATATTTAGATTTAGTGCATTTAAAACTTTTTCCCTATTAAGTTGCAAAACCATAGTAGAGTTAATTTTTTTTACGATTAATTCATCCATTTTAATGCCTATAAGAATTTTCTAGAAATTATTAACTTCATAATTTCATTAGTACCCTCTAATATCTTATGTACTCTACAGTCCCTAACCATTTTTTCTATACCATAATCTGATAAATATCCATACCCTCCATGAATTTGCAATGCTTCATCACATATTCTATAACATAAATCTGTTGCAAATTTTTTTGCCATAGCAGATTTTACGGTTGTATCGTTTTGTTTTTTATCTAATGCATTAGCAGCTTGATGAACCATTAACCTTGCTGCATTATAATCAGTAATCATATCAGAAATTTTAAATTGTATATTTTGAAAATCTTTTAAAAACTTTCCAAACTGCTTTCGTTCATTTACATAACTTAAACATTTATCTATACAATATCTAGCCGCTCCCAATGAACAAGAAGCAATATTTATTCTACCTCCGTCTAAACCCTGCATAGCAATTTTAAAACCCTCTCCTGGCTTACCTATGATATTTTCTGCAGGCACTTTACAGTTGTCAAAAGATACTACTCTAGTAGGTTGATTTTTCCATCCCATTTTTTCTTCATTTTTTCCAAAAGAAATCCCCCCTATATTTTTTTCAATTATTACACAGGATGTCTCATTTTTGTTTTCTAAATCTGTTTTCATCATTACAAAATATAAGTCAGAGTCACCTGCACCTGAAATAAATGCCTTAGATCCAGAAACAATCAGAGAACTATTACTTTTATCATTGTATCCTTTTGTCCTCATTGCATTTGAGTCAGATCCTGAGCCAGGTTCTGTTAAACAGTAAGAGCAAATGTTATCCATCTTTGTAATAGTTTTTAGATACTTTTCTTTAAGTTCTTTATTTCCATACTGATCAAGCATCCAAGCAGTCATATTATGTATTGAAAGAAATGCAGAAGTAGAAGGACAAGCATAAGCCAATTCTTCAAAAATAAGAGCTGCGTCTAATCTAGACAGCCCTGCCCCTCCGTAATCTTCAGATACGTATATGCCAGCAAATCCATACTCAGCTGATTTTTTTAGTACTTCTTTGGGAAATATGCCTTTTTTATCCCATTCTATTGCCTTATCTATAATAAACTCGTTTGCAAACTGTTTAGCTGAGTTTACAAATGCTCTTTGATCATTATTAAGTTCTAGATTTGAATTTAAATTCACTTTAGCCTATATTAAATAAAAAATAATATAACTCATGAATAGCTTTTTATCAAATTTTCCTTTAACTAGACCTCGTAGACTAAGAAAAGCAGAATGGATTAGAAAACTTGTTCAAGAAAATAAGGTATCCTTAGACGATTTAATATTACCAATTTTCTTAACCTATGACACAAAATCTAGCCTAGTTAATGAAATGCCTAATATCTATAGGTATAGTGTAAATGATGCAGTAGATATAGCTAATAAAGCATATGAAGTTGGTATTAAAGCTATAGCTTTATTTCCAGAAGTTCCCCATGAAAAGAAAGACGCTCTTGGAACTGAGGCTCTTAATGAGGAAAACATAATATGTAGGACTGTTAGAGAAATAAAAAAAAATGTTAATGGGATAGGAGTTATATGTGATGTTGCTCTGGACCCATATACTTTGTCAGGACATGATGGAATACTATCTGATAATAATATTATAGATAATGATAAAACCGTTGATGTTTTATGTAAACAGGCATTAATAAACGCAAATGCTGGCTGTGATATAATAGCACCCTCAGACATGATGGACGGTAGAGTAATTAAAATAAGAGAAAAATTAGATAATGCTAAATATATAGATACTTTGATCATGTCATATGCAGCAAAGTATGCCTCATCTTTCTACGACCCATTTAGAAAGGCAATTTCAGCTGCAAGTAATCTAGGAACTTACAAAAAAAAATCATATCAAATGGATTACAGTAATAGCAATGAGGCTCTTAAAGAAGTTGCTTTGGATATCAAAGAAGGCACTGATATTATTCTAATCAAACCAGGTTTGCCTTTTTTAGATATACTTAGTAATGTAAAAACTACTTTTAAAATCCCTACTTTTAGCTTTCAAGTGTCAGGTGAGTACGCAATGATAATTATGGGAATTAATAATGGCATATTTAATAAACAAGAAATTATAATGGAAACTTTATCATGTTTTAAGAGAGCGGGGGCTGATGCTATTTTAACTTATTTTGCATTGGATGCAGCAGAAATAATCAAAAATGGCTAGCTATTAAATAATTTGTCCTCTTTCTATTCTTATAATTTCTGCATTTATTTTTTTTGAGAAACTTTCATCAGACTCAGTAATCATTGTTACCATATTTAATTCATTAAGTTCACTAATCAATTCAACTAATCTTTCTGCAAGGGCTGGAGCAACACCTTCAAAAGGTTCATCTAATAACAAAAGATTTTTTCCAACTATCATAGCCCTAGCAAGCGAAACTAGTTTTTGTTGTCCTCCAGAAAGTTGGAATGCATCCCTAAATAAAAATTCTTTAATTTCAGGAATAAAAGCTAATATTTTTTCTAATTCATAGTTTATATCATTTTTTTTTAAGGACAAGGTCCATAACGGTATTAAAATATTATCCTTCACACTAAGGTCCGTTATTAGTCTTCTATCTTCAGGCATATAACCTATACCTATTTTTGACATTTCAAAAGTTTTTATATCTGTTAAAACTGTATCTTTAAACTTTATATTACCACTGTCATTAGGTAGTATACTCATTATAGCTCTTATTAAAGTTGTTTTACCCGCTCCATTTCTTCCAATAATACTTGAAAATTTACTTACTTTAAAAGTGACTGACTTAAGTATATTAATATTACCAATAGAAACATCAAGGTTGTCTATACTAAGCATGACTGCTACCTACAATATACTTAACTACATCTTTCTGTTTTAGTATTTCTTCTGGCCTACCATCACCTAAAATTTGACCATTATAAAATGCAACAACCCTATTTGCAAATTTTTCTACTATTTCCATATCATGTTCAATAAATATTACTGCAATGTTTAGTTTTTTAATTGCTTTAATTATAGTTTCCATTACTACTATTTTTTCATTAGTACTTATTCCAGAAGTAGGTTCATCCAATAAAATTATCTCAGGTTTTCCAATTATAGCAATTATAATATCTAAAACTTTTCTAGCACCTTGAGGAAGTTCCTTAACTAATTTATCTTTAAAACTTTCCAAAGAAAACTTTTTAAGTAGATTAATTGCTTTTATAAAGTTTTTTTCTGTATAGGCATCTTCTAAAAAAGAATTTTGATTATTATTTGAAACTAAATCTGTGATAATTAGATTTTCTAAAACACCAAGATTTTCAAAAACTTGAGGTATTTGAAATGACCTGTGAATACCAATATTTTTAATTTCTTGGACATTAAGGTTAGTTATTTCTTTACCATTAAAAAAAATTTGCCCACTATCTGCTTTGGTATATCCAGTTATCATATTACAAAATGTTGTTTTTCCAGCACCATTAGATCCTATAACTCCAATAACTTCATTCTTTGCCATAGAAAAGTCAATATCCTTTGCTGCAGATACAGAACCAAATTTTTTACAAAGTCTTTTTACGTCTAATAGCATCTAATTCCTTCTTTTTTTAAAAATAGAGCCTATACCTTCTGGTAAATATATTATTCCTATTATCAATATAATACCTATAATCATTTGCCATGTATTAGGAAAATAAAATAGTGCGTAAGATCTTATAAACTCAAAAAATAATGCCCCAAATAATGGTGCAAACACATTTAAACTTCCAGATAATATCGCAACAAAAACAAACTCTCCTGATTTAGTCCAATAAGCAGTATCCTCTGGTGTAATATGCCCAACAAGTAATACCATAAGACCTCCTCCAAGTGCAGCAAGAGTACCTGAAAATATATATGCTTTATGTATATGTCTATTTACTGCTATCCCCAAATAAGCAGACCTTATTTCATTTTCTTTTATTGCATCAAGCATTTTTCCAGAAGAAGATTTTAAATATTTCATAACAAAAGACATCATTATACCGCTTAATATTATTATGAAAGAGTAGGAATATATATTTAATCTTTTTTCTCCTTCAATAATCTGACCAAAGTAATAAACTTCTTTTATTCCAAATCCATCAGTAGAACCAAGTGAAATACTTTTGACTATAATTCCAAAGAGTATCATAGATAAAGCCAAGTTTAACATTGCAAAAAAAATACCTCTAAACCTTCTTACAAAAAAACCTAATGCAAAAGAAATTAAAAAGCCGACTGTTATTGATATTAATATTAAAAATAATGCTTCTTTGATATTTAAAAAATTATAGCTCATTGCGACTGCGTATCCTCCTAAACAGTAATACATACCATGTCCAAAAGATACTAACCCTAATCTCATTAATAAAAGCAGTCCCAATATTACTAAACCGTTACAAAATGATAAGCAAACAGTATTTAATGCATAATCTGGTAGTAAAAACCAACTAACTACAAAAAAAAATATAAAAAGCAATAATAATAGATTTTCGTTATACTTTAAGTTCATATTATATCTTTCTAATCTCTTTTTTGCCGAATATTCCTTCTGGCTTAAATGATAAAATGACAGCCATTACAAAAAAAACAATAAATAGCTCAAATTGAGGAGCATAAAAAATTGCTATTGTTCTGGCAAACCCAATTAATAAAGCTCCAATCGCTGCTCCAGAAACACTCCCCAAACCTCCTGTTACAACAACCGCAAAAGTCAAAACTATTACTTCTACTCCTATTCCAGGTACAACTGATATCATAGGTGCAGATATTGCTCCTCCTAAACACCCAAGCAAACAACCAATTGTAAATGTATAAATGAAGAATTTATTTACATTTATTCCTAGTGCTAAAGATATTTCTCTATCACTTATTACTGTTAAAAGTAACTTGCCTATTTTGGTATATTTCATAATAAAATAAAATAGATACCAAATTAAGATTGCTATTATAATGATGGCTAGATCATATATAACATATGGCAACCCAAATATATTAATATTTCCTAGTAGCATTCTAGGCTGATAAGGAAGATAAGAGCTTGTGCCAAATATAAGTTTCATAGCGTCTTCAAAAATAAGAAAAAGCCCATAGGTCACCAGAACTATAACTATCTCATCTCTGAAATAAATTTTCTTTAAAAAAAATTTTTCTATAAATAAGCTTAAAATTATACCTACTGTTAAGGAAGCAATTGGTATAATTAGAAATGTAAAAATCTCTAAATCAGGAAATTTATTAATAAACCACCCTATAAGCCACGCTGTAGAATATGCTCCAAAAGCATATAAACTTCCGTGTGCGACATTTAATACTTTCATTACTCCGTAGATTAGAGTCAAACCTGAAGCAACAAGAAAAAGCCAGGAACCATATACTAGACTGTCTAATATAATAAAAGGTATAGAATTTATCATTTGAATTAAAGGTAATGAATTTTTTAAATTAATGCACTAAAATAATTAATTATGAATAATGAAATTGACGACTTTTACTCAATAGCTCCAATGATGGGAAAAACTGATAGTTTTTTTTGTCACTTAATGAGTTTTATTAATCAGAATACTAAAATTTATACTGAAATGATGCATGTTGAAACAATCATTAGAACCAATATTTTAGAGAAATATAAAATATTAAAAAATTTATCAAATATAGTTATCCAAATTGCAGGAAATTCTCCAGAAAGTTTTGCAAGAGCAGCAAAAAAAGCTTCAATGCATGGGTTTAATGAAATAAATATAAATTGTGGTTGCCCTAGTAAGAATGTAATTGCTGGAGACTTTGGCTTATCTTTACTTAAAAAACCACGATTGGTTAGAGAATGCATTGAATCTATTAAAAATGAAGTTGAAAGTACTGTAAGTGTTAAAACTAGGATTGGTATAAACTATAATAACTGTGAAAACTTGTTAGATGACTTTGTTAATGAAATAAATCTTAGCGGTGTTAACAAATTTATAATACATGCTAGGAATGGTATTCTAAATAACATGAATACAAAAAAAAACTTAACTATACCTCCATTAAAATATGAAAGGGTATTTGATTTAAAAAAAAAATTTACTAATAATCATATTATTATAAATGGAGGATTTATTAAGACTGAAGAAATTATTAAATATATTAAAAAAATTGACGGGATTATGATAGGAAGAGAGGCTTATAGAAACCCTTGGATCTTTCATAAAAAAAGATTACTTAACATTAAAGAAAAAATCAAAATAATAGAAAAATATATTTTAAGCTTAAAATATTATTTTAATAAGAATACTTTTAATAAAAATTCACTAATACACATTCAAAAATTACTAAACGGTCATACTGGAGCAAAGTCATGGCGACAGAAAGTGGGCTTGGTTCATCACAATAAAGATTTACAGCTTCTATTAAATTATATAAAGTATTACTATTAGGAAGAAAGTTTTGAAAAAAAAATATTTTATAATAAAAGTATTCTACTTATTTTTTATATTTCTATCATTTTTGCTTACCAACTCCTGTGCTTATTTTAAAATAAAAGAATTAGAAAAAATTAATTATAAACAAAATAATTTGTTTGATCTAGTAGGGCTAGAATATAAAAAATTTGCTAACTTTGAACTTTATGATATGCATGATGAAATTGATGCTAATTATTTTGCTTTTAAGGCCTTAATGGCAGTAAAAGAAAAACAAATATTTATAGAGAAACCTGAAGATTGGAATATTGATGATAAATTTATTGAAGAAGCATTAGCTGAATACAAAAATATAAATGAAATTCTTAATACTGATTTAATTTATAAGTATCCTCAGCTTACGGCTCAAATTATTGTTGGCTTTGACTGTTGGTTAGAGCAGTTGGAAGAAAATTGGCAAGTTGAAGATATTGCAAAATGTAAATCTAAATTTAAAAAAAACATACAACTGATAAAAATTTCTGAAACAAGAACAGAAAACCAGCAATCAAAAAAAGATAACCTCATAGAAGATGCTACTGATAATGCAGGTTCAAATAATGATTTATTTATAATTAATATAGAAATAGAAAAAGTAGTGTATTTTAACTATGACAGTTTTGATTTACGAGATGTAGAAAAGCATAAATTAGATGAAATAGTTGACTACGCAAAAAATAACTCTAGTAAACAAATAGTTATATATGGACATACTGATACTAAAGGATCTAATGATTATAATTTAAAATTATCGAAAAATAGAGCCAAAAGTGTTGAAATTTTTCTTAAATCAAAAAAAGTATCTAATAAAATTATTATAAGAAGTTATGGAGAAAACTTTCCTAGCATAAAGACTGGTGACAATATTATAGAAGAAAAAAATAGAAGAGCAGAAATAATTATAAATTAAAGGTATTAATATGATCCCGAGGTATTCAACTTCAGATATGGAATATATTTGGAGCACTAAAAACAAGTATAAAATATGGCTTGAAATTGAAACTTTAGCTTGTGAGGCTATGGAAAAGTATAATCAAATCCCTAAAGGAACTACTAAAATCATAAGAGAAAAATCAAACTTCAATGTTGATAAAATACTTGAAATTGAAAAAAAGACAAAGCATGATGTCATTGCTTTTTTAACTAATGTAGCAGAATATATAGGAGATAGTTCAAAGTATATTCATCAAGGAATGACTTCCTCAGATGTATTAGATACATGCTTATCAGTTCAATTAAAGGAATCTTCTGACTTAATTATAAAAAACCTAAAGGTTTTATTAAAATCCCTCAAGGAAAAAGCTTTTCAGAATAAGAATTTAATTACTATTGGAAGAAGTCATGGCATTCACGCTGAACCTACTACTTTAGGATTAAAGTTTGCTTTTGCTTACGCTGAATTTAAAAGAAATTTAAGTAGATTAGAAAAAGCAAAAAATGAAATTTCAGTATGTAAAATATCTGGCCCTGTAGGAACATATTCAAGCATTAGCCCTAAAATTGAAGCATATGTATCTAAAAAATTAGGACTTATACCTGAAGAAGTATCTACACAAATTATACCAAGAGATAGACATGCCTATTTTTTTTCAGTGCTATCTATAATTGCATCATCTATTGACAGACTAGCAACTGAAGTTAGACACTTGCAGAGAACTGAAGTTTTAGAGGTTGAAGAGTATTTTGAGAAAGGACAGAAAGGTAGTTCTGCAATGCCTCACAAAAGAAATCCTATTTTATCTGAAAACTTAAGCGGTTTATCTAGATATATTAGAAACTTAAGCCAAACAAGCTTAGAAAATGTAGTATTATGGCATGAAAGAGATATTTCTCACTCATCTGTAGAAAGAATAATGTGTCCTGATGTTACTATAGCATTAAACTTCTCATTAGTAAGATTAAATAGTGTAATAAAAAATCTTATAATATACCCATCTAATATTAAGAAAAATTTAGATAAACTAAAAGGCTTACACTTTAGTCAAAACGTTATGTTAAAATTAATATCAAAAGGACTCTTAAGAGAGGATGCATATAGCTTAGTTCAGAGAAATGCTATGAAAACATGGGGTGAAATAGGAAAAAAAAGTGAAAACAGTTTTCTTTATTTTCTATCAAAAGATAAGATAATTAGAAAAACACTTAGTATTAAGGATTTGAAAGAAATATTTAATAATTCAACTTATCTCAAAAATATATCAGTAATATACAAAAGACTTTTTAAAAACTAGTTTATTTTTTATCTAAAATTTTTTCTTTAGCTATTACTTCATAATCTATAATTTTTTTTTCTATTTCTAAATCTGATATTTTAATATTACTTTTTTTAAAATCTTTAGAAATTTTGTTAATAACATCATCATAGCCAGGTTTTTCAAAATCAGCATCTATAACTTCATCAATATAAGCATCAAACTTGTTGCTTTCTATATTCAGAACTTCAGCTGCCCACTTGCCAATAAACTTATTTCTTAAAGTAGTTATTTTGAATTTAACTTCAGAATCTAATTCAAATTTTTTTTCAAATTTATTTTTTCTATCTTCAAACATATTTATTTTTTAATTTAATAATTATACAATTATATTATAATTTTTTTTTTTCAAGTCTTTAATATGTGTACTCTTTTTATTTACAGAACAAAAAATACTGATTGGCCAATTTTACTTGCTACCAATAGGGATGAATTTTTATCTAGAAAGTTTTATAGTCCTAATTATCACTGGAGAAGGTTCCCTAGTATATTTGCAGGAAAAGATCTACTTAAAGGGGGGTCATGGCTAGGTATAAATAAATATGGTGTATGCACCGCTATACTAAATAGACCATCTGTTGATATTGACAATAAAAATCTAACTTCAAGAGGAAATATTATTATTGATGTACTTAAAAATAAAACTTCAATGCAGGCTAAAAATATAATAATTAAAAAATTTAAAAAAAATACAAAATATTTTAATCTATTTATAAGTGATTATGAGAATGCTTTTTGGATAAAATATTATGCTAATCAATTAAGTGTTTTTAATATACCTTATGGTTACTCAATTATAGATAATTTTGATTTGAACGATAGTAATTCAGATAAGCAAATTTTTTACAAAACCATATTTGAGAAAACTCAGCTACCAGACCCTGATAAGAGAAATTTTGATTCTTGGAAGAAGCTACTTTTTTATAATAACTATAATAAAAAATCAAATATACCTGAAGTTTTTATTACAAATTATAATAAAAACTATGGAACAGTTTGTTCTTCTATAATAGGATTACCTAATAAAAAAATAAATAATAAAAAAATAATTTGGCTGTATAGTGAAAGGAAAAAGAATTTTTTAAATCTACTCCCGTTTAAAAATAAATAGATATGGAACTGATAACAGAAGGAAAAGCAAAAAAATTATTTAGAACTAATAATAAAAATATTTTATTACAGTTTTTCAAAGATGATGCCACGGCTTTTAATAACAAAAAGAAAAGCATATTTAAAAACAAAGGAGTTCTAAATAATAATATATCTGCAATCATCTTTTCATACTTAAACAAAAACAAAGTTAAGACACATTTTATAAAAAAAATAAGTGATAGAGAACAATTAATAAAAAAAGTAGATATAATTCCAATGGAGGTAGTTATTAGAAATATAGCTGCAGGAAGTATAGTCAAAAGATTTAATATTAAGAAAGGAAAAACCCTAAAACCTCCTATAATAGAGTTTTATTTAAAATCAGATGAATTAAATGATCCTTTTATGAACGATGCTCATATACATAACTTAAAAATTGCTACTTATAAAGAAATAAAGAGAATATCTCTGCAAGCATTCAAAATAAACAGTTTATTGTATAAATTATTTTTTTCAGTGGGTATAATTTTAGTAGATTTTAAATTAGAATTTGGTAGATATAAAAAATCAATAATACTAGCTGATGAAATTAGTCCTGATAGCTGTAGATTGTGGGATAGAAAAACTAAAAGTAGCTTGGATAAAGATTTATTTAGAGAAAATAAAGGAGACTTAATTTCTGCCTACAATAAAATTCACAATAAATTATCTAAGGTTTAGTTATGTATAAATTAGAAATTTTAGTAAGACTTAAAAATGATGTACTTGACCCACAAGGCAAAGCTATATCTCACGCCGCTAGAAGCATTAATATAAGCAATGTTTTAGATGTTAAGCAAGGTAAATATTTTGAAATTTTTTTAGAGAAAGCTAATTCAATTGAGAATGCCCGATTAATCGCTTCTAAATTATCAGAAAAGTTATTATGTAATGAGGTCATAGAAACCTATAAAATTATAAAAATAAAAAAAATATGAATGTTTCCATCATAGTATTTCCTGGTTCTAACTGTGACCTTGATATTTATAATAGTATTTTAGCTATTACTAATACTAAACCAAAACTAATTTGGTATACAGAAAGTTTACCTATAAAAACAGATTTAATAATAATTCCAGGAGGATTTTCGTTTGGAGACTATTTGAGAAGTGGGGCTATTGCTTCTACCAGTAATATAGTAAAACAAATTTATAAATTATCTAAAAAAGGCATTCCAATTTTAGGTATATGCAATGGATTTCAAATACTAACTGAAGCTAATTTATTACCGGGTACACTTATAATGAATAAAAGTCTTAAATTTATATGCAAAGAAGTACAGTTAAAAACTATTAATAAAACAAGTTTATTTACAAAAGAGATAAAAGAAGATGTTATTAAATTACCAATAGCGCACAAAATGGGAAATTATGTAGTTTCTGATTCAGAATTAACTAAAATTATTAACAATGATCAGATTGCATTTAAATATTGTTCCTCATCAGGAATATGTGATAAAAAAAATAATCCAAATGGCTCAGTTCAAAATATTGCTGGGATACTTAGTAAAAATAAAAAAATTCTTGGCATGATGCCTCATCCAGAAAGGTTTAATAACATAAAAACTAAAGATGTAATAATGTATCGAATTATAGGTTCCCTTTTATGTTAAATAATTTAAATATTTTACTAAATCAGTTAGGCCTTAAAGCTACAGACTATGATGAAATAATTCAGATTTTAAATAGAAAACCAAGTATAACTGAACTGGCAATATATTCTGCGATGTGGAGTGAGCATTGCTCATATAAGTCTTCTAAATTTTGGCTAAAAAAATTAAATACTAAGGCTCCCTGGGTTATTCAAGGTCCTGGAGAAAATGCGGGTGTAATAGATATTGGAAAAAATAATGCTATAGTTTTCAAAATAGAGAGTCATAATCATCCATCCTTTATAGAACCCTATCAGGGCGCTGCAACCGGTGTTGGAGGAATAATGAGAGATATATTTACTATGGGGGCAAGACCCATTGCTAACTTAAACTGTCTTAGATTTGGTTCTATTAAAAATAAAAAAACTAATTTTTTATATAAAGGAGTAGTTTCTGGGGTAGGAGACTATGGTAATTGTACTGGAATTCCTACAGTTGGTGGAGAATGCACTTTTGATGAAAGATACAATAAAAATATTCTAGTTAATGCCATGACTGTTGGTATAGCTAAAAAGAATAAAATATTTTATGCTAAAGCAGGAAAACCTGGTAATATTGTTGTTTATGTAGGATCAAAAACAGGAAAAGATGGCATTCATGGCGCTAGTATGTCATCTGGTGCATTCAATACAGAAACGGAGTCACTGAAACCTACTGTACAAGTGGGAGACCCCTTTACAGAAAAATTATTAATGGAAGCATGTTTAGAATTGATGAAAAAAGATGCTATAATAGGCATACAAGATATGGGTGCTGCTGGTTTAACATCATCTTCAGTAGAGTTAGCAGCTTCTTCAAATTTGGGAATATCTATAAATTTGGATAAAGTACCGTTAAGAACTAATGATATGACAGCTGATCAAATAATGTTATCTGAAAGTCAAGAAAGAATGTTGATTATATTAAACCCAAAGAAAGAATTAATTGCAAAAAAGATATTTAAAAAATGGGGTCTTGATTATGCAAATATAGGTAAAATTATTAAAGATGAAAAAATTAAACTAAAATTTAAAAAGAAAATAGTATGTGATATTCCTTTAGACAGTCTAGTAAACGCAAAATTTTATAAAAGGAGCTTTACTATTAGAAAAAATATTTTTTTTAAAAAATCATTTCCAAATCTAAAAATCAATGAAATTGTAAAAAAAATATTTGGCACTCCAAACTTTATGAATAAAAAATATATTTGGGAACAGTATGATCACATGATTACTAGAAATGTTATTTCTCAAATTGGAGGAAATGCATCCGTAATTAAAACTAATACTCAATATCAAGCAATAGCAACAACTACAGATTGTAATATTTTTTATTGCCACAGCGATCCTTACTTGGGGGCTATTCAAGCAGTATGTGAGTCTTACAGAAATATAGTTTCAGTAGGTGCAAAACCACTTGCATTAACTAATTGTTTAAATTTTGGAAATCCAGAAAAAACTGAAATAATGGGACAATTTGTTAATACTATTAAAGGATTAAATATTGCATCAAAAAAACTAAATGTGCCAATTGTATCAGGAAATGTATCTTTTTATAATGAGACTAATGGCTTAAATATTCCGCCTACTCCTCAGATAGGGGCAATAGGAGTAATTGAAGATTACAGAAAAACTGTTTCTTATAATAGTCAACAAATAAATGATAGTCTTTATTTAATAGGAAATACTCTAGGCCATTTATCAAACTCTTGCTATGAAAGATGTTTTTATAACTTTAGCGATATTTTAGAAAATAGTTTGCCTCCAAATGTAATACTTGAAGATGAGATTAATAATGCTGCTACTGTTTTGTCTCTTATAGATGAAGATTTAATTACTGCATGTCATGATTTATCTGATGGAGGATTAATTGTTGCAATAATAGAAATGTGCTTAGGAGGAAAAAATTCTATAAAATTTAATAATATATCTACTAAACATTCATTTTTATTTGGAGAAGATCAATCTAGATATCTAGTTTCAGTAAGTGAAAAGAATATTAATAAACTAGAGTTTAAATTAAAAAAAAATAAAATCCATTTCAAAAAAGTAGGACGTATTATAAGTGATAATGGAATATTGAATTTTCCAGATAAAAGTTATATAAATATAGATAATTTAAAAAAATTGATTAAAAATAAAATTAAAGAGTAAGTTATGGGAATGAAAAGAGATGAAATCGAGAGTATGATTTTAGCATCAATTCCAGATGCTACAGTAGATATTAAAGATTTAGCGGGGGATGATAACCATTATGCTGCTACTGTTACATCAAATAAGTTTAAAGGAATGACTAAGGTAAACCAACACAAGATGGTTTATGACGCGCTAGGTGGTAAAATGGGTGGTACACTTCATGCTCTTTCACTCACCACTCTAGTACCTAATGATTAATAATGAGGCAAATATGAATGAAATTAATAATGTAATTGAAAAAAATAATGAAAATGACCCGGTAGTTCTTTATATGAAAGGAGACCCTACTTTTCCACAGTGTGGTTTCTCTTCCACAGTTGTTCAGATTCTTAAACATATAGGTGTAGACTTTCAATCTTATGATGTCCTGCAAGATGAAAAGTTACGAGAAGGTATAAAATCTTTTAGTAACTGGCCAACAATTCCGCAATTATATGTTAAAGGAGAATTTGTTGGTGGCTGTGATATTATTAGAGAAATGTTTGAGACGGGTGAATTAAAAAAGTATTTTGAAGAAAAAAAAGTTAATTTTTCAAATAATTAAAATATTTATCTCGAGTAAAATTCTACTACAAGGTTAGGATCCATCTGTACAGGATAAGGAACATCGCTAAGCTTAGGTATCCTAATTAGTCTTCCGACAATTTTTTGTTTATCAAACTCAATGTAATCAGGTACATCTCTCGTAGCCTTTTCAGTTGTTTCTAAAACTACAGGATGTTCCAAAGATTTTTTTCTTACACAAATTATATCTTTCATAGTTACTGAATATGAAGGAATAGTTACTCTTTTATTATTGACTTCAATATGACCATGATTAATAAGTTGCCTAGAAGAAAAAACTGTAGGAGCAATGTTCATTCTATAAATCATTGCATCTAACCTGGTCTCTAGAAGAGCAATCAAGTGCTCACTAGTATCTCCTTTTTTCTTTAGCGCTTTATCATAATAACGCCTAAATTGCTTTTCTGAAATATTACCGTAATAGCCCTTCAATTTCTGTTTAGCAAATAACTGTATACCAAAATCAGATAGTTTTCTTTTCTTAGATCCATGCTGACCAGGACCGTATTCTCTTCTGTTAAAGGGTGATTTAGGTTCACCCCACAGATTACATCCTAATCTTCTATCAATTTTATTTCTAGGTTGTGTTCTCTTACTCATAATACTTTAATTTTGAAATAATACTTATGTTGTATAATATGTCAATTACTTATTTTTTGTATTTTTTTAAATTTTTTATTATTCCATATAAAATTAATATTTCTTTGTTTGTTAGTATTTTTTTTGAAAAAATATTTTTTACATTAATCTCTAATTTTTTGTCAGTAAGCCTGTCTTTTAAGAACTTTGTTTTATACAAGGTACTAATTAAAAACTTTTTAAATAGATAAATTTTTTTTTTATCTGCTACGTTATATATCAGCTTTTCATCAGTTAGCGAATCATTTTCAAGCAAATACCATTCGTAACATATAATATTTACTGCCATAGCTATATTCAATGAGCCAAAGCTTGGATTAGTTGGTATTTGTATTATGTAATTAGCTTCAGACAGGTCCTCATTATTTAAACCTGCTTTTTCAGGTCCAAATAAAAATCCAATTTTATTATTCTTATATTTATATTTAGCAATTTTTACTGCTTCTCTAGGAGATAACACAATATTTTCTAAGTCTCTATTTCTTACAGAAGTAGCAAATATTATATCTATCCCTTTAAATGAATCCTCAATATTAGAATATATTTTAGTATTTTTATTTATTATATCAAAAGCTCCTGCTGATGCTGAATCAGCCTTTTTATTTGGCCATTTAACTTTAGGCTTTACTATTCTCAAATCTTTAAATCCATAATTTACCATAGACCTTGCAGACATACCTATATTATCTGGTAATTGAGTGTTTCTTAGAATAATTGCAGGCTTACTAAAAATAAATTTTTTTTTTTTGTTTGTTCCTGCCATTTTTATTTTTTAAAATGATTTGTTATTGGATACCTTCTTTCTTTACCAAATGACTTCACTGATATTTTTACGCCAGGTGGAGCCTGTCTTCTTTTGTATTCAGATAACAGCAATAACCTTAGTATTTTTTTTACTATTTTTTCTGAGTATCCTTTCCTACAAATTTCTTCTATAGAAAGCTCTTTTTCAATTAAATAAAATAAAATTTTATCTAGTATTACATATTCAGGAAGAGAATCTGTATCTTTTTGATTAAAACTAAGTTCTGCAGATGGAGGCTTTAAGAGTGAATTTTTTGGTATCACATTTCCTATGGGCCCTTTAAAAAGCTTATCTTTTAATTCATTTCTCCAATTTGCTAGTTTGTATAAATCTGTTTTATATATATCTTTTAAAACATTAAACCCTCCATTCATGTCACCATAAATAGTTGAATATCCTACAGACATTTCACTTTTATTACCGGTACTAATTAATAAGTAAGAGTAATTATTTGAAAAAGACATTAAAAGTGATCCTCTTATTCTAGATTGTAAATTTTCTCTTGTTAGACTTGAAATATTTTTCTTAAAATTTTTACTTAAAATAGTTAAATATTTATCATATATTTGGTTTATTTTTATGGTTTCAGATTTTATTTTTAGTAATCTAATAGTTTCATCTGCATCAATTATACTACTTTTCGAGGAAAATTTTGATGGCATTTTAACACCTATTACATTACTATTACCTAAAGCATCTACTGCTATAGCAGCAGATACAGCAGAGTCAATTCCACCTGATAAACCTAAAATAACCTTTTTAAATAAATTCTTTTTCACATAATCCCTTAACCCTAGCACTAAAGCATTCCAGGTATTAAAATTTTGATCAGGAATAAAACATTTTTCATAAGTAGGAAACAAGATTTTATTTTTTTTAAATTTAATTTCTATATTTTTATTTTGTTCCTTCCAGAAATTAAGTTGATTAACAATAATACCTTCGTTATCTAGTATAAATGATCCCCCATCAAATACTAATTCATCCTGCCCTCCTATTTGATTAACATAAACTAGTGGCCTTTTTGTAATTTTTATTATTTTTTTTGCAACTTTTGCCCTTTGTATCTGCTTTTGATTATCATAAGGCGAAGCGTTTATAACAATGAAAATATCTACTTTATCTTTTATAAGATTTCTAGCTATTTTTTCAGTCCACATATCTTCACATATCATGAGCCCTATTTTAATCTTTTTAAATTTAATGTAATTATATTTAGGCCCTTCAATAAAAATTCTTTTTTCGTCAAAAACACCATAATTAGGTAAATTGTTTTTAAAAATAATTTTTCTTTTACCATTATGTATATAAATAGCAGCATTCCCTATAGAATTTTTAATCTTCATAGGAGCACCTACAATAATAGAAATTTTTTTCTTTTTAGCAAAAAGTTCTACTATCTTTAAGTACTTTTGTAATTCCAAATGCAACTTTTTTCTTAGGATTAAATCTTCTGGCGGATAACCTAATAAACTTAATTCAGGAAAAACTATTAAGTCAGCTTTATTAGTGTATTTAGTTAAAATTTTAATAATTTTATTAGCATTTTCTTTAATATTGCCTAATTCTGGATTTATTTGTGCTAGTACTATGTTATAACTTGTCATTTATTTAATTTCTTTTTAATAAAAACTCTCTACCTTTTTTTACAATATTTTGACCATTGTAATTAATGATGTCAGCAGTTGCATAGGTTTCTT
This sequence comes from Rhodospirillaceae bacterium, assembly GCA_902579545.1. Lineage (GTDB taxonomy): Bacteria > Pseudomonadota > Alphaproteobacteria > TMED109 > TMED109 > TMED131. The sequence goes on along the minus strand of CACHHO010000008.1, from coordinate 10,013 downwards.
CCCAATTTTCAGGAATATAAGAACCCGTACCTATAATATCAACAGGTACCTTAGCTACAGAAAATAGTTTACATTTAGAAGGATTAAAGCCAGATGAAGCTATAATTTTAACTTTTTTAAATCCATTCTCATCTAATTTATTTCTAAGATAAATAATAGCTGCAGCACTAACTCCTGCTCCTACTAGCCATTTTAATTCTTGTTCATTTCTATATGTTCTTATACAACTTTGATTAAATTCCTCTAAAATATTATATGATTTTTCTATATCTAAATTTTGAATATATCTACCACCATGAGTGTCTAATCTAATAAATAATTTTTCTTTATTGACTAAGTTTTTAAATTCGTTACAAACTTCTAATGTATCTGAAATTTCATTTCCAAAATAATCAACTAAAACGGAGAGGTTTTCTTCTGGGAAGGAATTGTGATAAAGTTTAGCAGCCTTTAAAGTCGAACCTGCATATCCTATTAAGGCGTGTGGCATAGTACCTAATGCATATTTTGCTTGAAAATAATGGGAAGTGGAAAAACAAGATGAACCAATAAAGCCTATAGCACAAGACTCTTCCTTTGCTTTTTTTGAACCTACACTTGCTCCATAAGCCATCAGTTCATGCATTTGTGATCCAGCACAATGCCTTGCATCCATAGCCATAAATGAAGTTTTAGGCATATCTATACACATCTTATAAGCATTGTAAGCAGCAACAGATGCCGGACCAATTAACTGTAAATAAATTGTCTCTAATTCTACTAACTCAGAAAACATTCCGGATATATACATTAATGGCTCTCCAGCTCCTACCCATGCACCTTCCTTATGACAAATTTTAATATCAAACTTTGTTTTTCTTATTTTTTCAACTTTTTCTAACCAATTAACAGCTATTTGTGGGCAAAATATTACGGGTCTTCTCATAAATATTGCGTAAGTTACATTAATATCCTTGCTATCTAAAATAATTTTTTTTGTTTTTTTAAAATAATAATCTGAATTTAATTTTAAAAATTTATCTAAATTATTATTATTCAAAGTTATAAACCTCTATTAGTTTTTATAAATTCAGAAAGCTTGAATGCAAGATCTAAACCCTGGCTTGCGTTAAGCCTAGGATCACAGTGTGTATGATATCTATCTGATAAATTTTCTTCTTTTATCTTTTGAGATCCACCTACACATTCAGTGACATCTAAGCCAGTAAGTTCTAAATGTATACCACCAGGAAAACTATCTTCTTTTTGATGAACTTTAAAAAACGCTTCTATCTCTTCAATAATTTTATCAAAGGATCTAGTTTTAAATCCAGTTGAAGATTTATAAGTATTAGCATGCATAGGATCACATGACCATATTACATTTTTATTATTAGCTTTTATTACCTTAATTAACTTAGGTAATGTGCTATAAATGTTTTCCGATCCCATCCTAGTAATCAGTGTAACCCTGCCTGGTTCATTACTAGGGTTTAAAATATTTAATAAATCAATCAGATAACCTTCATCAACAGATGGTCCTATTTTTATCCCAATAGGATTTTCTATTCCTCTCATAAACTCCACATGAGCTTCATCTAAATTTCTTGTTCTTTCTCCAATCCAAAGCATGTGTGCAGAACAATCATACCAACCTCCGCTAAAAGAATCTTCTCTAGTAAGCGCCTCTTCATAATTAAGAAGTAATGCTTCATGGCTTGTATAAAATTCTACCTGCCTAAATTCGGGAACATTTTTTTTATTAAAACCGCATGCTTTCATAAATTTAAGTGCATTGGTAATACTGTTTGCTAACTCAAAGTATTTATCTTTTGTACTTCTTTTAACAAAATCTAAATTCCAATTATGTACCTTTTCTAGATCTGCAAATCCTCCTGTTGCAAATGCTCTAATTAAGTTAAGTGCATAAGCAGACTGACTATAAGCATCAAGCATTCTATTAGGGTCAGGTTTCCTTGATGGTTCATTAAATTCAATATCATTAATGATGTCTCCTCTATAAGAAGGTAATTTAAGACCATTTTTTTCTTCAAAATCATCGGATCTTGGCTTAGCAAATTGCCCAGCCATTCTTCCAATTTTAACTACTGGTAATGACGAAGCATAAGTCAGTACAGCAGACATTTGCAAAATAACCTTAAAAGAGTCTCTAAGATTATTTGCACTAAAATCAGAAAAACTTTCTGCACAATCTCCACCCTGAAGTAAAAAAGCCTCTCCTAAAGCAACTTTTTTTAATTTTTTCTTTCAGACTTCTAACCTCTCCTGCAAAAACTAAAGGCGGAAGTCTCTCTATTTTCTCCTCCACGGTTTTAAGAGAGCTTTGGTCTTCATATATGGGTTGTTGACGTATATTTAACTTTCTCCAGGTATCTTTATTCCAGTTTTTATCCATTTTTTTTCCTATTTATAGCTTCTTGTTGGTTTTTTAAAAGTAACAAATTCTTCTGCTACTGTTGGATGTATAGCCATTGTATTAATAAAGTTTGTTATTTTTGCCTTTGCATTTATTAGAACACCTATCATTTGTATTATCTCCGGCGCATCTTCTCCACACATGTGTGCACCTAAAATATAATCATTTTTTTTGTTTACTAATAATTTTATATAAGTTGAAACCTTCTTCTTTACAATAGAATATTTTAAGGAATTAAATTCGCTCTCATATATATCTATAGCACCTATTTTATTTATCGCTTCAGTTTCCGTTAAGCCTACAGAACATATAGGCGGTGATGAAAATACTGCTGTACCAATATTAGTTAAATCAATCTTTTTTTCTATTTTAGAAAATATTTTATCAGATAAAGCATTACCTTCTGCAATTGCAACCGGTGTAAGATTTATTCTATTTGTAACATCCCCTATTGCATAAATATTTTTTATATTTGTAGTTAGATTTTTATCAACTATGATAGCATCATTTTTATCGTATTTTAACTTTATATTATCTAAACCTAGTTTTTTTATATTAGGTTTCCTTCCTATTGCTATTAAAACCTCATCAGATAATATTTTTCTTGGTGAATTTTTAAATTGAACAATAAATTTTTTTTTTATTTTTTTAATTTGTTTTACTTCTTCATTTAAATAAATGTTTACATTTTTATTTTCTAAATTTTTTTTGACTTGATTAACTAAATCATTATCAAAACCTCTTAATATATTCTTTCTTACTATTAAGTGTATTTTAACACCCAAGTTCGCAAATATAAAAGCAAACTCTATAGCAATATATCCTGCACCTATAATTACCATCTTCTTTGGTAATCTTTTTAATTGCATTATAGAATTTGAGTCCTTAGCATAATTACTTCCTTCTATATTTAGTTTTTGAGGTATTCCTCCTACTGCAATGATAATTTTTTTACCAAATATTTTTTTATTATTAATTTGCACTATATTTTTATCTATGAAATTAGCAAAACCCTTAAATATTTTTACACCTGCTTTTATTGCATTTTTTTCATAAATACCCTCTAATCTTTTTAGTTCATTGTTTTTATTTTTTATCATTTTATTTAAATGATATTTTGTATTTTTGATATTCCAACCATAAGCATCAGAAATATTTATAAAATCATTAAATTGTGATGAATAAAATAATAACTTTTTTGGAATACATCCTCTAATAACACAAGTGCCTCCCATTCTATCTTTTTCACATAAAGCCACTTTAGCTCCATGCAAAGCCGCAATTCTTGCAGCCCTTACTCCTCCCGAGCCTCCACCTATTACTATCAAATCAAATTTATTAATTTTATTAATACTTATCATAAAAATTTTTAATTTCTTGAAATAAATTTTTCCTATATTCTTCTATACTATATTTCTTTTTTACAGTTACCAAAGCATTTTTAACAATTTTATTTCTTAAATTTACATTATCTTTTAATTTAAATACAGCTTGTTTCATTTCTGCTATATTATTTTTTTCTACTAAAATTCCATTATGATTATTTTTCAATATGTCCATAGGGCCATTGCATTTAGTACTTATTACTGGTATGCCTCTGGTCATTGCTTCTAAAATAACTAGTCCAAAAGGTTCTTCTTCGGAAGAACTAAAAAAAATATTTATTTTTGAAAAAAAAATATTTTTATTCTCCACCCATCCTAGTAAATTAATATTTTTATGCCCCTTAACCAATCCTCTATAGTAATTCATCAACGGTCCATCTCCTGCAATCATTAAACTAATATCCTCATATTGCTTAAATATCCTTATTAATTTATCAAACCCCTTTTTCTTTACTAGTCTGCCCATAGCACCTACTACTAGCTTTTTATTTTTTCTTTCATAATATTTCTTGTTGCTTTTTACATCTATACAGTTAGCTAGTAGAGTAGCTTTATTATTATAACTTCTATTAATTAGAGACTTAGAAAAATTATTTACTGTAAATACTTTGTTTACATATTTTAAACTTTTTAATTGTTTTTGTTTATCTGTATGAAAAAACAATATTATAAACTTTTCAATAAAGATTCTTCTCAAGGGTTTAGCTAAATTAGCATTATGAATAAAGATAATATCTGATAATATGATTTTCTTATAAAATTTTGATTTTAAAAAACCAGTTTTTAATAAGAACTTTTCTAAATAATTAAATTTATATATTCTAATTTTTTCATTATTCTTAAATTTTTCTGTTAATTTTTTTGTAGTATTAGAATTTTTTAAAAGAAATAGATTAATTTTACTTACCTTACTTGTCATTGCTAAGGTAGATAATTCTATCATTTTTGATATGCCACCTATACTCTTATCAAAAGATATAACAGTAAATACTTTTTTTTGAAATTTTTCCAATTACTTATTTATTTATTCCATCAAAACATAAGTATTTTGTTTCTAAATACTCATCTATTCCTTCTGAAGCTCCCTCTCTACCAATACCTGACTCTTTTATTCCTCCAAAAGGAGCAACTTCTGTCGAAATAACACCAGCATTTATACCGATCATGCCATATTCTAATTCTTCAGCTACTCTCCATATTTTACCTATATCCCTACTATAAAAGTAGCCTGCTAAACCATATTTTGTATCATTTGCCATTTTTATAACTTCATTTTCAGTTTTAAATTTTATTATTGGAGCAACTGGTCCAAAAGTCTCTTCATAGTATATTTTCATACTATCATTAACTCCTGTCATAACCGTAGGCTTATAAAATTGTTTCCCTGAATTATCGTTGCTTCCTCCTGTCAGTATATTAGCACCCTTACTGACAGCATCTTTAACGTGATCATTTACCTTTTCCAATGCTTTTTCTGTAATTAATGGCCCTATTTGCGCTCCTTCAACTCTTCCATCAGATACTTTTAAGTTGGCAGACTTTTCGGCAAGTTTCTCAGAGAAAATATCGTAAATTTTTTCATGTACATATATTCTGTTTGCGGAAACACAAACTTGTCCACTATTTCTATATTTATTAGCCATAGCCCCTACTACAGCTTCATCTAAATCAGCATCTTCAAAAACAATAAAAGGCGCATGTCCTCCTAATTCCATAGAAACCTTCTTTATTGTTGACGCTGTCATAGACATTAAGGTTTTTCCAACATTTGTTGATCCTGTAAAAGAAATTTTTCTTACATTTTCATTAGTGCATAATTCCTGCCCTACCTCTGCTACATCACTCTCAGATACCGAAATTAAATTTATTACTCCATTAGGAATACCTGCCCTATGAGCAAGTTCTACTAAAGCCGTTGCCGTGAATGGTGTGCTTCCAGCAGGTTTAATTACCACAGGGCATCCGGCCGCTAAAGCAGGAGCAACTTTTCTGGTTATCATTGCAGCAGGAAAGTTCCAAGGTGTAATAATACCACAGACCCCTACTGATTGTTTTACAGTAATAATTCTTCTACCTGAAGTGGTTGAAGGAATGGTTTTACCATAAGTTCTTTTTGCTTCCTCTGCAAACCAGTCAGTAAACCAGGACGCATATAAAATTTCACCTTTCGCGTCAGATAATGGTTTTCCATTTTCTAAAGTCATAATTAGCGATAAGTCATCAATATTTTTAAGGATTAGTTCATGCCACGCTCTAATTAAAGAAGATCTCTCCTTACCTGTAAAGTTTTTCCATTTTCCCCAAGAGGATCTTGCGGACTCAATTGCATCAGAAGTTTCTTTTTTTTTGCAATTTGGCATTGTGCCTATTATATTTTGATCAGATGGATTGATTACATTAAAAGTTTCTTTAGTTTCAGAATTCGTCCATTCTCCGTTTATATAACATTGTTGCTTAAACAAACTCTTGTCAATTAAATCCATAAAAACCTCATATTTTTCAATTATAGTTATTTTTTTTTAAATCACTTGGTAAAAGAAACCAATATAACAAAAGAAAATTACCTATTCCAGTTAAACTTATAAGTAACCACCAACCAGATTTATTAACATCATGCAATCTCCTAACACTTACGGCTATACCAGGTAAAAATGTAAAAAAAAAAACAAATAATGAAAAAGAGCCTATTTCTTTTAAATCAAAAAAAACTTTATCAAGCTGAATAGATATCAAGGCTAATAAAAGCTCAAAAAGTCTCCAATACCAATATTCAGGCCTTTTTGCTTTACCATGAAAAATTGTGTACTTGCTTAAACAACTATTTATTGCTTGAAAAAATGTCATATTAATAATTAAATAATACTATGTCCAATCATAACACAAGTACAATTAAAACTAAATTGGGTAATTTTATTCTTATTCAGGAAAACAATATAATAAAGAAATTTTATCCTTCTAAAAAAAAACTCTCAACTAGTAAAGGCAGTTTAATTCAAATAGAATTTCAGAATAATATAAATAATTACCTTGAAAAAAAAGTAAAAAAAATAAACTTTTCTTGTAAACCTCAGGGTACTAGTTTTCAAATAAAAGTTTGGAACGAAATAAAAAAAATTCAATATGGTAATACAAAAACCTATCTAGAAATAGCAAATAAATTAAAATCTTCTCCTAGAGCTATAGGAAATGCCTGTGCAAAAAATATTTGTTTATTATTAATTCCCTGCCACAGAGTTATCAAATCAAATGGCCAGTTAGGTGGTTTCATATTAGGAAAAAAAATAAAAAACTTTTTAATAGATATGGAACAAGATGGAAAATAGTTTTTTTTATTGTGAAAGGACTAGTTTATATTTTTTTTCTGAGCCACTAAACATTATAACAAATTTTTGCTTTATTTTTACATCCTTTTTATTATTAAAAGATAAATCAATAAAAAATAAATTTTTCCCAATAATTATTTTTTTTATAGGCATAGGAAGTTTGTTATTGCATTCTATTCCAAGTAGTCTAACAGCCTTTTTAGATGTTTTTTTTATAGTTCTATTTATAGTTTATTATCTTTATAACTTTTATAATTTTTTGAATATAAAAAAATATATTTCTATAAGCTTAAGCATTTTATTTATTTATTTATGCCACTTATTTGGTAATTCTTTTAGTTCTTCTTTTTTGGGTTCCTCTTCTTATTATTTTCCAATTGTTATACATTTATATTTAATATATTTATACTTATTCATAAATAAAAGCATATATAAAAAGTATAATTACTTTTTGCTTATAGCTTTTTTATTTAGTATTTCTTTACTCTTAAGAACACTTGATAAAAAATTATGCAATATAAATTTCTACGGAACTCACTTTATTTGGCATATAGCAAATTCAATAGTACTTTATCTTTTAGTAAAGTTTTTATATTTACCTTCCAACCGAACCTCCCCAAAAAAACCATCCTAAACCCAAAAAGAATAAGGTATTTCCATAAAGTGCATGTTCTAAACTAACTATTAATAGTGACTTAGTTTTGCTATATGTTCTTGCAAAAATAAAACCTCCAAATAACCCTATTAAAGGAGCAACCCAGTTAATAACAAATATATGAGCAAAACAAAATAATATTGAACTCATAATTATCATATTTTTTTCTTTAATAAATAAACTTTTATATCTTTTAAAAAAATATGTACAAAAAATAAACTCTTGAGGAAATGCAGAAAAAAGTGGATAAAATAAAAATATTTTATATAACAAAGAAATGTTTTTTTTTTGAATAGAAAATAAATGTTCTGGAAAAAATACAACTGTAAAAATGTAAAGAAAAAAAGAGAAAAAGATCCATCTAAATAATATTAAATATATATATGTTCTATGCTTGTAAATAGTAAAGAACTTATTTAAGCTTTCTTTAGATTTATAAAAACACAGGAAAATAATTAAGCAATATATAAAAATAATCCATAAAAAAAATAATATATAATTAGAAAGGCCATAATAAACAACTAAAATAGGAAAAATAAGTCCTAGTACAATCAATTCAGTTATTTTTATAAAATTTTTTTCTAGCATGTTTGTATTTTTTTTTTAATATAGTATTATGCGTTTAATTTCAACATCTGCTTGTCCACATGATTGTCCTAGCACCTGTGTTTTAGATATAGAACATGACAATAAAAATATATATAAAGTAAAAGGAAATAAAGATAATTCTTATACTAAAGGAGTTATTTGCGCAAAAGTCTCAAGATATAGAGAAAGAACACATAATCTTAAAAGATTATTATCTCCAATGAAAAGAGTTGGAGAAAAAGGAGAAGGTAAGTTTGAAAAAATTAGTTGGGAAGAAGCCTTAAAGATAATATGTGATAATTTACAAAATATTATAAAAAAATATGGCCCAGAGTCTGTGTGGCCTTATTTTTATGCTGGCACGATGGGGCTTGTCCAAAGAGACGGTATAAATAGATTCAGGCATGAGTTTAACTTTTCAGGACAGTATTCTACTATTTGTAATACACTTCCTCAGGCAGGCTGGATGGCTGGAGTTGGGGCCTTAATGGGACCGGATCCTAGAGAGGTTGTAAATTCAGATATTATTATAATGTGGGGAGGAAATCCCGCATCTACTCAAGTTACCTTTATGAAACATGTCCAGAATGCAAGAAAAAATAATAACGCCCTATTTATAGTAATAGATCCATACTTAACTAAAACAGCTAAGTTAGCTGATATACATATTAAAATAAGACCTGGAACCGACGGAGCACTTGCATGTGGAATAATGCAATATTTATTTGATAATAATAAAGTAGATTATAACTTTCTTCATCAATATAGCAAAGATTATGAAAAACTTAAAAAACATTTATTGAAAAAAAGTCAAACCTGGGCAAGCAAGGTTTGTGGAGTAAAGAAAGAAGAAATACACAAATTAGCTAATTTGATAAGCAAAACAAAAAAAGTTTTTATAAGGCTTGGGTATGGTTTTACAAGACAAAGAAATGGTTCTTTTAATATGCACGCTGTAACTTGTATACCTACTGTAATAGGCGCATGGAAAGAATTAGGTGGAGGAGCATTCTATAACAACGGTGGTATATATAATATTGATAAAACTCTAATTGAGGGACTAAATTATAAAAATTCTACTATTAGAGAGTTAGATCAATCACGTATAGGACCAATTTTAAATGGTGATAAGTCTGCTTTACAGAATAAACAGCTTGTAAAGGCTATAATTATACAGAATACTAATCCTTTAGTAGTTGCACCGGAAACTTTAAAAGTCATAAAAGGATTTTCTCGGGCTGACCTTTTTACCTGCGTACATGAGCAATTTATGACTGAAACCGCAAAGTATGCTGACATATTATTACCTGCTACTAGCTTTGTAGAACACAATGATATTTATGTATCAGGTGGACATCAACATCTAACACTAGGTCCTAAACTAATTAATGAATTAGGAGATTGCTGGTCAAACCACAAGCTAATAAATGAATTATCTAGGAGACTTGGATCTAAAAGAAAAGTATTTTCATACTCAGAGGAGCAAATAATAGATAAAACTTTAAGTTTGTCAAACCTAGGAAACTTAAAAGATCTTAAAAAAAAGAAATTTCTTGACCTTCAACCTAAATTTAATAAATCACATTTTATTGATGGATTTGGACACAAAGATAAAAGATTTCATTTCAGCCCCATATGGAAAAAAA
>CACHHO010000007.1 GCA_902579545.1 Rhodospirillaceae bacterium | reverse complement strand
AGAATTACTTAAAAAAGTGGATCCAAAATTACAAGCTTCTAAAAATAAAAACATTTTATCCAAAGCAAAAATTTCTAGAATACAAAAAAGACTGAATTCAAGGATTGTACAGTTAAAAAAAAAATAATTTAAATTTTATCTTTTAAACTTTTATCTAATCTATATCTTTATTACATAATAAAAATTTATTGTTTTAACACAAAAAAACATGTTTTTTTGTGTATGGGAGAGCTTTGTGGAAGATTTTGAGGTTGCTAAGTTAAAGAAAGAAGAAATAACACATTTAAAAAAGCTTTTTTTTGAAGTTCAATCTTGTCTAGTGCAAGAGATAGGGCAATTAGCATTTAAAAGTTGGCTGTCAAGACTTAGTATTTTAAAATTAAAAAATGGTGTTTTATATTTTTCCTTGCCCTCTCCTTTTCTTGCTGACTGGGTAATTCCCCACTACAGTAGCAAAATAGAGTCTATTAGTAGAAAATTTTTTAAAAATATTAAAAAAATAAAAATAGTGGTTGATGGCTCAGGAATAGACGCTGTATCAGAGGATTTTGCAGACTTTTCAAAACTGACTGACAAATCAAATATTAAGAGTAGTTTGTTGTCACCTATTGATCCTAGGTTTAATTTTAAAAATTTTGTAGTCGGAAAATCAAATGAGTTTGCATTTGCTGCAGCAAAAAAAGTAGCTGAAAATAATAAAGTTTTTTTTAATCCTCTTTATCTATTTGGAGGTGTGGGATTAGGTAAGACACACCTAATGCATTCTGTGGCTTGGGATATTCAAGAAAGAACCCCCAAAAGAAAAGTTGTATATTTGTCAGCTGAAAAATTCATGTATGAGTTTGTGAAATCATTAAGACATAAAGATACTATGACATTTAAGGATAAATTTAGATCAGTAGACGTTTTGATGATAGATGATATACAATTTATAGCTGGAAAGGATAGTACTCAAGAGGAATTTTTTCACACATTTAATGCCTTAGTTGATCAAAATAAACAAATAATCATAAGTGGTGACCGACCTCCTTCAGAGCTAGATGGAGTGGAAGAAAGACTTAGATCTAGATTAAGTTTTGGTATAGTGGGGGAAATTCATAAGGCAGATTACGAGTTAAGGTTAAGCATACTGAAGACAAAAGCAGAAGCAAATAAAAAAATAAAAATAGGTAAAGAAATTATAGAATTATTAGCTAAAAAAATTACTTCTAATGTAAGAGAGTTAGAGGGTGCCTTTAGAAGGTTATGCGCTCATGTAGAGCTAGTAAATAGCCCAATTAATATAGATATAGCTAAGCAATTGCTTCATGATATATTAAGAGCTAATGATAGAAGAGTTACAGTGGAGGAAATACAAAAAAAAGTATCTGAATATTTTAATATTAAATTAAGTGATATGGTTTCAATAAGAAGATCAAGAGTTGTTGCAAGGCCAAGACAGGTAGCAATGTATTTGTCTAAAACTAGTACTCCAAAATCTCTTCCTGAAATAGGTAAACTATTTGGTGGAAGAGACCACACAACTGTAATACATGCCGTTAAAAAAGTAGAACAGCTTTGTGAAATTGATATTGCATTTTATGAGCATATAAAAGTTTTAAAAAGATCCTTAGGTTTATAGAGGTATATTATAGGATTTTATTTACAACCACTTTATGATACTATATATAGTGTATATATTTTTTTATAACACAATGTCATATTAAAAATAGGTATTATGCATGAAAGCTACGATAGAAAAAAAGAAGTTAATGCAGTCTCTTGCCCACCTTCACGGGGTAGTTGAAAAAAGAAACACTATACCAATATTGGGTAACGTACTACTGGAAGCTAAGGATAATACATTGTCTCTTGCTGCTACGGATATGGAAATAGCAGAATTACAAAATATTTCTTGTAGAGTTGAACAAAGCGGTTCTATTACTACACCAGCACATGTCCTACATGATATAGTTAGAAAACTTCCAGAAACATCTGTAATAGAATTAGAGAGTACAGAAGGTAAAAAGTTAAATATTAAAACTGATAAAATTTCTTTTTCTTTAATGTGCTTAAGCCCTAAAGATTTTCCAGATGTTCATTCTGGTGATTTCCCAGATGGATTTGAAGTAGAGGCAGAAAAACTAGCAAAACTAATAGATAAAACGCTATTTTCAGTTTCAACAGAGGAGACTAGATATTATTTAAATGGTATTTATATACATTCTGTTAAAGATGGAGAAGAAGAGGTATTCAGAGTTGTTGCTACTGACGGGCATAGGTTGTCTAGATTGAGCTCAGAACTACCTAATAATGTAAGTAACCTAGAAGGAGTTATCATACCAAGAAAAACAGTTATAGAATTAAGAAAAATACTTGATAGTAAAGAAGGCATGGTAAAAGTACAAACCTCAAAAAATAAAATAAAATTCATTATAGATAATATTACTATCACTTCTAAGCTTTTAGATGGAGCTTTTCCTGACTACGAAAGAGTAATTCCTAATAATAATAAAAAAGAGCTAATTATAGATACAAAGGAGTTTATTGATGCAGTAGACAGAGTATCTACTTTATCCTCAGATAAAACTAGAGCAATAAAATTTGAACTTAAAAATAAGTCTTTAGAAATCAGTGCTGAAAACCCTGATCAAGGTAGTGCTAAAGAAAATATAAATGTTCATTACACAGGAGACGATTTAGAAATTGGATTTAACTCTAGATATCTATTAGATATTGCTAAGCAAGTTAGTGGTGCCAATATAAAATTTTTATTATCAGATAAATTATCCCCAACTTTAATTTTTGATGAAGATGATAAACAAGCCCTTTATTTATTAATGCCTATGCATATTTAATAGACTACTAAATAATGTTAAATAATGAAAATCAAGAAATATATAACCATATAAATAGTGTAAGAGTTAGATCTTTTCGAAACCACAATGATATTGAACTTTCTCCTGGAAAATCTTCAGTACTAATAGTTGGCAATAATGGTGTGGGTAAAACTAGTATATTAGAGGCATTATCTATTTTTTCTCACGGCAAAGGAATTAGAAATGCAAAGTTTTATGATATGATTAAAAATGATAAAGAAAGCTTCTTAGTTGATATCAGTCTAAGTACATCTGGAGACTTTAGTTGGTGCTATAGAACTTCCTACAGTAAAAAAAGTAGAAATAGAAAAATATTAATTAACGATAAAGAAATTTCAGCAAATAATGCTCGTAAAAATATACCTATGCTCTGGATAGCCCCTTATACTGAAAGAATATTTTTGGGTTCTTCAAGTATGAGACGAAACTTTTTGGATAGACTAGTTGTAATCTTTGATAATGAACATTCTGTTCGATTAAATGAATATGATAAAAACCTGAAACAAAGGACCAAACTTTTAAAGGATGGTGTAAATGACCTTAGTTGGCTGGAGGTTTTAGAAGATCATTTAGCAAAGCTTTCTGTCGCTATTAGCTCTTCTAGGTTAGAGACAATAAATAGACTGACTAAATATTTAAATAATTCTATCAAGTACTTTCCTCGTATAGATCTTTCCTTTTCGGGATCAATAGAAACTAGACTTGAAAATGAACCAGCGTTAGATATAGAAGAAACATTAGTAAAAGATTATTTTAAAAGCAGAGAAGTTGATGCTATTTTGGGTGGAAGCAGAATAGGATGTCATAAAACTGATTTAATTATCAAAAACCTGGAAAAGAATTTAAATGCTGAGTTATGTTCTTCAGGAGAACAAAAATCACTTTTAATATCTATTGTTTTGGCTACAGCAATTGCATTTAAGGAATATTCAAGAAAATCTCCTATAATTTTATTGGATGAGATATTTACACATTTAGATTTATCTAGAAAATCAAATTTATTAGAAAAACTTATGGAAATCAAATCTCAAATATGGGTAACAGCAACGGAGAAAGAAAGTTTTTTTCAAAATAAGGAAAATTTTTGGTATCATAACTTAGAAGGAAATAAGATAAAAAATGCCTAATATAAAAAAAAATATTAAAAAAGATTATAATGCTGAATCTATAAAAGTATTAAAAGGATTAGAAGCTGTAAAAAAAAGACCCGGTATGTATATTGGGGACACTGATGATGGCAGTGGACTACATCATATGGTATTTGAAGTTGTTGATAACTCTATTGATGAATCATTAGCAGGTCATTGTGATTATATATCAGTAGTTTTGAATAAGGATGGATCGGTCACAGTTCAAGACAATGGTAGAGGTATACCTATAGATCAACATGAAGAGGGGGTCTCTGCAGCAGAAGTTATCATGACAAGACTTCACGCTGGAGGAAAGTTTGATGATAACTCATATAAGGTATCAGGAGGCCTTCATGGAGTTGGAGTTTCTGTTGTAAACGCTTTATCTTCAAAACTAATTCTAGAAATATACAGAGAAGGTGAAGTATATGAAATCATATTTTCTGAAGGTAATACTATTTCATCATTGAAGAAAAAGGGAAAGAGTGAAGTAGAAAGAGGAACTAAAATTACTTTTTTCCCATCCCAAAATACCTTTTCAAATATCAATTTTAATTTTAACGTTTTAGAAAGAAGATTACGAGAACTGGGCTTTCTAAATTCGAATATCAAGATTGTACTTATTGATAAGAGAACTAACCCAGTAGCTGAAGAAAGTTTTTTTTATACAGGAGGTTTATCTGAGTTTATTATTTGGCTTTCTAAATCTAGTCAACCTCTACATTCCAAAATAATTAGTATTTTTGGTGAAAAAGATTCAATTAAAGTAGAATTATCTTTAAGGTGGACAGACACATACCATGAAAATGTAAAATGTTATACAAATAATATACCACAAAGAGATGGAGGAACCCACTTAGCCGGTTTTAGAGCAGCTTTAACAAGAGTCCTAACTAGGTATCTTAAAGATAACAATAATGGAAAGAAAGAAAAACTTAATTTTACAGGTGATGACATGAGGGAGGGTCTATTTGCAATTGTATCTATAAAAGTACCTGACCCTAAGTTTTCTTCTCAAACTAAAGATAAGTTGGTATCATCTGAAGTTAGACCTGCCATAGAAGGTATAGTGAGTGAACAATTATCTCATTGGATGGAAGAAAATCCTTCTGATGCAAAATTTATATGTAAAAAAATTATAGATGCTGCTTCTGCTAGAGAAGCGGCTAGAAAAGCCAGAGACCTCTCAAGAAGAAAAAATGCTTTAGATATTACCAATTTGCCCGGTAAACTAGCAGACTGTCAGGAAAAAGACGCTGAAAAAGCAGAATTATTTTTAGTTGAAGGAGATAGTGCAGGGGGGTCTGCTAAACAAGCAAGAAATCGAATATTTCAAGCTATTTTGCCTTTAAGAGGAAAAATTTTAAATACTTGGCAACCTAGAATATCAGCTGTTTTAGCTTCAAATGAAATTGGCGCTATGATAACTGCAATGGGTACAGGAATAGATAAAGATTTTGATTTGGAAAAACTTAGATATCATAAGATTATTATTATGACTGATGCTGATGTAGATGGATCACATATTCGGACACTAATACTTACTTTTTTCTTTAAATATATGAAAGAAATTATTAAAGAAGGTCATTTGTATGTTGCACAACCTCCACTTTTTAAAGTTAAAAGAGGAAAAAGCGAAGTTTATTTGAAGGATGAAGTAAGCTTGGATCAGTTTTTAATAGAAAGTGCCATTAACGACTTTACCTTGCAATATGGAAAAGAAAGGTTAAAAATAATAGGAGATCCTCTTTTAAAGTTGATTAGAAATGCTTATGATCAAGCTAAATTACTAAAAGTAGCGAGTTTAGAGTTAAACAGAGATATTCTTCAATCAATAGTTGTTAAAGGCTTCATGAAATTAAAAAGTTTTGAAGAAAGTAGTAAAGTAGAAAAGTTTTGCGATATATTAAAAACATATTTAAATAAAAAGAATAAAGATGATGAAAGTTGGAGTTGTGATTTTGTAAGTAGTGATAAAAATATTATTATAACACATATTAAAAATGAGATAGAAAAAACATATAAAATTAAAGAGGAACTAATTAATTCAGCAGAGTTTAAAAAGTTAGCCCAATTCACGGAGGAAATTTCTGATATTTACAGCGAAGGTAATACTATATTAAAAATAGGTGAGAAAGAGCATGAAATCTACGGTCCAATAGATCTTTATGATCTAATTTATAATTTTACAAGAAAAACCTATACTATTCAGAGATATAAAGGATTAGGTGAGATGAACCCTGGTCAATTATGGGAAACTACCCTAGACCCTGATTCTAGGACACTTTTAAGAGTACAATATAAGGACGAGTGGGTTGCCGATGAATTATTTGGTAAACTTATGGGAGGGAATGTTGAACCTAGGAGAAATTTTATTCAAAAATACGCTCTTGAAGCAGAAAATATAGATACTTAACAACTTTCATAATGAAACTGTTCAGAGCTATTGCAATTATAAGCTTCTTTTTTTTATTTACATGGTTGCTCTATTGTTTCATTACACTTCCTGATATTGAGGGCTTAGGGAATAAAACAAGAAAGCCATCAATTAGCCTTCTAGATGAAAATGAAAACATAGCCGGTTCTCTTGGAGATGTTTATGCAGGCAGTATCAACATATCAGAAGTATCTGATAGCCTAATAAATGCTGTTTTGGTTACAGAGGATAAAAAGTTTTATTCGCATTATGGTATTGACTTTAAAGGATTAATAAGAGCAATTATCTTCAATTTAAAAGAAAGAAGGTATGCACAGGGTGCATCTACAATTACTCAACAACTATCTAAACTAATATTTTTAGATGCTAACAAAAATTTATCAAGAAAAGTAAGAGAGCTTATGATTTCATTCTATCTAGAATATAAATATACTAAGAAAGAAATTCTTTCTCTATATTTAAATAGAGCATATTTTGGTTCAGGACTTTATGGTGTAAAGGCAGGAGCTAGAAGGTACTTCTCTGTAGAGCCAGGTAATTTAAGTATAGCACAGTCAGCAATTTTAGCTGGGGTACTAAAAGCTCCTAGCAGACTATCTCCTTTAGTAAATAAAAAAGCTAGTATTGATAGAGCTAAACTTGTTGTTTCAATGATGTATAAAAATAATATGATTGATAGTAGTCAAAGGTCAGCTGCATACATTGAATTAGAAAACAATAATAAGAAAGATAATGATTTTATATCTACAAATTCCAGATATTTTATAGATTGGATATACTCACAAACCCCAGATGAAGTATTAAGGTCTAAAAAGGACTTATTAATTAGGTCCACCTTAAATACTAAAATACAAGAAATAGTCAATAAATCTGTAGAATTAGAAATAAAGAATGTTGATCCTAACATACAGGTTTCAGTGGTAGTAATGGACCATGAAGGTTCAGTTCTTGCTATGAAAGGAGGAAAAAACTGGAATATTAGTAAATATAACAGAGCTACACAATCTAAAAGACAAATAGGATCTATTTTTAAAACCTATGTTTATTTAACGGCTTTCGATTTTGGTTTTTCGATAAACGATTATGTAAGTGATGATCCTATAAATAACCAAGGCTGGTCACCTAAAAATTTTGGAAACAAGTATGAAGGAAAAATTACAATCAAAAGGGCCTTTGCTAAATCATCAAATGTAGCAGCTGTAAGAATATCTGAAGAGGTAGGAAGAGACTTTATAATAAAGAAAGCCCAAAGGCTAGGTATTACTTCACACATACCTAATAAACCATCGATGCCTTTAGGCGTCTCTTCTATGTCATTATTAGAAGTTGTAGGTTCTTTCGGGGCAATATGCGGAAAAGGAAAAGCTATAATTCCATATGGTATAAAAGAAATCATACTAAGAAATGGTACAAGTTATTGGAAAAGAACTACACCTAATAGAAAAAAAGTTATTGATACACAAACACAAAATAAAATAAAAAAACTATTAAATGCTGTAATAAAAGAGGGTACAGGTGTAAAGTTATCTAAAATGCCATTTAAAATATATGGAAAAACAGGAACATCGCAAAATAGTAGAGATGCTTGGTTTATAGGGTGTGCAAAGGGTTATGTAATAGGAGTTTGGAATGGAAGAGACGATGATAAAAGTATGGCTAATATATATGGATCAACACTACCACTTAAGATATTTAAAAGAATTATTAAAAAAATTTAATTATTATCTTCTAATCAATATAGGCACTCCTTTTTCTATATTTTTCCATAAGTATAGCATTTCTTTATTTGATACTGCTATACATCCCTCTGTCCAATCATTTAATTTATTATGGTATTTAAGATCGTAATCAGCATTAGGTAAGCCATGTATCATAATTTGTCCTCCAGGGTGAAGGTTAAGGTTTAATGCTCTTCTAATATCCCAAGGATTAGGATATGAAATCTTTAAAGCTAGATAAAATGAGCTTTTGTTTAGTTTTTCTTCTATGTGATATAATCCTTCAGGAGTTTTACCATCTCCTTTTTTAATTTTTGTTCCTAGTGGTTCAAAGCCTAAAGAAATTGAAAATTTTTTTAGTTCTTTTCCATTATTAAATAAAATAATATTTCTATCTTCTTTATTAACTATTATAAAATCTACCTTATTAGCTAAAAGAGCTTTAGAGAATATAATTAGAATAAAAGTTAGTATAGTAATTTTTTTCATATTAGAATTTATTTAATAAATTTTTTTCTGTAAAAATTTCATTTTTATTTTTTTTAATATTTATATTATTTGAAGCTGGTTTTATACAATTAAAATTTTTACAATATCTACAAAAAGAATTCCATTTCAAACTACTTTTTCCACAAACTGTACAATTCCAGTGATGATTTTCTTCACTGCTTTTATAAAGTTTATACCATCTCATTGAGGAAATCGTATCTTTTGTAACACTTTCATCAATTTTATATAAATAATAATAAGCTTCTTTAGATGGTCTGTAGCTAAGAGATTTTTTAAGAGCTGTTTTAGAAGCTCCCCATAGTTTAGCATCATATTTGAATTTTCCTAAAATTAAATATTTATAATAAGTATCATTATATTTGCTTAATATATTTGTTAAAATTTTTAACTTAGAGATGCTATCTTCTTTTGCAAAAGCAAAGTTTACACAGTTTTCAATATTTGGGTTTGGATTTTTTATCCAATAAGATTTTAAGGTTTTAACTAACTCTCTTTTATTTTTATCTTTTTCAAGTTGGCAATGCAGTTCAATGTAGGGCGGAAAAAATTTTTTTATTCGTAAGGCTTTACTTAAAAACTCTTTTGATTTTATATAATTATCTTTATCATAATAGTTTAACGCAACCTGAAAGTATACGGAACTTAGTATTAATTTATTCTCTTTTTTATTAGGCAGGTTTTGAGTTTCTAAAAAATCTGCTAAAACCTTCCAGTAATTATTTTCTATAGAAAATTTAAAAACTTCCTGTTTAATCCAAGAAAAATTAAACTTTTTATTTACTGACTTATTCAATATGTTTTTAAATAATTGCGTATCCTTTTTTTTTATAGCATAAGATATAAGCCCTTTAATTGCTATTGGTTTTAAAATCTCTATCTCTAGCATTTTAGTTAAGATTAAAAAGGAAGATTTATCATTGTTCTGAAAAATAGAACTTTGTAACTCTAATAGTAACAAGAGAGGATTATTTCGAAAATATTTCTTAGATTTATTCAGACTGTTAGTTACTTCTTTTTCATTACCATAATAAGATGCTATTATTCCTGATTGCAATGCTTCTTTTGCACTATTTAATCTAATTTTTTTTATTTTTCTCAATGTATTTTTAGGGTAGTTTATAACATAAGATATTAAATTAAAAATAAGATATAAAAAAAATATTAATGAAGACAGAACTAATAAAAAAAATGCGGGCGTAGATTTGATTTCCCACCCAAACCACTCTATAATTATTTTTCCATCATATCTACTCAACCACATGGCTACAGTGCTTACTAAAGCCATAAGGGTTATAGTAAACAGTAATTTGATCAAATTAATTTCTTTTTCTTAAAGCAGCAGTCGTTTTAGCTAATAGATTCTCCGCAGCAATACTAGCATTTTGTTTTGCTTTAGCTTCAAGTAACCATGCACCTAAAACTCCTCTTGCGCTCACTTCTAAGGAATCAATTTCTGCTATTGCTTTTTCTAGATCACCTTTTGAAATAGCTTCTTCAGCTCTTAAAAGAACACCCTCCATTCCTTTAACTTTAGAACTATCAGTAGGCTTAACTGTAACAAGTTTAGAAATTTCATTTTTTAAATTATCCTTCCAGGTTGTATCGCCTATAGTTTTATAAGCATCTCTAAGTTCACCAGCTCTAACACTAAGTCTTGCAGTAAGGTCTGATAATGTAGGTGCTCCTCCTTTGGCAAACCTAAGCAAGGCAGGATCAAGTCCTTCCTTTCCTAATGCTATTAGCTGAGGAGCATAAGGTACCCCTGATTTTAGCCTATCTACTAAACTTTGTGCTAGGTAGAGTCTATTGGAAAGTTCTGTTTTACTTGATGAAAGCATTAATTTTGAGGCTTGTTCAATTCTATTTTCTACATTAGAAAACTTATCCATTGTTTCATTTTTAAATTGCAAATGCTGTTCATCATTTAAATTTGCTTTATTGACTAAATCTTCTATTTTTTCACTAATGTCTCTTAGATTATTATTATTTAGATTATCTAAATCTATTAGTTTATTATTAATATACTCTATAGCATTATTATATTTTTCTAACATCAATATTGTATTATCTAATTTTAAATTTAAATCAGAAAAAGTTTGGCTTTCCATAATTAGTTTTTCAGTAACAGCCTCGTCCTTATCTTTGGAATTTAAGTCTAAATAAGATAAAATAATTACGGCACCTATTGCACCAGATAAAAAACCAAAAACTATACCAAATATAGCTTCTTTGATGCCAGCAGATAGTTTAAGAATGTTAGTTAAAATTTTAATTAAATGAATAAAAGTACTTTTAACAAAAATATAAAGGTTAAGAGAAATAAAATTTATGAATAAAAAAGGTGCTTTAATAAGCATCAGTAAAAATCTTTGAAGGTTACTAAAATCCAGACTTTTTTTAATAACTATTTTTTTATTCCTTTTAGAAGCTACAGAGGCTGATTTAGTTTTCAATTTTCTTAACTTTTTTCTTTTAGCTACCATGCTTTCCTCCATTATTTAAAATTATTTTTTTTATATTATCCACACCAGAAAATTCAGGAAAAAATCTTGTATATTTATTTTTATCTAAAACTTTAGCTACTTTATTGCTTATACATAAAAACTTAATGTGAGATATATCTTTGTTGCTAAAATTTTTCTTCGATAGCAAACTAAAGTTTTTTGCCCCTTTTGTGGAAAGAAGAATGATCCAGGATACTCTGTTTTTTTTAACTAAATTTAAAAACTTTAAATTAAGGTTTTCAATGCTATCAGCTTTGTATAATTTATATCTTTTTACTTTATATCCAAGTTCTGAAATTTTTCCTGGAAGGTTAAATGATATATTTTTTGCACCCGCGTAAATAATCTCCCCCTTTTCATTTTTTAAAAAGTTATTTTTATTTTTTAAAAAAACTTCTA
This sequence comes from Rhodospirillaceae bacterium, assembly GCA_902579545.1. Taxonomy (GTDB): domain Bacteria; phylum Pseudomonadota; class Alphaproteobacteria; order TMED109; family TMED109; genus TMED131. The sequence goes on along the minus strand of CACHHO010000007.1, from coordinate 33,993 downwards.
ACATGTTAGCACTATCTTCGCTACATTCAATTATATTTTTATACTTTAGCTTGATCGCTAATTTTTTTGATGCTTCTCCTAAAGTAAATAAACTAAAATTTTTTTCCTTACATAGTTTAGATAAAAAATAAATTCCATAATAGGAAGTAGTGAATACTAAAGCATCCTTACTGATGTTAATATTTTTATTGTATATACTTTTTATTTCTAAAATTGGAAAACTTAGTATATTATAATTTAAATCAGATAACATATTTTTAAGGTAATTATTTTGGATTGGGCCCTTAGCTCTTAAAATAATAATATTATTTTTAAGTTTCATATTTTTAACATAAATATTTTAAAAGATTTATAGCACATTGTTTACCTACTTTATTTGCACTATTAACAGGTCCTATTATTTCCTCGTCTACATATTTGTCTCCACTATTAGAAAATAGTTTAGCCTTAATATTAATTTGATTTCTTTTTATTTTTGCTAAGGCTGCCAAGGGTGTAAAGCAGTCACCATTTATTTTTTTAATCAAAGCTCTTTCTGCTGATAGAGCTATTCTTGTATCTAGATTATCTATCTGTTTTAATAACTTTTTATTAAGCAAATTATTTTTTTTATATACTATTGCAATAGCTCCTTGACCTGGAGAGGGCAGAATTTTTGATAGAGAAATCGGTCTAATATTAATATTAAGATTTTTTATTTTTAATCTATTTATTCCTGCCTTGGCAATTATTATAGAAAAGACTTTTCCTTTTTCTACTTTAGCAATTCTAGACGTTATGTTTCCTCTTAATGAAACAACCTTAATATCAGGCTTTAGCATTTTTATATATGCCACTCTTCTTGGGCTAGAGGTTCCTAAAGTAGAGTTTTGTGGTAATTCATGTATATTATTGATATCTAAGTCTTTTGTAATCAGCACATCCCTTACATCCTCTCTTTTAAGGTAGGCTCCAATTTCTAATCTATTATCAATATAAGCAGGGATATCTTTAGCAGAATGCACTGCAAAGTCTATTTTTTTACTAATTACTAAGTCATCAATTTCCTTTGTAAATAAACCTTTTCCTCCTAGCCTTTTAAATTCAGTATAACCAACATTGTCTCCTTTAGATTTAATTAAAAGTGTTTTTACTTTATTAACACCAACTTTCTTTAATTTAGAAACAAAAATTTCAGTTTGCTTCCTAGCTAAAGTACTGCTCCTTGAGCCAATTATTATTTCTCTATTAAATATCATGTAAACTATTGTAAAATATATTATAAATTAATTATATGAAAATATTAGGAATAGAATGCAGTTGTGATGATACATCTATAAGTATAATAGATAGTAGTAAGACCATAATAGCTAATGAAGTATTGTCACAAAATAACATACATAAGAATTTTAATGGTATAGTTCCAGAGTTAGCAGCTAGAAATCATGTTTTATTTATAGATAAAATATTAGAAAAAATTTTAATTGAAAAAAAACTAGATATGAAACATATCAATTTGATATCTGCAACTGCAGGGCCTGGTTTAATTGGAGGGTTATTAGTAGGTTTAACTTTTGCAAAGACATTAGCACAATTTAATAATATCCCATTTATAGGAGTAAATCATTTAGAAGGGCATGCATTAACTACAAGATTAACTGATGATACAGAGTTTCCATTTTTACTTTTACTAATATCAGGTGGCCATACCAGTTTTTATTTTGTTTCAGATTCTAATAAATATAAGTTTCTAGGGGGTACTTTAGATGATGCATTAGGAGAAGCTTTTGATAAAGTGGCCAAACTGTTAAATTTAGGTTTTCCTGGAGGCCCTCTGTTAGAAGAACTTGCAAAAAAAGGAACAGAGAATTTAGTAGATTTGCCAAGACCACTTATTAAAAAAGATACCTTAGATATGTCTTTCTCAGGTTTAAAAACAGCAGTAATAAATAAAACTAAAGATAAATTTTATAGGGATAAGTATTCTTCAGCAGATATTGCTGCAAGCTTTCAAGAAGCAGTTTCAGATATTTTGTGTAGTAAAATTAATAAGGCTATAAATTTTTGTGATAACAGTATTTCTCCTTTCAGAAATGTCGTTATATCTGGTGGAGTAGCTTCAAATAAATATTTAAGATTTAAAATTAATAAAATTGTAGAAAGAAACGGAAAAAATATATATTTTCCTCCACCAAATATGTGTACTGATAATGGTGCAATGATAGCATGGGCAGGCTATGAACTTTATAAAAAAGGTATAAGAAGTAAATTAAATTTAAAGGCAAGGCCAAGATGGCCATTGGAAGAAATTAGGAGTAGAAAATGAAAAATAATGTATTGGTATTAGGAGCAGGTGCATGGGGCACAGCAATAGCAAACTTAATTGCAAATAATACAGGTGAACAAGTATCAATATGGGCTTATGAAAAAAAAGTATTTAACGAAATCAATAAAAAGAGGAAAAATTCTATATTTTTACCAAAAGTTAAATTACACAATTCTATAATAGCAATCAATAATTTTAAAAAAAGTAAAGCTAAATATATATTCGTTGCTGTCCCATCTCAACATGTCAGACTTATACTCGAAAGCTATTTTAAGACTTTATCAAAAGAGAAAGTATTAAAGACTTATGTTATTTTATGCTCAAAAGGATTTGATTTATATAGAAAACAGTTACTAAGTGAGGCTATAGAAAATATATGTCTCAAGAAAAATATTTTAATTATTAGTGGCCCCTCTTTCGCAGATTTGGTAGCAAAGAATAAACCTACAGCAGTAACTTTGGCTTATAGTGATATAAAAATAGCAAAAGAGATTAAAGTGTTGCTTGCCAATAGCAATTTTCGAGTTTACCTGAATAATGACAAGATAGGTGTTCAAGTATTTGGAGCTATAAAAAATATTTTAGCTATAGCATCTGGTATTACAGATGGTCTAGGTTATGGAGAAAATGCAAGAGCTGCTATTATAAGTAGAGGTATAAAAGAAATAGAAAAAGTATCCATAGCTTTAGGAGGAAAGAAAAGATCAACTTTAGGCTTATCGGGTATTGGAGATATATTATTAACTTGTACTTCAGTGACCTCAAGAAACTACTATTTTGGAAAATTAATTGGAAAAGGACACTCTGCAAATGAGATTTTAAAAAATAAATTAACGATTACAGAAGGAGTTGAAAACTGTAGAGCCCTTAACAGAATAAAAATGAAGCACGGACTGGAAACTCCTATTTTGGATGCAGTACACAAAGTACTGGTAAAGAATTATCCAATTAAAAAAATTGTTAGTAATCTCTTATCTAGACCATCAAAAAGCGAATAACTAACTTCTTAATAAATCATTTATAGATGTTTTAGATCTTGTCTTTGCATCCACTGTTTTTACTATAACAGCGCAATATAAGTTTACATTAGAGTTTTTGTTGCTTTTGACTGACCCAGGAACAACTACTGAGAATTTAGGAATCCGTCCATAAGAAACTTTTCCTGTTGATCTATTAATTATTTTTGTTGAGGCACCAATATAAACTCCCATTGAAATTACACTTCCTTCCTCTACAATAACACCTTCTGCTATTTCAGATCTAGCTCCTACAAAACAGTTATCTTCTATTATAACAGGTGAGGCCTGTAAAGGTTCTAACACCCCTCCAATTCCGGCTCCACCAGAAATATGACAATTTTTTCCTATCTGAGCACAACTACCAACAGTTGCCCAGGTATCAATCATAGTTCCCGCTCCTACAAAAGCCCCTATATTTATAAACGATGGCATTAAAACGGCATTACTTTGAATATAAGTACCTTTTCTCACAATTGCACTTGGAACTACTCTAAAACCTGCTTTTTTAAAATCTCTTTTCTGCCAATATTTAAATTTAGAGGGAACTTTATCCCACCAGAAACTTTTATCTGGTCCACCTGCAATAGTTTTTTCATTATTAATTTTAAATGATAATAAAATTGCTTTTTTTATCCACTGATTAACTTGCCAATCATTTTTCTTTTTTTCCGCAACTCTTACTTTTCCTGAATCAATTAAATTAATTGTATCATTAATACATTTTATTTTCTTTTTACCAGATTTTGCATTTAAATTATTTCGATCTAACCATAGCTTGTTAATTTCTTTTTCTAGTTTTATTATGCTCATTATAAATCCTCATTATTTATTTTTATTAGTGTATCGACCAAATCTTCACTTACAAGATCTATATAATCATAGGCTTTATTATCAATATTTTTTTTAATTAGAACTGTTTTGATGCCTAAATCTTTAGCTGATTTAAGGTTGATAGGTAAGTCATCAATCATAATGGTTTTAGAAGCCTTTAAATTAAATTTATTTAAAACTTTTGTATATGTAATAAGATTAGGTTTAGGTATATAGTCAGCATCTTTTATATCAAAGATATTATCAATATAACTCTGGATCCCTACTTTTTCTAATATTTTAATTGCATGGTTAAGGGATCCATTAGTAAATATAATTTTTTTACCTTTATAGCTTTTTAAAAGGTTTAAGAGGGTTTCATTTTTATTAATACTGCTTAAATCTATTTTATGTACATAGTCTAAAAATAAATCAGGATCAATTTTATGATATAACATTAATCCTCTCAGAGTGGTGCCGTGCTCAATAAAATATTGTTTTTGAATTTTATAGGCATCTTTAATGGTTACATTTAAATTTTCAGATATAAAACTTTTCATTTTTAAGTCTATCTGCTGAAATATTTGAGAATCTTCAGGATAAACAGTATTGTCCAAATCAATTAGTAAATTTTTCATAATTAATTATTTTCTAAATAGTGTTCCTATTCCTTTGTCACTTAATAATTCTTTTATAATTACATTTTTAACTCTTCCATCTATTATTACTGATGCCCTAATGCCTCTTTTCACGGCATCTATACATGTTTTAACTTTAGGTATCATCCCGCCATAAATTACGTTATTAGAAATTAATGAATTAACTTCACTTAATTTTAACTCACTTATAAGATTTTGATTATTGTCTATTACTCCTTTTACATCTGTTAGCATAAGCAATCTTCTTGATCTCATTTCAGCTGCTATAAATCCTGCAGTAAGATCAGCATTAATATTATATTTTATGCCATTATTATTTGACCCTATCGGAGCAATAACCGGGACTAGCTTTTTAGAGATTAAACTATTTAAAAAACCTTTATTAATTTTTCTGGGTACTCCTACTAACCCTAAATCTGGGTCTGAGGTTCTCTTCTTTTTATATTTGTTGACTATTATAGTATTAGAATCTAATCCTGATAAGCCGATTGAGTTTACTCCTTTTTTAGAAAGGTTATGTGATATATTTTTATTAATAAAACCACATAGCACCATTTCAACTATTCTAAAGGTTTCCTTATTTGTTATTCTCATTCCATTAAAGAAATTATGTTTAATTTTTAATTTGTTTAGCATTTCATTTATTTGAGGCCCTCCACCATGCACTATTATTGGTTTTATTCCTAAATCAACTAAAAATTTTATATTTATTGAAAAGTCATTTGAAAGATTAGGATCAACCATGGCACTTCCTCCATATTTTATAACAACCGTTTCTCCAATATATTTTTTTAAATTTGATTTTACTTCTTTTTCTGAAGCAGGTATTAATTTTGAAATTTTCTTTATTAAATTTTGCATACTAAATTATAGAATTAATTATATTTTTTCTGATATCTTTAATCCCTAGTTTAGTTTTAGCACTAGTAAAAATAGGAACTGAGTCAATAATTAATTTATGTAGATTGAAACCTTGTAGTAAATCATTTTCGTCTTGTTTGCTTAACTTGTCAATTTTAGTTAGAACAATTTGAAAAGGAACTTTGTTTTTAAACAAAAATTCTAAAAAGTTTATATCAATTTCTTTGAGGCCTCTTCTTGCATCTATCAATATGAAGGCCTTTTTTAAAAATGTCCTTTTTGTTAAATATGAATCAAGCAAGCTAGACATTTCTTGAGTTTTCCTCTTTGAGACTTTTGCAAACCCATATCCTGGTAAATCAACTAGTATAAATTTTTTATCTATCTTAAAAAAAAATATTTTTTTTGTATGTCCAGGTTTATTAGAAGTAGTAGCAATTGTCTTTCTATTTGTAATGGCATTTATTAGTGATGATTTTCCAACATTAGACCTTCCAGTAAAACATACTTCGGGAAGTCCAAAAGAATTTAATTCTTTATAGCTTTTAAAACTAAATTTAGCTCCAACAGCATTAAAATTGTAGGTTTTCATAATATTATTTAGTTTTTTTCATAATAATCCATTGTTGTCCTATTGATAGAACATTATTCCAAGTCCAATAAATTACTAAGCCTGCAGGAAACGTGGCAAATAAAAATAAAAACATTAATGGCAAAAAAGACATTATTTTTGCTTGTAGAGGGTCTGGAGGAGCAGGATTAAGTTTTTGTTGTAAATACATAGTTAAGGCCATAAGTAGTGGCCATGCTCCTATCATTAAAAATGAGGGTGGAGAAAAATTTAAAATTCCAAATAGATTAAATATTGTGGTAGGATCAGGAGCTGATAAATCTTTTACCCATCCATAAAAAGGAGCATGCCTAGTCTCTAATGTAACAAACAATACTTTGTAAAGTGCGAAAAAAATTGGAATTTGAATTAAAATAGGAAGACACCCTGATAAAGGATTTACTTTTTCAGCTTTATATAAAGCCATAATTTCCTGTTGCATCTTTAATTTGTCATTCTTATATCTCTCTCTTATTTCTGTCATTTTTGGAGTAAGAATTTTCATTTTACTCATTGACTTAAAAGATTTATTTGCAAGTGGAAACAAAAAAATTCTTATTAAAACAGTTAAAGCTAGAATTGATAATCCAACATTTCCAAAAATAGATGAAAATTTGTGTAAGATTAAAAAGAGAGGTTTAGTAATTATATAAAACCAACCAAAATCAACTGCCCTGTCAAACATATTTAAATTAAGTATTTTGGAATATTTGTCTAATAGATCAACTTCTTTTGCTCCAACAAAAACATTAGAGATTATTAATGTTTCATCTCCTGGTTCAAGTTCTATTTGAGCACTAGTATATTGTACTTGATACCTCTCAGTTTTATTTAAGGTTGCTTTAAATCCTGCTTCAATATTAAATTTCTGATTAGGTATTAGAGCGGTTAACCAATATTTATCTGTTATTCCTATCCAACCCCCTTTACTAATATTACTTGATGGACCATCTTCAATAAGATCATCATAATCTATTTCTATGAGTCTGTCGTTGAGCACAGCAATAGGCCCTTCATGTAAAATGTAAAATCCTGATGTTTTAGGTGTTCCTGATCTATTTATTCTTCCATATTGTGTAAGATTATATTTTTTTTCAGACTTATTAATTACTCTTTGCTCTATATTAAAGAGAAAGTTTTCATCTAAGGAAATTTTTCTAATAAACTCTAGTCCGTCTGGAGAGGACCATTTAAGTGTAACAGGGCTTTCAGGGCCTAATTCCTTTCCCTCAATCAACTCCCAAACACTGTCCTTTTGAGGCAAATAAACATTTTCCTGAGACATCCATCCGAGTTCAATAAAATAAGGATTATTAGTTTTATTAGGTGATAGTAGTTTTACTTTTTCTGAATCAGAAAGTATTGTTTCTTTATAATCATTTAATATAATGTCATCAAACCTTAATCCTTTTAAAGGAATGGAGCCAATTAATCTAGATTTTAAGGAAAAACTTATTCTATCAGTATTATTTATTATTTCTTCTCTTTTTAAAACAGGTATGTTTTGTTCAACTTTTTGATTTTCTAAGGTTTTGCTATTATTATCGTTAACAATTTTTCTTTCAGTTGGAAATAGATATTGAAAAATTAATAATATAATTAATGATGCTACAATAGCTAATAGTAAATTCTTTTGTTCATTCATTGTTTTTTTCTTTAATTTTATTTAAACCATTTTTTAAATCTAAGATTAGTATACTAAATTTTTCACTAAGCAATTTTTTTTTTGCTACAAAAATGTAATCTGAGTTTTTTTCTCCATAGCAAGCAATTTTATCAATTAGTGTTCTAAGCCTTCTTTTAGCATAATTTCTTTTAGCCGAATTTCCAATTTTTTTGCTTGCTATAATTCCATATCTAGGTTCATTAAATAACTCTGAATTCTTTCTTTCATTATGTTGTATTACTACTGAATCAAGTTTGAAGTATTTACCAGATCTGAAAACGGATGCATAATCATCTTTTTTCTTTAATTTATTATAAAGCATTTAATATGACTAAGCAGATAGTCTTTGACGGCCTTTAGCTCTTCTTCTTGATAAAACTAACCTTCCTGCCTTTGTTGCCATTCTTGCTCTAAAACCGTGCCTTCTTTTTCTAACTAATTTACTAGGTTGAAAAGTTCTTTTCACAAAAATTCTCCTTATTGATATTGATACATTATAAAATAAAACTTGCGTCTTTTTTCAACATTCTTCTTACCAGTGCTCTGAAGGCAAGCTTGTAGCTTCCAGCATCTTTTAAATCTTTAGCATGTCTATTTAAGACATCTTCTGATACATATTCAAGTTTTTCATTACAGGCACGAGCCATTAGTTGTACTTGACAAGCGCTTTCTAATGTATATAGCTTCATAAATGCTTCTGCTACCGTAGAGCCTGTTGTAAGTAAACCATGGTTTCTTAATATCATAATACTTTTATCACCTAGGTCATCAGCAATTCTCTTACACTCATCACTTCTAAGTGTAACTCCTTCGAAATCATGATAAGCTACTTTATTATGAAAAGCAGATCCGCTAAAATCAATATTAATGATACCTTGTTTTAGCCCTGCCATTGCCATTCCAGCATTTGTATGTGTATGCATCACACAGTGAGCATTAGTTTTGGTAGAATGTACAGCTGAATGAATAATAAAACCTGCAGGATTTACTTCCCATTCTGTCGGCTCTACTATATTTCCTTCTAAATCTATTTTAACTAGATTAGATGCTGTTACTTCATCATACATTAATCCATAAGGATTAATGAGAAAATGCTTTTCCGGGCCCGGTACTCTTGCAGTTAGATGTCCAAATATTAAAAATGACCAGCCTAACTGTTCAACTAGCCTATAAGATGCAGCAAGTTGAATTCTTAATTCTTGTTCAGTAAGCTCTTCATAAGACTTCATACATGACTTTTCTATCTCCAGATGATTAGTTTTTACTTTTGCATCATGCTCAGACATAATTTCTCCTAAATTTATTTATACATTAATACATTCGACTTAATTTGTAAAAACATTTATGCTAAGCATATTTTAGGAGTGAGCATGAATGATTTTTTTAGTTTGAAAAATAAAGTAGCTATAATTACAGGTTCCTCAAGAGGCATCGGTAAGGCAATAGCAATAAGGTATGCAGAGCTAGGAGCAAGTGTAATTGTATCATCGAGAAATTTAGACGCTTGTAAATTAATTGCAAATGAGATAGTTAGTGGCAATGGAGAGGCTTCTTCATTTGAATGCAATATATCTAATAAAAAGTCTTGTGAAAAGTTAGTAGAGTTTGCAATAAATAAATATGGCAAATTAGATATCTTAGTGTGTAATGCAGCTAGCAATCCATATTATGGTAATTTATCTGACATACCAGATGAGAGTTTTGATAAAATTATGAATAATAATGTTAAGTCAAATTTATGGTTATGTAAGAGCTCAATTCCTCATATGAAAAAACAGAAAAAAGCATCTATTATAGTAGTTTCTTCAATTGCTGGATTACAAGGAGTAAAAAATTTGGGAGCTTACTCAGTATCTAAAACAGCTGATATAGGATTAATAAGAAGCTTAGCAGTAGAGCTAGGAGAATTTAATATAACTGTAAATGGGTTGTGTCCTGGAATCATTAAAACTGACTTTGCTAGAGCACTCTGGGAAAACCCAAAAATTTTAAAAAATATTGAAAATTATGCACCTCTTAAAAGAATAGGTAATACTGATGAAGTTGCAGGAGCAGCAATATTATTAGCTTCTGATCCAGGAGCATTTATTACAGGACAAGTTATAACTATGGACGGCGGAATAACGATAGCTGGCAGAGGATAAATATATGATAAAGTTAAAATTATTTTTATATATTTTTATTAGTTTCATTTTAAGTATAGAGGGCCAGGCAGAAAATAATTTTGAATGTTTAACAGAAACAAGAGTTAGCGGGTTATTTCAATTTCAACGTAAATTTTTGAAAGAGACAGAGTTTTTTCCTCATAAAACTGTATTTAATTTTAACAAGCAATTTTCTCTTTTAACTGAAAAGGAAAGTACTAGAGAAAAAAAGTTTGAAGCAAAATATAAATTCGATTGTAAAAAAAATAAAGAATTAAATTTAATTCAATGTAGTCCTGTGGACAAGAATAATACTTACAATATTAAATTCTCTCTAGTTTCATTAAGGTATAGAAAAACATTAATTACAGATTATTGGATAAATGGAAAAGGGAATGAAGTAGATTATGTCCACATTGCTCATGGATATTGTTATACTATTGATTAATTAACAAAATATTTTTGTATTGCTATTGTAAATTACATTTAAGTATGTACTATAGTGGTAGTTATATTTAAGTTCTAATATTACACGGGAGGAGATATGAAGAATAATGTAAATATAAGCCGAAGATCTTTTCTGCAGAAAGCAGGAAAGACTTCAGGGTTTGTGGTTTTAGCAGGAGGAGCTGTTCAGTTAAGTTCTTTTAATGCTTGGGCTGCAAAGAAGAGCGCTATTGATAATCACGTTGCCAAAACTATGTTGTTAGTTGGAAAAGATATGTTTCCAGGTAAAAGGTTTACAGACGATTTATATATGATAGCTGTAGATTCTCTTGATGGTAAAGCATTAAAAGACGAATCAGTTAAGTCTGCTTTAGTAAAAGGAGTAGCAGAATTTGATAAAGCAGCTGGCGGAAAATATACTGAAGCCTCTATCAAAAAAAGAATGAATGTTCTCAAGTCAATGGAAGGAAATAATTTTTTTAATACCATGAGAGGAGAGATGGTAAATGTCTTTTTTAACAATAAAAGAGTCTGGGATGTTGCAGGCTGGGAAGGTGCCGCTTATGACAAAGGCGGTTATTATTTAAGAGGTTTCCAGGATGCAGACTGGCCACAACCATCAGAAGAAGCTAGTCCAAAAGGCTGGTGGGAATAAACATAGGGAGAAATTAAAAATGGCAAAAAAATTTGATTTAAATGATGATACTGTTGCAGTAGTTATAGGCTCTGGAGCAGGTGGAGGAACTCTTTCTAATGAGTTGGCTCAAAAAGGAATTAATGTTGTATGTCTAGAAGCAGGAAAAAGGTATACAACGGATGATTTTGTTAATGATGAGTGGGCTGCATTTCTACAAACAGCTTGGCTAGACAAAAGAACCACTTCAGGTAGCTGGAGGGTTGCTACAGATTTTCCAGGGCTTCCATCTTGGATAGTTAAGAGTGTGGGTGGCTCTACATTACACTGGGCTGGTGCTTCTTTAAGGTTTCAAGAGCATGAATTTAAAGTAAAAACAGAATATGGTGATATTGCAGGAGCAAACCTACTAGACTGGCCTATTTCTCTTAAAGAAATGGAACCATATTATGACAAAGCTGAAGACAAAATAGGTGTAACAAGAACACATGGAATACCTGGTTTGCCAGGAAATAATAACTTTAAAGTTCTTTATGACGGAGCTCAAAAAATGGGTTATAAAGACTGTCATACTGGTAGAATGGGTATTAACAGCATGCCTAGAGATGGTAGAAATGCCTGTTTACAACTAGGTTTTTGTTTTCAAGGATGTAAGTCTGGAGCAAAGTGGTCAGCTGGATATACGGAGATTCCCAAAGCAGAAAAAACTGGTAACTTTGAGTTAAGAACCCAAGCTCATGTTATTCAAATTACACATAATAAGAGTGGTAAGATTGACGGAGTGGTTTATGTAGATAAAGATGGTAACCAGCAAAAGCAAAAAGCTAGAATTGTTGCTGTTGCAGGAAACTCAATAGAAACACCAAGACTACTTCTTATGTCGAATACATCTATGTACCCAGATGGATTATCTAACTCTGCTGGACAAGTTGGAAAAAATTATATGAGACATCTTACTGCTTCCGTTTATGCTTTAATGGATAAACCAGTTAATATGCACAGAGGAACAACAATGGCTGGAATTATTACAGATGAGTCAAGAAATGATCCTTCCAGAGGTTTTGTAGGTGGATATGAGATGGAAACATTATCTTTAGGTTTACCATTTATGGCGGCTTTTTTAGTTCCTGGTACAACAGGATATGGTCCTAAAATGGGTAAATTTTTAGACAATTATGACCATATGGCTGGCATGTGGATTGTAGGAGAAGATATGCCTCAGGAGTCTAATAGAGTAACTTTGAATACTAGTGAAAAAGACCAAAATGGTATGCCGGTTCCTAATGTTCATTTTGATGATCATGAAAATGATTTAAAAATGAGAAAACATGCATTTGGTAAAGGCACAGATGTTTATAAGGCTGCGGGAGCATTGGATGTTTTTGAAACTCCACCGTATCCTTCCACACATAATTTAGGTACATGTAGAATGAGTGCTAAACCAAGAGATGGTGTGTGTGATAAGAATGGCAAATCACATGATATTGCTAATTTGTTTATATCTGATGGAAGTCAATTTACAACAGGAGCAGCTGAAAACCCAACACTTACTATAGTATCACTTGCTATAAGACAAGCAGAGCACATTGCAAAGGAAATGGCAAAAGGTACTATATAAGTAAATATCTATCAAGGCTCATCTTTTTTTAGATGAGCCTTTTTAGTACTACTTTTCCCAGTATGATCTATCTAATGAAATTTTTTCTATGTAAGCTGCCAATTGATTTAGTTGTTCCACGCTTAACTTTGATCTCCCACCCCAAGCCGGCATTCTTCCATAGCCGTTTGTTAAAATATTTATAAAACCTTTATACCCTTTATCAAAAACTCTTAAGTTTGGAGATAAGAAAAAGCCGTTATCTTTTCCTTGCGCATTATCCCCATGACAATTAGCACAGATATTTTTGTAAAGCTCTTTTCCAATAATAATTGATTTTTGATCTTTAGATAGTGGATTTAAAGAGTAAACTTTAGTAAAAAAAAAAATGTAAAAAAAGTTAGTGTTATTAATGAATAATTAGTAAGAAATTTCTTTTTAATCATTTTTAAATATCGAGAGTGTTAAATTAAATTTTGTATTCTTATTATACAGAACGAGTAAGATAAAATTCTTACTCGTTCTACTTTATGGAGTTAATATTTAACCAATTATATATTATTTTTTTTCAGCTCAGAAGCTAAATACTCACCAGTTCTTATAGCAAGTGCAGTAATCGTAAGAGTAGGATTAGCTGCCGCTCCCGTTGTCATTACAGATCCATCAGCTACAAATAAGTTTTTAATATCATGAGATCTTCCCCACTTATCAACTACTCCGTCTTTAGCTTTTGCACTCATTCTGTTTGTGCCTAAGTTATGAGTTGATGGATACGGAGGAGTTCTCCATGTTTGAACTGCACCCACCGACTTATATAGTGCCTCTGCTTTTTCATAAGCATACTCTCTCATTGCAACATCATTAGGATGATCATCAAAATGTACATTAGGCACAGGTAATCCATATTGATCCTTTTCGGTTTTAGAAAGAGTAATTCTATTATTTGACTGAGGCATATCCTCACCTACTAACCACATTCCTGCTAGGTTTTGGTATCCATCCATCATATTAGTAAACTCTCTGCCCCAACCTCCTGGTTCTAAAAAGGCTCCCATAAATGCAGGCCCTAGTGCTAAGGTTTCCATATAATAGCCTCCAGCAAATCCTCTGTTAGGATTATGTTTTACTTCATCGGCACAAAATCCTGCCATGGTTTCACCTCTATAGAAGTTAACAGGCTTTTCAAACCTAGCATACATTGAACCAGTCATATGCCTCATGTAGTTTCTTCCTACTTGACCTGAGCTATTAGCTAATCCATCAGGATACATAGATGACTCGCTTAACATTAAGAGTCTTGGCGATTCTATAGAGTTACCTGACACTATAACTACTTTAGCGGCTTGCTTTTGAAGATTATTATCTTTGTCCATATATAATACCCCGTCAGCATTGCCTTCTTTGTCATGCGTAATTTTTATTACATGAGCATGTGTTCTTAAATCCAATAGCCCTGTATCTAAAGCCCTTGGAATCTCTCTTTTAGCAGTGCTCCACTTAGAACCATTTTTGTCTCCTTGGAAATTAAAACCATCTTGTATAGAGCCAGGACGCCCATCATAAGGCTCAGCATTAGTTCCATAAGGGCCAGTTGCATAAAATTTATATCCAACATTTTTAGCTCCATTAGCGAAAACTTTATAATTATTATTAGCTGGCAAAGCTGCCCTACCACCTCTATGGGTTGATCCAATAGCATTTTCAGCTTTAGTATAATAAGGTTCCATATCTTTCAAGGATATAGGCCAGTCCATAAGGCTTGCACCTTTAATGTCTCCGTAGGTTGATTTAGTTTTAAATTCATATTCTAAAAATCTAGGAGTAGCTCCCGCCCAATGAGTTGTAGTTCCTCCTACTGCTTTAACCAGCCAGGTTGGCAGACCTGGGAAGTCTTTAGCAACTCTCCAGTTTCCACTAGTAGTTCTTTTGTCTAACCATGCCATTTGTCCAAAAGCTCCCCACTCATCATTGGTATAATCTTCTGGTTTAAGAAAAGGTCCAGCTTCTAAACAAACGCAAGGAATTCCTGCTTTTGTAAGTTCATAAACCATTGTACCACCTCCAGCACCGGAACCAATAACTACTACAGCGCTTTCTTTTTGATCAATTTTTTTCATATTTTTCTCCCTAATTTAGTTCTTTGGCTATCATATTTTTAATTTCTGCATATCTTTTAGGTGATTCGCTCAAAAATGCAGCTAAATCAGGATGCTCTTCAATTCTGGGTTCTGGCAACCAATCCAAATCATTGAACCCCCTATTTATGTATCCGCCTTTATCAGAGCTATAGCCTTCATAGCCTAAAAGTTCCCAAACTTCTTTATCATTGTAGAGTGTTACGGTACTTGTGCCTCTAACATGTTCAAAAAACTTTGTTCTTCCCATATTTTCAAGATATTCAGTAGATTTTTCAAAATTTAATTTATCAAAACCATCAGCTTTTAGTTTGTCAATTCCTTCTTGCAGCATGACCGCATTGTCTGGACTTGAGTTACCTTTTTTTATAACATCTTCAGTGGTCCTATCATAAGGTCCACTTGGAAACCTATCATGTGGATACAAGGTACGCACCATTTTCATAAGAATTTCCTTATCTTCTTTTTTAGAACCTGCAGAAATTTTAGCTTGAGACTTATCTATACTCCATAAAGAAGCATAAACAGTTGTAGCAAATGCTCCAACTAAAAAAGATCTTCTAGATATACTCATATTATTCCTCCCTTGTGATAATAATAATTATTATCAATGTTAATGATTCTCATTAACAATTACTTTAATATATTTATTTTAATATTCAAGCTTTATATAATTAAAAATTAAAACTGCAATTTTTTTTTTTTCTAGTATCATATAATTATTAAATAAGGATATTAATATGAGTAGACATTATGAAGTTTCTGATGGCTTGCACAAAGACGTAGATGAGGAAACCCAAAGCTACGTATTTAACCAAACAATGTTAAGGATAAAAGATCCAAAAATTTCGTTAGATTTTTATACTAGAGTTTTAGGTATGAAGCTTTACAGAAAACTTGATTTTCCAAATATGAAATTTACATTATATTTTTTAGGAATGGCAGGAGATGTTGACGACAATAACGTACCAGATGATGATAACAAAAGAACAACATGGACATTTAGCCAAAGGGCTATGTTAGAGCTTACACATAATTGGGGTACAGAAAATGACAGCGACTTTGCATACCATAATGGAAACTCAGACCCTCAAGGCTTTGGTCATATTGGTTTCAGTGTACCTGATGTGTATGCTGCTGCAGAACGTTTTGAAAAGTTAGGTGTTAAATTTGTTAAAAAACCAGACGATGGAAAAATGAAGGGGCTAGCTTTTATTGAAGATCCTGATGGGTACTGGATAGAAATTTTACAAGCAAATATGATAGAAAAAAACTCAGTTTAGTTATGAAAAGAAAAGATAAAATAAATTTTTATTTTTTTTTGTTTAGCATACTTATTTTAGCTTTATTAATATTCCCTATTTATAGTATTGGTAACAGAGTAGATCCATTTATATTTGGAATACCTTTTTCATTGTTCTGGATTGTCAGTTGTATTTTGATCCAGTTTGTAGGAATACTTTTTTTCTTGTTTATAGATAAAGAGGAACCATAATATGGAAAGATGGCATATAGCCTTAATAGCTATTTCTATTTACTTAGTTTTGGCATTTTTAATTGGGATCATGGCAGGAAAGGGAAAGTCTTTTTTTTCTTTGTCCGAGTATGCAGTAGGTGATAGGTCTTTCAATTTATTTGTAATGTGGTTTTTAATGGGAGGAACAATATTTTCAGCTTTTGCTTTTCTGGGAGGTCCTGGGTGGGCTTATTCAAAAGGTGCTGCTTCTTTTTATATTCTAGTTTACTGTACTTTGGGTTTAATGCCTTGGTATGTAATAGGTCCTAAAGTAGCCAAGATTGGAAAAAAGAATAATTATATAACAATGGGAGATTTTCTGGGTGATAGGTTTCAGTCAAAAATTTTAACAATTATAGTAGGAATAGTAGCAATATTGGCATTTATACCTTATCTTACATTGCAAATTAAAGGTATGGCCTATATTTTTAATGTGCTCACCTACGATAATATACCTTATTGGTTTGGTGCTTTTATATCTTTTGGAATTGTAGTTATATATGTTGCGACTAGCGGAGTAAGAGGAGCAGCTTGGAGTGATGTATTTCAGGCAATTTTGATGTTAGTTATAGCATGGATTTTAGGCATGTATTTTGTGCAAAAATTGCATGGAGGAATTGGAAATATGTTTGAAACTATCAATAACAGTAATAATGATTTTCTTATAATTGGAAAAGAAGGCTCGTCTATGTCTAAAGCTAGGTATAGTAGTAATATTATAATTTCAATGATAGGTTTTGTAATGTGGCCACATTTATTTACTAAGTCATATACTACTACCGAAAAAAGAATTAAGACTACGGTGGCTGTATATCCTATATTTGCTTTGTTTTTATTACCAGTTTTATTTATAGGTTTTTCGGGATATGGTATTGTGAGCAATGATCAGATAGAAAACTCTGGACAAATTTTACCATATTTGATTACTAATTATCTTACAGAGTCAGGATTACTATATGGCATAGTTGGCGCTGGAGCATTGGCAGCTGCCATGTCTTCATCTGATGCCATAACACATGGAGCCTCAGTATCTTTTGGCAGAGATATATGTAAAGCTATATACTCAAAGATTCCTGAAAATATAGAATTATGGATTATGAGAGGAGCAGTATTTGGAGTTGGTGCAGTAGCGTATTTAATAGCTATTTTTGGCAGCGAAGGGCTTATTCAGCTTTTACTAGGTGCCTATGGACCAATAGCTCAATTGGCTCCTGCAGTTTATGCTTCATTATTTTTCCGTAAAGCAAGTGCTTTATCAATTATAATTGGTTTGATTTTAGGAGTGAGCATTACCATTTATTATCAATATTTCTCGGACAATACTCTTTATGATCTACATGCTGGATTAATAGGTTTAGCTTTTAATATAATTGCAGTGTTTGTATTTAGCTGCATAGTTAAACAGAGAAAAGGTGAAATTTTAAAAGCAAACGAATTTAATGATATTTAGAGTAGGTTTATACACCTACTCTAAATTATATATTTAATTTAATAAGCTTAAAGCCTTTTCATAGCTTTCAAAAGCCAATTCTGAATTTTTATGTTCGTTAGCAACAACAAGATCTCTTAGCTTTTTAACTTCAGCTTTTTTAGTTTCACTTAACTCTGTATTTGACAACTTTGCATCTAGTTGCTTAATTTCACTTTTCATGCAACCTGCGAATACGTTCGATACTAAAAAAGATAGGCTTAAAGTAATTAAAATTATTTTTTTCATATTATACTCCTTTAAAAAGTGAGAGGATATTTTTGTCCTCTCACTCAAATTAATCTATTTACTTTCTATACGGAGATAGAAAGTGACTAGATCTAAAATTTTAGACATAGACCACCTCCTTTCGTAAAATTTTATTATATTAAAATTTATAAATTTTGGAAACCAGAAAATTCATCTTTTTAATTGAAGGAGCACATTATTGTAAATTTACTCCGCCTTTTTATAAAAATTTACTTTTTATTTTTGTATAAAACGAAAAAGATATTATTCCTCCTATTACCAGATGTTCCAGTAAGCTTGTTACATAATAAGCTTTTCCAAGAACTTTAAAGTCGGAAAACAAATTTAATAGAAAGCCTAGTATCACTAATGACATGTAAATATTTAAACCTAATTTTGAAAAGTTATATATTTTATAGAGTGAAAAAAACCAAACACAGGCATAGAGTAAAATAAAAATTAATTTCACGTCAAAATATTCTATATTATATAGAAAAATTAAATATGTTATTAAAATAGAGGTTAAAGCATTGAGTGCCACTAGTAGCTTAAAAATTTTAATTTCCTTTTTCATAAAGGTTTTTCCTTAAATTTTTATAATAAAAAAGTTTAATTATTATTAGTTCATATTTATAGTTAATATAATTTAGTATACTTCAAAAAGTGCTGCAGCACCTTGTCCACCACCAATACACATAGTAACTACAACATTTTTTGCCTTTCTTCTTTTTCCTTCTATGAGTGCATGGCCTACTAATCTAGATCCAGTCATACCATAAGGATGACCAATTGCTATTGATCCGCCGTTAACATTCAGAATATCATTTGAAATTCCAAGTTTATCCCTGCAGTATATTACTTGAACAGCGAATGCTTCATTTAATTCCCATAAGTCAATATCATCTATTTTAAGGTTATTTTTGTTAAGCAGTTTTGGTATGGCATAAATAGGTCCTATTCCCATCTCATCAGGCTCTAGTCCTGATACAGCCATACCTCTAAATGCACCTAAAGGATTTAGATTTAAACTTTCAGCTTTTTTTGAGTTCATAACCAAGCATGCAGAAGCCCCGTCTGATAATTGACTTGCATTTCCTGCGGTAATATAAGCATTTGGACCCATCACAGGTGAAAGGGATTTTAATCCATCAATAGAAGTATCAGGTCTATTGCCTTCATCCTTTTGTAAACACACTTTTTCTTGTGTTATTTCTTCTGTATCTTTATTTTTTATTAACTTAGTTGTTTCTAATGGAAATATTTCTTTGTCTAAATAGCCAGACTTTTGAGCATTGGCCATTCTTATCTGGCTTTGAAGCCCATATTCATCTTGATCTTCCCTAGAAATATTATATCTTTTAGCAACTACTTCTGCTGTTTGTATCATAGTATAATATAATTCAGGTTTATGTTGATTAATCCAATCTTCTTTTGCCATAAAATTATTTTGGTGTTCATTTTGAACTAGGCTAATAGATTCTAATCCTCCTGCTACGCAAATATCTAATTCATTTGACATAATTCTTTGTGCTGCCATAGTGATAGCTTGCATACCTGAGGAACAAAATCTATTAATAGTTGCGCCAGCAGTAGTTACAGGAAGTCCTCCTCTGATTGCAATTTGTCTAGCTATATTTCCCCCAGTAGCTCCCTCTGGCATAGCACACCCCATAAGGCAATCTTCTACTTCATGGGGATCTAAATTTGCTAGTTCTATTACTTTTCTTACGGCATGTCCAGCAAGTGTAGCACCATGTGTGTTATTAAACGCACCTTTATATGCTTTACCTATAGGTGTTCTTGCTGTTGATACTATTACTGCTTCATTCATAATTAACTCCTAATTAAATTTTTTGTTTTCTTTTACTAATTGCTCTAAAAAGCTACACTTAGGCCACATATCACTATTTTCTTTTCTAAAACTTTCAATCTCTTCTAAAACTTTTTCAAGGCCATATTCTTCAGCATATTTCATAGGACCACCTCTCCAATGTGGGTATCCATAACCATAAGCATATGTTACATCTATATCAGAGGCTCTTAATGCAAAACCCTCTTCAAGTATCATACAACCTGTGTTTACAAGGGCCCAGCTTAATCTATTAAGAATTTCTTTATCATCAATATTTCTTCTAGTTATACCTTTTTCTTTGGCAACCTTTTCAAACATCATATCTACTTCAGGGTCTATTTGTTTTTTTCTTGTTTGAGGGTCATAAATATAAAAACCTCTATTAGTTTTTTGGCCATATCTACCTAATTCACACAATTGATCAGCAACAGAAGATGTATATCTTAAGTTATCGTATTTCCCCTCTTGTTTATGTCTCTTTCTAATTCTCCATCCTACATCATTACCAGCCAAATCATTAACAGCAAATGGTCCCATAGCCCATCCAAATTCATAGATTACTCTATCTATGTCGGCAACCTTGGCACCCTCTTCAGCCAGTGCATGAGCTTGCCTTACATATTCATGAAACATTCTGTTACCAATAAATCCATCGCAATTTCCTGCAAGAACAGGAATTTTATTTATGCCTTTTGCTAGTTTCATAGTACTAGATATTACTTCCTTGCTTGTATGCTTTCCTCTTACTATTTCAAGGAGTTTCATAACGTTAGCTGGACTAAAAAAATGAGTTCCAATTACATATTCAGGTCTATTTGTGGCTTCAGCAATCTGATCAATATCTAGAGTAGAAGTATTAGTCGCTAAAATACAATTTTCTTTAGCTATTTTATCAATTCTACTAAACATAGTTTTTTTAAGACTCATTTCTTCAAATACTGCTTCCACTATAACATCAGCATTAGAAATTTGTTCAAGACTAGTAGCACCTTTTATTAACGACATTTTCTTTTTAAAATCATTTTCGCTCATGCGTCCTTTAGATACCGTACTAGCATAATTTTTTTCTATTATTTGCAGACCTTTATCTAGTGAATCTTGACTATTCTCAATAACAGTAACAGGAATACCAACATTTGCAAAATTCATTGCAATGCCTCCGCCCATTGTTCCGCAACCTATCACTGCTGCGGTGTTAATAGGTAAAGTTTTTGTTTCTTTTGAAATATCAGGTATTTTAAGGGCTTGTCTTTCAGCAAAGAACATGTGAATCAATGAAGAACTTTCATTTGAATCATGACAGATTTTAAATAACTCTCTTTCTTTTGCTAGTCCATCGGCAAAATTTAAATTCGTTGTTTCTTTTATTGCTTCAATTGCATAAAGTGGAGACTTTCTGCCTCTATATTTTTTTTCCATTTTTTTAGAAAAAATTTCAAATACCTCATCATTAACACTGGAAATTTTTTCATTAAGTTCGCTAACAATGGGATGAATTTCCAGTTCTAGTTTACTTTTTATAAAATTTATCGCATTTGCAATAAGACTATCTTCATAAATCTCTTCAATTATACCAGACTTTAAAGCATCACTAGCATTAATAGGATTTCCAGAAGTTATCATAGATAAAGCCTTTTCTATCCCTACTAATCTTGGAAGCCTCTGTGTGCCTCCTGCTCCTGGAATAATGCCTAATTTTACCTCTGGTAATCCCAATCTAGTAGAAGCAAGGGCCACTCTGTAGTTGCAACCCATAGCTAATTCTAGTCCACCCCCCAAAGGTGTGCCGTGCAAAGCAGCAACTATAGGCTTTTTGCTATTCTCAAAAGTTTTGATTACTTGATTAAGGTCAGGCTCTTGCATTGGTTTACCAAATTCTGAAATATCAGCACCAGCAAAAAATGTCCTACCGTCCCCTATTAATACAATACCTTCAATATCTTCATTTTCAGATAATTCTTTTAGGCTATCTACTAAACCAGATCTAACAGAATGAGAAAGAGCATTAACTGGAGGATGCATTCCTTTTATTATTCCTATGTTATCAATTATTTCATATTCTATAGCATTATTTTCACTCATAAATTCTCCTAAAAAGTTTTATATTCTCCGGACATTGAATTAGTTGTCCTTTCAATTTTCATAGCCAAACTTGGCCTTTCTTTGATCTATAAATAAGTCTAATGGTTTTTCTTCAAAAAGACCTTCAAACCAGTTTTCTACTTTTTGTGTAATAGATAAATCAAATTTTTTTACTTCCTCTTCTAAAATAGTATAAGAAGATCTAATTACCTCATTAGCATCCTGGTCATTACTAATCTTGATTTGATAGTTAATTAAATATCTCATTTTAATGCTTTCCAGTTTAACAGATTTATTGTAATTTCAAAACATGAATCATATATTCAGGTTTATTTTTTTATGTTTATTAATTACCTGCGCATTATTTTCTATTCTATTATATACAAATAAAAAAAATGAAATGAATTCATTTAGCGCTTACTATAATTCTAATGGTGGCTTTGCTGGTTTTATTCAAAAAAAAAATAATTTACTAAGAGCTTGTGAGTTTTCATCGAATGGATCTATATTGAGCTGTTCAAAATGGTTTGATGCTGAAAAATTAAAACAGGGTCAGAATAAAGGTATTAGTCTTAAGGATATTTAATAATTATATTCCATAAATTTAGCCGTATTTTTAGCTATAATTTTTCCTAAAAAATACTCAACTATATTTAGAGACATAGCTATACCTGCAGAAACCCCGGCCGATGTATAATAAGTATCAAAAACAAATTTTTTATTTTCAATAATTTTAGTAGAGGGTGATATTGCTTTTAACAATGCTAAAGCTCCCCAATGTGTTGTTGCTTTTTTATTTATTAATAGCCCAGCTTGTCCCAAAAGCAAGGCTCCTGTACAAACAGAAGCAAGTATTTCTATATTTTTATTAGCATTTATCCAGTTAATAACATTTTTATTTTTTATAAGTTCTCTTGTTCCTATTCCCCCTGGAATTATTAGTACATTTAGTTTAGGAACATCTTTGAAAGTATAATTGCTTTTTATTAAAAGGTTTCCGTTAGCTTTTATATTTTTTCTCTTTTCTGATACTGTAAACACTTTGAAGGGGTTAGGAAAATCATGGATATTTGATTTGCTTTCTTTTATCAATCGAGCTGAGCTAAATACTTCGTAAGGTCCAGCAAAATCTAATATTTCAACAGCATCAAAAACAAAAATTCCTACATTTTTTTTTCTTTTCATTTGATATCGAGTAACTTGTTTTTTTCAAACAATAATATAAAGTAAAAGCATGTACTTGGAAAGAAAATATCGAAAAGACAAGTTTAAATTAGATAAAGAAGAAAAAATAGAGAATTTATAACATATTCTTAAAGTTTAGAAAGATTAAGAAAATCTTACTAGTTTTGATAGAAACTACTTCTTTCTTAATAAGCTTTTTAGAATATGATTGTAGAATCCTAAATTCTCAACATTAGGAATTGTTGCCTGAATAATATGAAATACAGTTTTATTAATTGCAGTTTTTTTATAATAGCTTTACTAATACCTTCAATTTGTGTTTTTGCTCCTATGGGAACTTGGATTCCTTTAGTGTTAAGTAGTATATTGATAGTGTATTTTTCAAAAAATTTTTATCAAAATACTCCCCATCATAAATTTTTACTAATCTTATTTTGTTTTTTATTTTGGTTATTAATAAGTATAGTATTAAATTTTAAAAGTTCAGGACAAATAATTAAACTAATAGAACTTATTATTATTACACTATCTGGCTTTTTATTATGCAAAGCATCTTTATATAAAAAAAGATTTAAAGGTTTTACAATCCTTTTTACTATTTCTTTTATAGTAAGTTCTATATTAATGTTAATAGATATCTATGGTAGTTTTGGAATAAAACTGTGGTTATCTAAAAACCTTGATTTCAATAACTTTGAAAATTTTTATTCTGTCAAGGAATGGGTTAGTTTAAAAAGTTTCAGAAATGAATATTTTTATTCTATACAAAGCTACCTAAATAACTCTTATGACAGAGGCATTGCAGCACTTACAATTCTTGTTATGCCTATTACCTGTCTATGTCTTAATTTAAAAATTAAAAAACTAAAAATTCTCTTAATTACAATTATTTTAGTTTTAGTTTTAGTTTTGTCACTAAATAACTTAGCTGTATTTTTAAGTGTTATAGTGTCTTTTATTCTAGCTACATTATTTTTTTTTACAAAAAAGTTTTATAGAAAAACTTTTATTTTTATTATACTAACTTATATGATGAGTGCTCCTGCTTTATTGGGCTTTTTAGATTATAAAAACTTTTATCATTATGAAACTTCCATAAATAATAAATTAAAATATTTTAGCGATAAATATAGACATACAAAATGTGAGATGGTCTTAAAGAAAGAATTTAAATACTTTAATAAATCTCAAATAGAAAATTTAAATAAAGAGTTAATTGGTAAGACAGTATCAATTGATGAGATCAATAATGCAGCAAAAAATGTTCAGAACTTTTTTCTTAAAAAAGGTGAAAGTCCAGTATATGTATTAGTTCCATTACTAAAAATTAGTGATCACAACGAAATAAATTTTATAATTTCAAAGGAAAATGTAAAAATTAAAGAACTAAATTCAGGCCATAAGAATAAAATTAAAGTCCATGGTATAAGATATATTCCGCTGAATTGTAGTTTTAACTTAATAAGTTTTTATTTCGCAAAAGCACATATCAATGATCCAATTGAAATATTTGAGTTTCAAGCATATTATCTGGCCTCAAAAATAATCCATAGATTAACCATATGGAGTTTTGTAAAAGAAAAAATATTAGAGAAACCATTATTTGGTCACGGTTTTTTTACTTCAGGTAAAATTGGTGAAAGCTATCAAATAAAAAATTTGAACAATGCAAAAATTAATGCAATACCACTTCACCCGCATAATGCAACTATGCAATTATGGATGGAGTTAGGCTTAGTAGGTGTAGTACTTTTTTCTATATTATTGGCTCTACTTATTAATAGAATTTATAAAGAATCTAAGTTAAACTTTTTAAATTCAGCTTTTGCATTTATTTCACTAATACAGTTTTTTTTAATAGGACAAATTAGCTATGGATTTTGGCAACCTTGGTGGATAAGTATAAATATTATTTGTTTTATTTCATATTACTTATTGTTTAATAAACGAGGCTTAAAAAACTTCAGTTAAATTTGTTAAATTTACTATTCTATGTATGATAATTTTTTTTTCACTTATTTTATCATCATCAAAATTAGACGGAGGGTTTAATAAATTAACTGATTTTTTCAAAGCAAAATGAGTCCATTTTTCTTTGACAATCTCATCGTTTATTTTGTTATCAAAACTATTAGAGTTTATATCAACATCACTTTTAAAAGACTTAGCTACTTTTTTCTTGGGGCCTATTTTATAAGTAAAAGTTATAGTGAAAAAAATTTTATAATACTTAACGCTCATAAATAACAACAATTATATAGTGACTACAGTAAACGAAAACTATTTACCATGCAATGTACTTTAATTAAAGCTTTTAACAATTTTTTACCATTGATTCAATGTTCTGCAGAGAGGTGCAATCTAATGGCCCCCTTACTAGGACTCTAACCTAGAATTCAAACTTAGGAGGTTTGCGTGATATACTGTTTCACTATAAGGGGCTATATAAAAATATATCAAAGGAATAAGTAGGTAAACACAAAAGCATATTTATCCCTTTATTATATGCAAGAAATAAGTAAAAGAAATTCTTAAGAATGTAAAGTTGCCATAATTTATGAGAATTATTATTACTGGTAATGATAATCATTTGCAATTTATAATTTAAGTGATATATATATATTATGCTTATAGATTATTTTAAAATACCTTTTGGAGGTCAGTTACTCATTTGGACTAGCAGAATATCTCTTTATGGTAGTTGTAGAACCAAACCAAACAAATATGATTTTGTTAATAAAGCATTTGAAAAAGTTGGTATTTATAATGGGAGCTCATTATTGAAACCATTCTTGTCATTGCTTAAAAATAAAGAAAATTTCAAAATACAGCCTATGTGTAAAAGATATTTGATTGACCCAGAAATAGATCTTATTCAGTGTGTGGATGCATTCAAATATAAAGAATTGAACAAAAAGTATTTCATTAATTTATGGAGTTTAGATCAAGAATTAGATGAATTTATGTTTTTTGGAAGCAATCTAGGAGAGTCATTTAAAAAAGCTAACTTAAATACTAGTATTGCTTCAAGCTATGACAATGTTCATCATATCAAAAAATCAGAAAATGTGAAAACTTTACACTAAAGGAGAATAAAGAAATGCTGGGAGTAGGACAAGAGTTATTAGATTTTAATGTAGTAGGAGTGAAACCGAAATTTGAAAATCATGAGGAGAATGGAGAAAGTGCTTTCGAAACAATAAACAAAAATTCTTTTGCTGATAAATGGAAAGTTATATTTTTTTATCCCAAGGATTTTACATTTATATGTCCTACAGAAATTGTAGAGTATGCTAAACTAAATCAAGAGTTTCTGGATAGAGATTGTATTGTTTTAGGAGGAAGCACTGACAATGAACACTGTAAATTAGCATGGAGAAGAGAGCATAAAGATTTAAATAAATTAGACCAATGGTCATTTTCAGACACAGAAGGCACTTTGGTAGATGCTTTAGGTATAAGATCAGAAGAAGGTGTTGCATTAAGGGCAACTTATATAGTTGATCCACACAATATTATACAGCACGTTAGTGTTAATAATTTAAACGTAGGAAGAAACCCAAGTGAAACACTTAGAATATTAGATGGGCTTCAAACAGATGAGTTGTGTCCCTGTAATAGGCCTGTTGGGGGTGAAACCATATAAATAAAATATGAATATAACAGAAACTATAAGCAACTTTCCTGAATTTGCTAAAGATATAAAGCTTAATTATTCCAAAATACTCAATGAAGGTATACTTGAAAGTTCATTGCTTTACTCAGTAATTTTAATAAGTAGTATTGCTACTAAATGTGATGTTCTCATAAATGCTGCTTATGAAGAGTCCAAAAGTTATGTTACCGAAGAGATTATACAAGACATAAAAGGCGCTTATGCGATAATGTCTATGAATGCTATATATTATAGATTTACGCACTTAACAAACGAACAGAGTTACTCAAGCATGCCTGCGAATTTAAGAATGCAATATATGAGTAAACATAAAATATCTAAAAGTGATTTTGAATTGTTATGTTTAGCAGTAGCAATTCTTATGGGATGCGGAAAATGTATAAATGCTCATGAAGCAGTATTAAGGGAAAATAATGTAGAAAATATTAAAATACAAACCGTAGCCAGGATAGTCTCTATAATAAACTCAATGGCAAATATATTGGAGGTTAAAAGTTGAGTTATCATCCTATAATGGGTATTGCTTTCTTTTTTACTTTTTTAGTCGTGGCATTTATTTTAGGCAAACGTCTTGGTAATTATAAACAAAACAAAAATAATATAATCATTTTTGATAAGAAAAAAAATAATAGTACTGATGCAATCTCTCCTGACGCAAATTGGATAGACTAGTTTAATATCAATTATAATAACTTAATAAAAAAGCAAAAAGGTAAAACGCTGAAAATAGTTTTATTTAATTTTTATTGAAAATAAAAGAATTAAAAAGTAACATTCTTAAATATTTAAAAGACTTACTAGTAAGTAGATGACTATAAAGTATAAAGAGAAAACTTATGGCAATGACAATTCATCAATTAAAAATTTTTTGGGCAGTTGCCCAGGCTAAATCCTATACCAAAGCATCTAAAATGTTAGGGTTAGCCCAACCTTCTTTATCGCAACAAATTTCAAAGTTAGAAGATGAAGTAGGTGCTAGATTATTTAATAGAGGTTTTAGTAAAATTAGTCTTACAGATGCTGGAAAGTTTTTAAGCTCTAAAGCAGAACAGATAATAGCTGGAATAGAAGAAACAGAGCAAGGCTTAAAAGACTTTTCTGATAATACAAGAGGTACATTAAAAGTTGGTATGTTGTCTTCTGTAGCAAGAAATATATTGCCTACTACTATGAAAATTTTTTCACATAATTTTCCAAATATAGAAATTAATGTTCTTGAGGTTGCTCCAGCTGAGGCAATTGATTTACTTTACGCAAGACAATTAAATGTAGCAGTAGTTGCAGAAGACTCCTTAGCTGCCTCTAACCTTTCATTTGCTAAGAAAAAAATATTTTCTGATCCTTATGTTTTAGCAACTCCAAAAACCGTAAAATTAGAAAATATTAAAAAGAAAGAAGATTTAAATATAAGTTATAAAAAAATACTGTCATCTATTATTATGTTTGAGTTTGGTAGTCAGCACAAAAAAAGAATAGATGATTGGTTCAAAAAAAATTTAGAAACAACTAAAACAATAGCTTTTACAAGATCATATGAAGTTGCTCTTTCGATGGTGGAAGCAGAGTTAGGAGTAGTGGCGTTACCTGCTTTAACAGCAGTTGTTGGATCAAATCGGTCATACGACGTTAATTTATATAAGACAAACCTTTTAGATAGAAGTCTAGTATCATTAACACCAAAGCAGTATGAAAATGTTGAACCTTCCAAAAGTTTTACTGATAGTCTAAAGTTAGCAGGAACAAAATTAACATTGCCTAATATAAAAGAGACTCCTGATTTTATAAAAAACTTTCAAAATTTATAAATAATAAGATAATATATAAAAAAATGAAGGCATAATATGAACATAAGATTTTGGGGTGTCAGAGGCAGCATACCTACACCAGGAAAGAGTTTTGTAAAATATGGAGGGAATACTTCGTGTGTAGAAATAAATGCTGGTAAAAATACCATTATTTTAGATATGGGATCAGGGCTAGTAAATTTAGGGACTTACTTAATTAAAAAAAATATAAAAAATTTTGATATACTAGTTTCACATTTTCATTATGACCATACTTGCGGATTACCTTTTTTTATGCCTGCATACAATAAAGAATTTAGTTTTTCAATAAGGTCAGGACTATCTAAAAATAGAAAAAAAACATTAGATGTATTAAAAAAACAAATTAGCAGCCCCTCGTTTCCTATAACTATTGATAAGTTTATGGCAAATATTATTTATGATGATTTTGAAATAGAAAAGGAATTTTTAATACAAGATAATATTAAAGTAAAAACTATTTCATTAAATCACCCAGATGGAGCAACAGGATACAGAATAGAAAATAAAAACAAATCAGTATGCTATATCACCGATCACGAACATGAATTAAGTAAAAAAAATGAAAAACTTATGAGCTTTCTTTGGAAGAGTGATGTTTTAATTTATGATTCAACCTATGATGATAATAACTTTAAAGATTATATTGGCTGGGGGCACTCTACGTGGCAAGAAGCAACAAGACTAGCACAAGCTTGTAAAATAAAAAATTTATTTATTTTTCATCACAACCCAGAGAATAATGATAAAGTTTTAGATGCAATTCAATCAAAATGTAGTAATATAAATGAGAGATATATTGTTGCTCAGGAAGATATGTTTTTTAAATTAACTTAGTAATGTGTTTAAAATATGGATGATAAATTAAAACAAAAATTTTTACCAGATGAGTATATTTTTGAACAAGGAGAAAAAGGAGATAAAGCATACTTGCTTTTAGATGGTAGAATAGCAATAGAAGTTAATGGAAAAAAAGTTTCTGAAATATCAGAAATGGAAATCTTTGGAGAAATGTCACTAATTTTAAATAAGCCCAGGTCGGCAAGTATTAGAGTTTTAAAGCCCTCTATAGTATTGCCTATAGATAAAAAAATTTTAAATGATTTATTAGAAAAGTCTCCACCTGTGGTTAAATCAATGGTCAAGCAGTTATCCTATAGACTTGCTCAATGTGATTCTGAAATCAAAAGTTTAAAAGATAAGATTAATTAAAAACTTTAACATTGACTGACATACCAGGAACAACCTTACCTATAAGTTCAGAAGGCAATGAAAAAACGATTTTTACTGGAATTCTTTGAACCACTTTTACAAAGTTACCAGAAGCATTTTGAGGAGGTATTAAACTAAATGAAGAAGCTGAAGCTGGTGAAAAAGATAAGACTTCACCTTTAATTTTAAAATTTGAAAATGCATCAATTTTTATTTCTGCCTTAGATCCTATCTCCATATTTCTAATTTGAGTTTCTTTAAAATTTGCTATAACCCAAACATCGTTTACAGGAACTATAGACATAAGAGGCCATCCATTCTTCATGTACACCCCGGGCTCTACTATTCTATTCGCTATAATTCCATCTATGGGAGATCTTATGTTAGTGGATTCTAGATTTATTTTGCTAGTTTCTAATTGGCCTTCAAGGGACTCTTTTTTGGCAATATACCTAGACTTTTCTGCTTCCAGCTTATTTAAATTAATTTCAAGTTTTTTTATTTCTTTTTTTATTACTTTAAATGCAATTTTAGCTGATTGTATGTCAGACTCATATTGATCAACTTTATTTAAACTTACCTCGTATTTAGCAATTGTTTTCTCGTATTTTGATTTAGTTGCATTGTTGGTATCTAATAACTTTTTAATTCTTATTTTTTCTTTTTCTAACATTATTAGATTAGAATTTTCTGATGCTTTTTTATATGTAGCACTCTCAACTTTAGTTTTAGCTAAATTTCTTTTTAAAACTTGTTCTTCTATTTTTAATTCTTCCGCTAATCTTATAGCTTCTAACTCCTTAATTTTAGCTAAAGCGGCTCTAAGTTCTGCTCTAGCCGTAATAACTTTTGATAAAAATGGTGCTTCATCAAATTTAACTAACATATCACCTTTTTTAACTTTTGTATTTAAGACCCCAGGAACTTCAGACACATAGCCATCAATTCTAGAGGATATATTTGTAATCGAACCTCTTACGTAGGCATTATCTGTAGTCTCATATTTAGATAGTTTTTTCCATGCAAAAATAACAGTAAATAAAAATATTACTAATGCTAAAAATAAAACAAAATAAAAGCTATTTTTCATAAGTCTAATTTATAACATAACAGTAATTACTATTAAAAGAAAATTGTGGTGGAGCCGAGGGGGATCGAACCCCTGACCTCGTGAATGCCATCCACGCGCTCTCCCAACTGAGCTACGGCCCCAATTTAAAATATTTATTCGTCCTCTATATCATCATCCAGTAAAACATCTTCTGCTACACTTTCATCTATATCATCATCAAAATTAATATCTTCCTCCAATTTATCTTTAGAATTTATAGGAATACTTTTTTTAGTCTTTGAGGTTTCTGTATTTAAGGGAGTATCTTTATTAATCTGTTCTTTGCCGCATTTTGGGCATATAACTTTATCTTTATTAAGGTCAAAAAATTTTGCACCACAATTTGCACAAGTATGTTTGCTACCTCTTAAGTCAAAGTTCATTTTCATCACTCCTTAATTAGGGTGTTAATTTACATAAACAAATATGTTAAATTAAAAATATTTTTAAAATTAATTTATTTCAACAAATATTTATGTTCATATTTAAAAAAAAATCAAAGATGCTTTTTAATAATTTAGACAAAGTATCCTTAAATAAAAATATTTTAAATGGTAATTGTTATATTCCAGGAGATAAGTCAATATCACAAAGGGCAATTATTATGGGCTTAATTTCCATTGGCACTACAAAAATAGAAGGTGTTTTAGATAGCGAAGATGTATATCATACACTTAAAGCTGTTGAGTCTTTAGGTGCTAGAATTAAAATTACTAAAAATATATTAAATATAGTTGGGGTAGGCCTGGGTAATTATAAATCACCTAATAAGCCCATTTACATGGGAAATAGTGGAACGGGAACAAGACTCTTAATTGGACTAGTAGCTGGTTCAAACGCTAAAGTTACCTTTTATGGAGACTCTTCTTTGAGTAAAAGGCCAATGGAACGTATTATTAGGCCTTTAGCAAGAATGGGTGCAAAGTTTATTTTTAATGATAATATTAGACTCCCAATTACAGTAATAGGAGCAGGAAAAAGAGGGTTTACATTTCCAATTAAATACAATATTTCTGTATCTTCTGCTCAAGTAAAATCTGCTATATTGCTGGCAGCATTAACTGCTAGAGGCAAATCTTCTATTACAGAACCATCAGTTAGTAGAAACTACACAGAAAAAATGCTGAAAGAAAGAGGTGTGCATATAAATAATTCAATTAACAAATCAGGTAAAAACAAAATAAATATTTCAGGTCTTCCTTTTTTAAAGAACTGTGATATTAATGTTCCAGGAGACCCCTCATCTGCGGCTTTTATTGGTATTGCATGTCTAATTACTAAAGGTAGCAAAATAATTATTAAAAATGTTCTTAATGATCCTTTTAGACTAAAAATATTTAAAATATTAAAAAAAATGAAAGGAAATATTAAAATTATTAAAAAAAATAAATATCTTTGCGATATTATTATCCAATACTCAAAGCTAAAAAATATAACAGTTGAAAAGAAGGACTCTACCGCACTAATTGATGAATACCTCATATTATCGATTGCTGCAGCATCTGGCAAAGGTATTATGAAAATGAAAGGTTTAGAAGAACTAAGATACAAAGAGAGTGATAGGTTTTTAGCCATTAAAGAGGGATTAATAAAGTGTGGAGTTAAAGTGAATTCAAAAGGAAATGATATGGAAATATTTGGCAGTAATTTAATTAAAGGAGGATGCGTAATAAATGCTGAACAAGATCACAGAGTTGCAATGTCTTTTAACATACTAAACCTAATTTCTGAAGAACCTATAAAAATTTTGGGAAATAAAGCAATATTAACTAGTTTTCCAAATTTTTTTGAATTATTCAAAAAACTTGGTAAGAAAAAAAACAATGGATGAAAAGGTCATAATTACCATAGATGGCCCAGCAGCATCTGGCAAAGGTTCTTTGTCTAAAGTATTAGCCCAGGATTTAAATTTGTATTATCTCGAAACAGGTATTTTTTATAGAATATTTGCCAAAGAAATGTTGGGACAAGATCACAATGTTAAACAACTCTCGCAGGTTATATCTAAATTAAAGAAAGAAAAAATTGATAAAAAGTTGAGAAACATAGAAAATTTTTATACAAATGAAATATCAGAACTTGCATCAAATTTAGCAAAAAAAGCAATTGTAAGAAAGTTTGTTGCGAAAATACAGAAACAATATCTAAAGACATTTCCAAGTCAATATAGAGGAGTTATACTAGAGGGAAGAGATTGTGGAACGGTTATTGCTCCTAATGCAGATATAAAAATATTTTTAACAGCTGACTTATATGTTCGAGCAAAAAGAAGGTTCGAGCAACTTAATAAAAAAAGTAAAAAAATAAGCTTAGAAAGTGTAATGAATGATTTATCTATAAGAGACTCAAGAGACACAGAAAGAAAACTTTCCCCGTTAAAAAAAGCAGAGGACGCTTTTTTATTAGATAATACAGAATATAGTTTTTTAGAGACGATAAATATTGTAAAAAATATTATTTTTAGTAAAATACCTACTTTGAAAATTAATATTTAAAAAATTGTTATTGAAAGCAGGAAAATATGGATAAAGCTTTAGCTACCAGTAAAGCCAACAAAGTGAAAACTACAAACGAAAACTTTAAGGAGTTATTAGAAAAATCTTTTGAAAAAGAATTTAAAAAAGTTGGAAGTTTGGTGAAAGGAAAAGTAGTCGCAATAGAAAAAGACTCTGTAATTATTGATATTGGCTATAAATCAGAAGGTAGGGTGCCTATTAAAGAATTTACTCCTCCAGACAAAAAGCCTGAATTGGGTGATGAAGTAGAAGTTTTTTTTGAAAATGCAGAGAATAAATTTGGAGATGCGGTTTTATCAAGAGAGAGGGCAAAAAGAGAAACAGCCTGGGCAGTTATGGAAAAAGCACTAAAAAATAAAGATCAAGTAAAAGGTAACATATTTTCTAGAGTAAAAGGTGGCTTTTCAGTTGATTTG
>CACHHO010000006.1 GCA_902579545.1 Rhodospirillaceae bacterium | reverse complement strand
ATACAAGACAAAGAAAATATTGTAGTTTTTAATACTTGCAGTGTAACTAATGAAGCTATAAAAAATGCAAAAAAAAATATTAAAATTTTTCACAAAAAAAACCCTAAAGTAAAGATAGTGGTTACTGGCTGTGCGGTAGAAAGTGATAGTCAGGCTTTTAAAGATATGCGCGAAGTCTCATATCTGTTTAAAAATAAAGATAAATTGTCTTCTTATAAGTGGAATAATATTAAAAGTAATATAAGGGTTGGAGAAAAAAGTGAAATTGTTTTTAATAAACTAAATAAAGAAAACCCCTCTAATTCTAGTATAAGAAAATTTATAAAAATACAAAATGGATGTGATCATTCATGTACATTTTGTATAATTCCAAGATGCAGAGGTAAAAGCGAAAGTGATAGTATAGAAAAAATTAATAAAGAAATAGCTTTTAATTTAAACAAGGGAGTGAAGGAGATTATATTAACTGGAGTAGATTTGACTTCATGGCAAGACTATAACAATAAAAACTTTAAACTTGGGGATCTAATAGAAAATATTTTTATTTATAATAAGTTTTCTTTTAGACTAAGACTATCTTCTATAGATGCTGCAGAAATAGATGATAAATTATTGCACCTTATAAAGCATGAATCTAGATTAATGCCACATTTTCATTTTAGTCTACAATCTTTAGATGACTTAATACTTAAGAGGATGAAACGGAGACATAATGTTAGCCAAATTACAAAACTAATAAATGAAATTAGAGAGAACTCTTCTAATGCAACCTTTGGAGCTGATTTCATTTGTGGTTTTCCAACTGAAAATGATAGAATGTTTAATAATACTTTAAAAAATGTTGAGATGTTGAACATAAGTCATTTACATGTTTTTCCCTACTCTGAAAGAGCCAGTACACCTGCTGCTAGAATGCCTCAAGTTCCTTTAGAAGTAAGAAGAAATAGAGCAAAGGAATTAAGAAGTTTAGGAGAAAAAAACTATCAAAAATTATTAAAAAAGCAAGTTTATAAAAAACATACTGTTTTAATAGAGACAGATACTGGAGTAGGCAAAACAGAAAATAATTTTGTGGTAAAAACTAAAGGCATGCATAAAGGAGAACTGGCAACCATTATGCCCAATAAAGTGGTTAATAATCAACTTGTGGTTAATTAAAATGAAAAGTTGGTTAAAAAAAATAGGAAAAAAATTTGGAAAAAAGGACAGTCAAGAAGTAAGCAAAAACAGGAATAAAGAAACCTCTGTAATAAATAAAAATAATATAATAGTAAGCGAACAAAAACTTAATTATAACAAAGAAGAAATAAAACAAAAACTTACTAAAGCGAAAATCGAGGAAACAAAAAATATTGATAAACCATCTATTCCCAGTGAAATTAAAACTTTAAACTCTGAGAAAAAAAATAGCTGGTTTAATAAACTAGGTGAAAACTTCAAAAAAACTTCTAACAATATTAAAGTTGCTTTGTTTTCAAAAAAACTAGATCAGGATACTATATCAAATATAGAAGATGCTTTTATAATGTCTGATTTAGGAGTTTCTTTTACAGAACTTTTACTTGAAGATTTGAAGAAAAAGAAGTTTACAGAAGATAATATTAGAAATCAAGTTTCAAGTTATTTAGAAACTCAGTTTGCTTATAGCAAGCATAATCTAGAATTAAATTCTTCAGATGAACTAAAGGTAATTTTGGTGTTTGGAGTAAATGGCTCAGGAAAAACTACTACAATAGCTAAATTAGCTAATAAAGCAAAATTAAAAAATATTAAAGTTTTAATTGCCGCAGCAGATACTTTCAGAGCTGCAGCAACAGAGCAAATCAAAGCCTGGGGAAATAAAATAGGAGTAGAAGTGCTTTCTGGTAAACCAGAAGAAGATCCTTCATCAGTAGTATTTAAAGCACATAAAAAAGCTATAGAGGAAAATTATAATTTACTTATAATTGACACGGCTGGAAGATTACATAATAAGTTAGAGTTAATGGAAGAGTTAAAAAAAATGTTAAGGATAATTAAAAAAAATGATGACAGAGCACCTCATAATAAAATTATTGTTTTAGACTCCACAATAGGACAAAATACTTATAATCAGATAGAAGCTTTTCAAGATAAAATTGGTATTACAGGCATAATTATGACAAAGCTGGATGGATCCGCTAAGGGAGGTTCGTTGATAGGTATAGCAAAAAAATATAAACTACCCATTCATGCAATTGGAGTTGGAGAAAAAATTGAAGACTTGGTCCCATTCATACCAAAAGATTTTATAGACGCTCTTTTAGGTACAAACATAGGAGAAAAAAATTGAAAGCTTACGTTAAATTATTTTTTGAAGTAACTCCTCTAATAGTCTTTTTTCTTGTAAATTCATATTATGGTATTTACCAAGCCACTTTATATTTTATGATAGCATCAATAATTGCTGTTCCTGTTGCCTGGTATATTGATAAGAAAATTCCATGGATGCCTATTATTACCGGCGTATTCATAATTTTTTTTGGAGGCCTTACACTTTTTTTTCATGAAGAGAATTTTATAAAATTTAAACCAACTATTATAAATATTTTATTTGCTGTTATTTTATTAGCTGGATTAAAGTTTAACAAATTATTTTTAAAGATGGCAATGAGCAAAGCCTTCCAATTAAAAGAAAGTACATGGAAAAAACTTACCTTAAGATGGTCATGCTTTTTTTTGTTTCTAGCCATAGTAAATGAAGTGGTATGGCGCACTCAATCAACAGACTTTTGGGTAAGTTTTAAAGTATTTGGCATTTTGCCCTTAACATTAATCTTTGCAGTTTGTCAATTACCTTTAATTTCAAAGGAAAGTAAAAAATAAAGTAATAGTATGAATAATAATTTGTATAAAAATGCAAAAGCATGGCCATTTATAGAAGCAAATAAAATAAAAAAATATATTTCTAAATCGATAGAGAAGAAAAATGTTATATTTGAAACAGGCTACGGCCCCTCTGGTGATCCTCATATCGGAACCTTTGCTGAAGTTTTAAGAACTAATATGGTTAGAAACTGCTTTAAAAAAATATCAAAAATATCCACTTCCTTAATTACTTTTTCTGATGACTTAGATGCTTTAAGAAAAGTGCCAGAGGATTACCCTTATCAAGATAAGCTAAGCAAATATATTGATTATCCTTTAAGCTCAGTACCAGATTTTACAGGAAAATTTAAAAGTTATGCTGATAGAAATAATAATCTTTTAAAACAATTTTTAAATAGATTTTGTTTTGATTATACCTTTATTTCTTCCACAGATTCCTATATGGCAGGAAAATTTGATGCACAGTTACTTAAAATTTTAACTAACTATGAAGAAATAATGGGTATAATACTGCCAACGCTAAGAAAAGAAAGAAGGGCAAGTTATTCTCCTTTTTTGCCAATTAGCCAAAAAACTGGCAAAGTTCTCCAAGTACCTATAAAAGTTATTGATAAAAATAATGGAGTTATTGCTTATAGAGACGAAAATTCAAAATTTCAGGAAACTCTTGTAACAGGAGGAAAATGCAAACTACAATGGAAAGTAGATTGGGCTATGAGATGGTCTTCATTAGATATAGATTATGAGATGAATGGAAAAGATCTTATTCCTTCATTTGAATTATCTAGCCAAATTGCAAAATATATAAATAATAAAATTCCTGTTAATATGAGCTATGAACTTTTCTTGGACGAAAAAGGTGAAAAGATTTCTAAATCTAAAGGTAACGGATTAAGTATCGATGAATGGCTTAAGTACGGTACAGTTGATAGCTTGTCTTTGTTCATGTACAACAATCCTAAAAGAGCAAAAAGGT
Organism: Rhodospirillaceae bacterium; assembly: GCA_902579545.1. Classification (GTDB taxonomy): domain Bacteria; phylum Pseudomonadota; class Alphaproteobacteria; order TMED109; family TMED109; genus TMED131. Next base: position 42,140 of record CACHHO010000006.1, on the reverse strand, counting down.
TATATTTTGATTGCATACCTAATAGTATGGACGAATATAAGAAAAATTTAGAAAAAGCTAAAGTTAGCAACCCTCAGTCTGCTTTAGAAAACCCAGTATGGCATATACATAATGAAATGATACCAGAGTTTTCATACCCCATTGAATTTACCTCTCTGCTAAATCTAGTAACCGCTCTAAATACTTCAAATATTAAAACAATAAAAGATTTTGTTAAAATTTATTTAAAAAACCCATTAAAGGAAGAACAGGATAGTGAACTTAATAAAATTATACTCTTATCTTTAGAATACTATAAAAAATTTATTTTACCACACCTTAAAAAAAGAAAACCAAGTGATGTCGAGAAGAAAGCCATTATTAAATTAATAAATAAAATAAAAAATTTTGATGATGCCTGCTCTGCAGAAGAATATCAGAAAATCATATACAATGTTGGGAAAGAAATTGCTCCTGAAAACTTAAGAAAGTGGTTTATAACATTGTATCAAATTCTGTTTGGATCAGACAGCGGGCCCAGATTAGGTTCGTTTTTTAAAGTGTATGGAAAAAATAATGTTTTAAAACTATTAAAAGAAACTATCAATTAGCAATAACAAATTCATTGAAAATAACATTTTTGAATTGCTCATCTACGTTTTTGTCAATTTTTTTTATCAATCTATTGATAGTATTCCTAATTAATTTTCCTCTTTCACTTATTGATAATCTATTATTTGTAAATAAATCAGTATTGGAGCTTATTTTAAGTTTTTTATTGTCACCTTTATAATTTTGTAAATTAATATCAAACAAAAAATTAATATTATAGGCAAACCTATTTTCATCGTAAAATATTGAAAATATTTTTTTTTTGTTGCTAGTTTTTTTTAGTACAGTATTAAGTTGATTAACATTTATATTGACTGTATTTTCTTCACCTATAACTTTAAATTTATTATAAACCCAATCTTCAAATTTTATAATTAAAATTCTATTAATTTCCTCTATTAAAAAATCTTGCTCTTTATTACCCAAAATATTTTTATTTATAACTAAAGAGTTAACATTTAATGAAATAGTTTTCACATTTTCTAAATTAGAACTTTCTGAGTTTTCAAACTTGTATGAACAGCTTGAAATAAAACAATAAAATAAAAAAACTTTAGTTATTACTAAATACTTATTTATCATATCTTCTTTAAACACCATTCCAAAATTGCTTTTTGTACATGTAATCTATTCTCAGCCTCATCCCAAACAATTGAAACTTTTTTATCATCAATTATATCTTTAGTAACTTCCTTGCCTCTTTTAGCAGGCAAACAATGCATAAATACAACGTTTTTTTTTGCTGCTTTTAATGTATTTTTATTAATTTGATAAGGTAAAAAATGTTTTTCTAATAATTTATCTTTTTTACTACCCATAGAAAACCAGGTATCTGTTATCAAACAATCGCTATCTTTAGCAGCAATATCAGCATCTTGAGTAAATGTAATGTGCTTACATTCTTTATCCAAAATCTGTAAAGATTTATTTAACTTAACTACTTTTGGATGTGCAACAAATAAACTAAATTTGAATATTCTGGATGCCTCTGCCCAAGAATATAAAACATTATTTAAATCTCCCATCCAAGTAATTTTTTTTTTATAAATACTACCTCTTTTTTCCTCAAAAGACATAATATCTGATAATATTTGGCAAGGGTGAGATAAATTACTAAGCCCATTTATTATAGGGGCTTTAGCATTCTGGTTATACAGTAACAACTTATTATGATTAGTAGTTCTGATTAAAAATATTTGACAATACCTATCAAGTACTCTTGCTGTGTCCTCAATTGTTTCGCCTCTTGCTAAATGGGTAGTGCTTTCATCTAGGATTACAGACTCTCCTCCAAGTTCCTTGATAGCCAACTCAAATGAAACCCTTGTTCTAGTCGATGGTTTCTCAAAAATCATAGCTAAATTAATATTTTTTAGAGTTTTAGCTGATTTATTAGCATTTCTTTTCTTTTTCAATTCTTTTGCTCTGTCTAAGATTGCTATTATGTCTTTTTTATTTAATTCTGATAGGTTAATAAAATTTCTTTTTTTAAAACTCACTCATTACCTCTCTAATTGAATCTAGTGCTTGATTAGTCTCCTCTCTACTTATATTTAGAGGTGGTAGCAACCTTATTACATTGTTAGCAGCTGGAACTACTAAAAGTCTTTTTTCTCTTAGTTTTTCAACAAATTCAATATTAGAAACTTTACATTTTAAACCCAACATAAGTCCTTTACCAAAAATGCCTTCTAAAACATGAGGATTTTTTTTAATTAGTTTATTAATTTCTATTTTTATGTAATTTCCAATATTTATGACATTATTTAAAGTTTTCTTTTTTGAAACTTCTTTTATAACAGCTAAGCTTACAGTGCTTGCCAGTTGGTTTCCTCCGAATGTAGAACCGTGGCTACCTGGCTTTATTTGCATTGCTATTTTTTTTCTTAACAAGATTGCTCCAATAGGAAAACCTCCTCCTAAACCCTTTGCTGTACTAAGAAGGTCAGGTTTAATGTAGCTCCATTCATGGGCGAAAAATTTACCTGTTCTCCCAATTCCACATTGTACTTCATCTACAGCCATTAAAATTTTTTTTCTATTACAAACTTTTCTAATTTCTTTTAAAAATTTAAGGGTGGCAACATTGATGCCTCCTTCACCTTGAATGGGTTCTATAAAAACTCCTGCTGTTTGAGAGTCAATTACTTTTTCTAAACTTTTTAAATTATTAAATTCTATTCTAATAAAACCTCCTTTAGCCTTTGCGTGTGGCAAAAACCCCTCCCTATGTTTATTGCTAGAACCTGCTAATATACCCGCTATAGTTCTCCCATGGAAAGCATTATCGAAAACAATTATTTTTTTTTTTTTTTTATCTCCTCTATTATAGTGAAATCTTCTAATAATTTTCACTATTCCATCAGTTGCCTCTGCTCCTGAATTACAAAAAAATACTTTATCAGCAAAAGATAGCTTACATAATTCTTTAGCTAAGGTCTCTTGTTCAGATATTTCATAAAGATTTGAGGTATGCCAAAGTTTTTTAGACTGTTGTCTAAGTGCCTCTATCAATATAGGGTTGGAATGTCCTAAACAATTTACTGCTATACCAGATGCAAAGTCTAAATACTTTTTTTTGTCTATGCTATATAACCATGCTCCTTTTCCGTGAGTAAAAGATAAATTAATTCTTGAATAAGTAGATAATAAATAATCAGCCATTTTATAATTAAGCCTTAAGCATCCATCCTTTATTTAATAGTTTATAACATACAATATACATTATTATATTTAACACAGTTATATAACTTATTCCATAAACCAAATTTTGCTGTACGTATTCAATAAATGAACACCTAAAGCCATCAATAATGTAATAAAACGGATTAAATAGACTAATACTATAAAAAGGTTCGGGTAACCTTTCTATAGTATAGAATGTACCAGATAGAAAAGTAAGAGGGCTAATTATAAAATTTGTAATACCTGACATATTATCAAATTTTTCAGACCATATTCCAGCCAAAAGTCCTAGAAGCGCTAAAAATATCGCACCAAGAAATGAATAAATGACTAATATAAAAATATACTTTAATACTAATGTGGTAAAAGGATAAATTACCAAAAAAGTAATGATGCCTACTAAAAAAGATCTTGTTGTAGCTGCAGCCACATATGCAAAAATTATTTCATGTGAATTTAAAGGAGGCATAAGTAAATCAACAATATTACCTTGCATTTTTGAGCCTAATATAGAAGAAGACGTATTAGCAAATGAATTCTGCATCATGGTCATTATCACAAGTCCTGGAGCAAGAAAATTTATATAATCAAATTGGTAGTTGACTCTAGATCCAATCGCTATTGATATTACCCAAAAAAATATTAAGGATGTAAACGCAGGTGCTAATATAGTTTGTTGATAAACTTTAAAAAACCTTCTTGTTTCTTTTGAAAATAAAGTGAATACGCCCACCCAATTAACTGGTTTATTTTTAATTTTATCTTTCATTTAATATCTCTCCAATTCCAATCGGCCAACCATTTAATACATCCTTAGCATTCATTACTTTTTTCCCAGGCCTTTGAATTTTGATTAACCTTATGGTGCCCACTTTACATGAAATTAATAAATTATTATCTAAAGTAATTCCACAATTATTATTTTCTTTAGTATTATTTTCAACTTTTGCTTCTAAAGCTTTTATTAATTCTCCCTTAAGATAAAATTTAGCCCCAGGAGATGGACTGAGTGCTCTAATTTTTCCATAAACTTCTTGAGCAGTATTAACAAAGTTTAAATAAGTTTCTTCCTTTTTAATTCTATAACAGTAAGTAGCTTTATTATGATCTTGTGGTAATAATTTGATGTTATTAGAAAAAATTTTTTCTATGGTAGTGACAAGTTCTTTAGAAGCTAAATCTACTATTCTATTTAACAGATCTTGATAATTATCAGTAGAGTTAATTTTTAATTTTTGTGATAATATGATATCACCTTCATCAAGACGTTCATTCATCAAAATAAAAGTAAAACCTGTCTCTTTATCATTATTTAATAAAGTATGTTGAATTGGTGATGCACCTCTCCATTTAGGTAATAATGATGTATGAATATTTATACATCCAAGCTTAGGGGCCTCTAAAACCTTCTTAGGGATAAGAATTCCATAGGAGAATACTACTATAATATCTAAGTTTAGAGACTTTATTTTTTTAATATCCTCTAATTTTTCAAAATTATTAATAGTTTCTACTTTAATTTTATTTTTTTTTGCTTCATCAAATAATTTATTAATTAATTTTTTTTGACCTCTACCAGATGGCTTTGGGATTTTAGTATATACAGCTTTTAAATTGTGTTTACTATTAACTAAAGCGTAGAAAGGTTTTAAAGTGTCTTTTGATCCTCCTGCAAAATACGCTACTTTTAATGGTTTAGCCATGAGTATTAATTTTTTTTTTATATTTTATAAGCTTTTTAATAATTATGTTTTTTCTTAATTTACTAATATGGTCTACAAATAACTTTCCATTCAGATGGTCTACTTCATGCTGTATACATGTAGCCTCTAGACCTATAAAGTTTTTCTCTATTTTATCTCCCTTTGAGTTTCTATACCTCAGTTTTATTTTATTAGGTCTGGTAACTTTTGCAAACTGAGCAGGCAAAGATAAGCATCCTTCTTCGTAATCTGCTAATTCATCAGAAAAACTAATTATTTCAGGGTTAATTAACTTTAAAGGTCTTTTATTTTCCTTGTTATTACTGCAGTCAATTACAATAAGCCTTTTTAAAATACCCACTTGAGGAGCTGCTAAACCAATACCGTTATTTTTATACATACATTCTAACATTTTATCTAATACTATAGAAATATTCTTCTCGATATAATTAATGCTTTTTGATATTTGATTGAGTCTTATGTCAGGTGCAACTATAACTTTTAAATCATTCATCTTTAATCTTATTTTTTACTATTGTACGTTCAAACAAAGCTTGCCCTAAGGTAGCCTCATCCAAATAATCTAACTCTCCACCCGCAGGTAGCCCTCTAGCCAGACGAGTAACTTTTGTTTCAATATTTTTAAACTTGCTAATTATATAATGAGCAGTAGTTTGACCTTCAGTAGTCAAAGAAGTTGCAAGTATAACTTCTTTTATATTTTGTTTTTCTATTTTTTCAAACAAAGATTCTATATTCAATTTTTCGGGGCTTATTCCCTTCATTGCGTCTAATGTTCCTCCTAATACATGGTATTTTCCATTATATAAATTTCCTCTTTCCAATGCCCATAAATCTGAAACTTCCTCAACCACACAAATAATACTTTTGTCTCTTTTATTATTTATACATATGCTACAAGGATTTACAGAATCATAGTTCCCACAATTTATACAAATACTTATTTTATTCGCTACATCAGTTATCATTTTCCCTAAAGGTAACATCAGTGTATTTTTTTTTGCTATTAACTGCAATGATATTCTTCTAGCTGATCTTGGTCCAATGCCTGGAAGACTTGATAATAATTTTATTAAAAAATCAATTTCTTTTGAATACATTTTAGAACTTGAGTCCTGGAGGCATTGGCATGCCTCCAGTAGCTGATTTCATTTCCTCCTCTGATAACTTATCAGCATTTTTTTTTGCTTCTATAAATGCAGCTAATATTAAATCTTCTAAAACCTCAATGTCTTCTTTTAAACTTGGATCTATTTTAATGCTTTTCATATTACCTTTGCCACTCATTGTAACCTTTACTAAACCACCACTAACAGACCCTGTAACCTCCATATCATTTAACCTCTTATCAATTTCCATCATTTTTCTTTGCATCTGTTGTGCCTGTTGCAGTAATCCGCCCATGTTTTTCATATATAACCTCCTAATTTATCTTAATCTTTTTTGACTATTTTCCCATCTGGAAAAATCTCTAAAATTTTTTTTATATCATTTCCTATTTCATTATTATCAATATTTAAATTTAATTCATTATTTTTTTCTTTTTTTATACTATTAACCACTTCTTCTAAACTAGGCAATCGGCATGTATAAGCAATTCTAATAATAGTGATTTCTAATGCTTCAATCGGGTAAGCTACAACTATCATCTCTTGTTTACCTTTGACTAGCATTTGCCATATCTGGTTCAATAAAGGAATATTACATTTTTTTGATATATTCTCAAATAAAGTTAAATCATATATTTCTTTATTTTTACCAGATGCTAATGCTGAAATTAAGTTATAATTTAAATTAAGTAATCCTTCTAAGATTTTGCTTGGTTCAACTCCTTGATAATATATTTTATTTAATTCTTCAACAGAAGTAGAAATATTTCCCTCTATTATGTTTTTAAATAAGTCTAATAAATTTTTATTGTTAGTAAATCCCATAATTTTGTTTACTTGATAAGAGTCTATTTTTGAATTTTCAACACCTAGAATACATTGATCTAATATAGTTAAACTGTCTCTTATAGATCCTTCTGAGTTTCTGGCAATTATTTTTATAGCTTCATCCGATATATCAATATTTTCTTTTGTTTTTATCTTAAAAAGATAATCGTATATTTCTTTTATAGACGCTCTATTTAAACTATATTTCTGGCATCTTGAAATAATTGTAATAGGAATTTTTTGAATTTCAGTGGTACAAAAAATAAATTTAACAAAACTAGGTGGCTCTTCAACTGTTTTTAAAAGTGCATTAAAAGCTGAGTTGGATAACATATGTACTTCATCAATTATAAAAACTTTGTATAAGCCTTTTGAAGGTCTGTATTTTAGTGAGCTTATTATTTCTCTTACATCGTCAACACTTGTATTTGATGCTGCATCAATTTCTAAAACATCTTCATACCTATCTTCTAAAATTTGTATGCAGTTTTCACATTTGCCACAAGGATTAGCGACAGGTTTATCGTCCATCTTGCAGTTTAATCCCATAGCTATTATTCGAGCAATGGTAGTTTTACCCACACCTCTTATTCCAGTAAATAAAAATGCATGTGAAAGCTTATTTATATTGAATGCATTTGTAAGAGCTGTAACAGTAAAATTTTGTCCTATTACTTCATTAAGCCTTACTGGCCTATACTGTCTAGCTAATACTCTATAATTTTCCATAAATATTCCTTAGGAAGGTTAGTTAACCTACACTAAAATACCCCAGCTGCTTCTTTTCAGACCTGACCGATTAAATATAATAATGTACCCAACTAAACCTTCCAAAATAAATAATATCATGTAAATTAATTTAATAATAGTTTGTATTAAAAAATGAAATATCTGCATCTTTTTTCTAATAAAAATAAATTTGACTATAACTCAGACTCTAACAAAAAAAATATAGAAGCTATAGGAAATAATTATTCATATAAGTGTTTTTTTATAAGTAATGGTAAGTTAGCTGTTATTAGTAAAGAACTGTTTTTTCTTACTTGTAATAAAGATGATATAAAAAAATTAAATATAAATCAGAAAAATCAATATATTTTAGGTAAAGAAAAAAATACTATTATAGCCGGATTTTCTGTTTCTGAAGGAAAGTTAAAAAAAATTCTATTTAATAAAAGTTTTACTTTAACTGATATAAGAGAATGCTTTAACCTTGCAAAAAAAACTATTATTCCTTACATATCCTCCCTTTATAGCTTAACAAAATGGCATAAAAATAATGTTTTTTGTGCTTTATGTGGAAGTAAAAATATATCATCAGATCTAGGTCATTCCTTGAAGTGTAGTAGTATATCCTGCAGAAATAAAATTTTTCCGAGAATAGACCCTACTGTAATTATGCTTATAAGAAACGAAGATAAAATATTACTTGCAAGAAATGCAATATGGAAAAAAAAACTTTACTCGTGTTTAGCAGGGTTCTCCGAACCTAATGAGTCTCTTGAAGAAACGGTAGAAAGAGAAACCTATGAAGAAGTAGGCCTTAATATACATAATATTAATTACAAGTTTTCTCAGTTTTGGCCAATATCTAATAATTTAATGATAGGATTTGAAGCAACCTCAAACTCCTTAGATTTAAAAATTAACAGACTAGAGATAGAAGATGCTATTTGGGTAACAAAAAAACAACTTCTTAAACTATCGAAGGATAAAGAGATAATACTTCCAAAAAAATATGCTATTGCTTTTTGTCTTATTGAAAATTGGTTAAGAAAATAATTAACTTTTTTTTCTAAAATTTGAAGCTGGGTAATATCCTAAAACCTTGACCTCTTTAGAAAAGAATCCTAATTCTTCAAAAGCTAACCTTACGTTTTCATCCTCAGGATGACCCTCAATATCAGCAAAAAATTGAGTAGCATTGAATGAGCCTTTTAGCATATAACTTTCAATTTTTAGCATATTTACTTTATTAGTAGAAAAACCTCCTAATGCTTTATATAAAGCAGATGGTATATTCCTAACTTTAAATATAAAACTAGTTATATAATCTTTATTCTTTATTCTTTCTTCTTCCAATTTATCTTTCATTATTAAAAACCTTGTCGTATTATGTTTTGCATCTTCTATATTTCTCTCTAAAATAATTAGATTATAAATCTTAGCGGCAAGTTCAGAAGCAATTGCTGATCTAGTTTTATCTTTATTTTTAGAAATATCCTCTGCTGCTCCAGCAGTATCAGCAGCTACAACTGCTTGAATTTTTTTTTTAGATAAAAAGTCTTTGCATTGAGCTAAAGCATGCAAATGGCTTTCAGCAGTTCTAATTTTACTTAAATTACTTCCTGGTAATGCTAGCAAATTATGATTTATTTTATGGAAGTATTCTCCTGTAATCACAAGTTTTGACTTGGGCAACAAATTGTGAATATCTGCGACCCTTCCAGCTTGAGAGTTTTCTACTGGAATTAAAGAGATATCAGTTTCTTGACATGATGTCTTAGAAAATACTTCTTCAAAAGTCTCGCAAGATATAGGTGTAGATTGAGGAAAAGCCTGCAAACAAGCCATATGAGAATATGCTCCAGGTTTTCCCTGATATGCTATTTTATATTTTTTCATTTAATCTTATCCTTTTGTTCTATGAAGGTCTTTAAATCTTTAGGAGTATCTATACTTATTGGAGCATCATTAATTTCAGCTAAATTGATATCAATCCCATTTTCTAAAGCCCTAAGTTGTTCTAAAGATTCTAACCTTTCTAAATATCCTTCTTTAAAAGAAACAAACTTTTTTAATATAATTTTATTATATGCATAAATACCCACATGTTCATAATATTCATTTGCTTTAAAAGGTATAGGGTTTCGAGAAAAATATATTGCTTTCAATTTTTTAATATTCTTAGTTAAAGCTACTTTTACAATATTTCTATCAGAAATTTTATTTTTATTTTTAATTTTTGTTACTAATGTAGCCATCATGGAGTTTTTTACTTGTATTATTTTTGCCAATTTACTAATGTGCTTAGGAGATATATTTGGTAGATCTCCTTGTACATTTATAATGTAATTATATTTTTTTATTTTAGAATATTTTTTCATAGCCTCATAAACTCTATCAGTTCCACTTCTATGATTTTTTTTAGTCATTATATGAGGGATCTTCTTTTCTAGTAAGTAATCTTTAACTTCTTTATCACAACAAGCTACTAACACATCTCCAACTCTAGATTTTTTTGCCATATGCCAGACGTGATAGACCATAGCTTTCCCAAATATGTTTATTAATGGTTTACCTGGAAATCTTTTAGAATCCATTCTTACTGGAATAACAATTAAAGTATCAGTCATTTTATTTTTAAACTTTACCTATATTAAAATTCGCTATAATAGTATAATTAATATATACAATAGGGTAAAAAATGTCTTTTGAAATTAATAAATTAACTTGTGCTATACTATCAGCAATTCTTCTATATCTTCTTTCATTATTTGTGGGTGAATTGCTGTATCACAAAAGCGACGTTAGTAAAGTCAAACTTTCTTACGCTATAGTTGAAAATACTAACGAAGCAAATGAAAGTATTGTAGAAAAACAAGAAATAATAAATCTGCCTGATGAAGATAAAATAAAAGATATGTTACAAAATGCGCGTCTTGATGAAGGTGAAAAATTCGTAAAAAAAAATTGTTCGTCATGTCATGATTTTAATATGCCTATTAAAAATAAAATAGGACCTTCCTTGGCAACAATATTAAACAGGAAAATAGGATCTTTAAGTGACTATAAATACTCTAAAGCATTATCAAAAATGGACGATAAATGGAATTTATTAAACCTATATTTATTTTTAGAAAAACCAAAAGTTTGGGCCATTGGGACTAAAATGTCTTATAGAGGCATAAGTAAAAAGGAAAACTTGTTGAATACTATTAAATACCTAGAGAATATTTCCAATAAAAATGAAAATTAAACCAATAATTCTCTCTGGTGGTTCTGGAGTAAGACTATGGCCATTATCAAGAAAAAACAAACCAAAGCAGTTTGTAGATTTATTTCAGTCCAATACCAATCTTTTTGCGCAAACTCTAAATAGAGTAAATAGTTTATTATTTTCGCAACCCATAATAGTTTCTAATAAGGACCAAAGGTTTGATATATTGAAAAATATTAGAGACACAAAACTTAAAGTAGATAAAATAATTTTAGAAGAATCACCAAAAAATACGGCTCCTGCTTGTGCTGCAGCATCATATTTCTGTTCAGATAATGAAATAATGTGTTTTTTCCCTTCAGATCACTATATAAAAAATGACTCTACTTTTTTAAAAACTATCAAACAAGCTTGTGAAATAGCAGATAATAATAAATTAGTAGTGTTAGGGGCAATATGCAAGGACCCCAACCAAAATTATGGTTATATTTCTTATAAAAAAGTAAAGAATAATCAAAAATACTTTTTTGTGAAAAAATTTATTGAGAAACCTTCTAGAATAAAAGCTCAGAAGTTATTTCAAGAAAAGGCATTTTGGAACTCGGGCATAGTTATAGTTAAAAACAGTGTACTCAAAAATCTTTTAAACCAATATACAAAAAACTTATTAATGCAAGTTAATAAATGCTGTATTAATTCATATACAGAAAATGAGTTTACATTATTAGATAAAACAATATGGAAAAAAATAAAACCTATTTCTATAGATTATGCTATATTAGAAAAAAGTTTTGATAAGATTGTGTTACCACTAAAAACGCAGTGGAGTGATTTAGGGACTTTTGAATCCTTGCATAATAAATCTAAATCTGTAGGCGATGTTTTAAATATAGAATCCAAGAATTGTTTTACGTTTTCAAGTGACAAACTTTTAGTAACTTCTAATGTTAAAGATCTTATAATAGTCAACACAAATAATGCTACACTGGTTACTAAAATTGGAGATGCTAAAACCATTAGAAAAATAGTAAAAAAATTAGAAAATAATGGAAGAGAAGAGACTTTTAATGATAATACGACTCAAAGACCTTGGGGAAGTTTTACTAATCTAGGCAATGGTGATAATTATAAAGTAAAAAAACTATTAATTTTACCAGGCCAAAAAATATCTTTACAAAAGCATCTAAAGAGATCTGAACACTGGGTAATTGTAAAGGGAACTGCATATATAACTAAAGGAAAAAAATCATTTTTCTTAAAAACTAATCAATCAACCTTTATTAAGAAGAATGAAATTCATAGAATAGAAAATAAATCTAAAAGTGATCTAATTATGATAGAAGTACAAACAGGAAAATATTTAGAAGAGGATGATATACAAAGGTTTGCAGATATTTATAATAGATAATAATGTTTAAACTTAAATGGTCTTATATTCCTCCTCTTTTAATTTATGCATCAGCTGGTATATCTGGTATCACAAGTGTAGTAGGAATATTTTTTCTTAAGGACTATTTAAATTTATCTGCATCTTTGATTGCTTCTATTGCATTTTGGGCAGGTATTCCTTGGGCGCTTAAGATGCCTGTTGGCTTCTTAATAGATAAGTACTGGAATCAAAAACATTTCTTCGTGTACTTTGGAGCATTTTTAATTACGCTTAGCCTTCTAATAATGTATTTCCTACTTATAAATACTGAATTTATGATTGGTATTTATAAAGCAGAAACTTGGTTTATAATTAGCGCTATTATTTCACCGGTTGGTTATGTTTTACAGGATGTAGTTGCTGATGCTATGACAGTAGAAGCAGTAGATCCTGATTTTAAAAAAGAATCATTTAAAAAAATAACTTCAAATAACTTAAATAAATCTGAACATACAATTGTTCAACTTTATGGAAGATTTGCGATTATATTTGGCTCACTTATAGTTGGGCTAATAAACCTATATTTATTTAAAGACATCAACTTATCAGATAATCTTAATTTATTATATTCTAGAGTTTATTTAATTGGGATGATCATACCTATATTATCTATTTCTGGAGTTATATTATCAAAATTAAAGAAGAATAGAGATTTAAAGACACCTTCCTTTAAACTAGAAAAACTAGACTACCAAATATTTATTGGAAGTTGTTTTTTTGTAATTTTTACTTTAATTTTAGGCTCTCTAAACTTTAGACTTTCAAAAGAAATTATATTATTATCCTCACTAATTTTGATTGCCATTATTATTAGACTACTTATTAAAACTATGAGTAAGTTACAACAAAGAACCATTATTGGAACGGCTATTATTATTTTTACGTTTAGATCTATGCCTTCTCCTGGAGCAGGTTTAAATTGGTTTGAAATTGATATTCTAGGGTTTGATCAAAGTTTTTTTGCGCTTTTATCTACAATATCTGCAGCAATAACTTTGCTAGGAATGCTTATTTTCAAAAATTTTATGGTAAACTCCTCTATTGCTAAATTATTTGCAATACTTACCGTACTTTCTGCCATATTGTATCTTCCAAGTATTTTAATGTACTATAATTTTCATAATTATACTTCATCTATTACAGGAGGCATAGTTGATGCGAGGTTTATAGCTATATTAAATACTGCTGCTGAATCACCTCTATCTCAAGTTGCAATGATACCCCTATTGGCTTGGATAGCTAAAAATGCTCCCTCAAAATATAAGGCTACTTTTTTTGCTGTATTTGCTTCTTTCACTAATTTAGCGCTTTCAGCAAAAGAACTCTTAACAAGTTATTTAAATAAAGTTTTTATAATTAAAAGAGAGGTAGTAGATAAGGAGATTGGAAAAGTAATTGAAAAAGCAAATTATTCTGATTTGGATAACTTACTTATAAGTATTTTAATTATAACTATGTTTGTTCCTTTGGCTACTATATTAATTGTACAAAAATCAAAGGTAAAATCTTTAGACTAAAAAAAAACCCTTCCTAAATAATTAGGAAGGGTTTAATACTCTATAGGGAAAGTTTTAGAACTTTAATCTAAGACTTCCTGAGATAACCGTTTCGCTAAAATCGTCACGAACTGCTGTCTCCTGTATAGACAGATACCCGCTAGCTTTTGAAGAAAGATTTAATAATAAACCTCCTCCATAAGTCATATAACCATCAGGAGCACTTGCGTTAAGTTCTGCTACTCCATCTGTGCTTAACTCAGTATTATATGCAGCTTTTGTAGTATCTTCATTTACATAAGCTAAGTCTATGTAAGGCACTAATTTTGTACCAGTCGCTAAAGCTATACTTACTCCAGCTTCAGTCATATCTGAACTATATGTTTTACCACCGATTGATATATCAGCTCTGGTCGCATCATATGCTCCCAAAGTATTAGTTGCTGCCGGTGAGTTGTTATCTGGTGCTACATCTGTGAAAGCTGGCATATCGAAATCAAAGTTTCTATAACCTACTCTAGGTGAAATACTTAGCTTTCCTCTATTAATAGTACCTGATAAGGAAACGAAGTAATACTGAACATCCGCAGTAACGTCTTTGGCAGTAATATCTACTGCTCCGGTTCCCATGTCTCTTCTTTCAGTATCTACGTCATATTCACCTAAACCACCTCCAGCAGAAATGGTAAGTATACCTGTATTTAGACCTGCATATATACCATAAGTCTCACCAGTAGTTTCTATTTTTCCACCGTTAGCTTTTGTATCAATGTCACTGTCAAAAGTTGTAACAGATAGACCAACTAACACGTTTCCAATTTTTTTATCAACACCAACAGTAAATGCACTTGCGTTAGCGTCATAAGCATTAGAGTCTGTGGAAAATTGAGTAAAAGTCTGATCATTTTCAAAACTAGAACTTGTAAATGAAGTCCAAATACTCATGCCACCAATTATATGGTTAGCAGCCATACCTATTCCATCTCCACTAGAACTATAAGACATGTGCGCTGCAGTATCTGCATCCATGTTCATAGCTGAAGAAAGTCTACTTGTAACAGCTCCTACAACTGCATTAGCAGCTGCTCTAGCTATTTCTCCACCAACTAATGCAGAACTATTGGTTAATCCCGCACCACCGTAAACACAGTCTGTACTAGTATACATACCATATGTAGCAAACTGGTCATTGGTATTTGTTGTTAAAGGGTTTAGTTCAAGATATCTTCCGCCTAACTGCGTTCCATAAGAAGTATTTGTACAACTTACTCCGTATAAACTGGCAGCAGCGTTTGCCTTGAACTGTATTGCTATGGTGCTAAAAGCAAATAAACACAGCAATAAAGCGTTTCTAATTAAAATCATTATAAATCTCCTACGTATTGTTTAAACAACTAACACGAGTATATAGAACGTCACACAAAATTACACTCTTTTTTTTGATATAATTAAAAAAAAATAAAATGTTGCAATTATGCAACAAATTAGATTTTATTTATAATTTTTATGGGATGATTAGGAAGACAAGCCTTTTTATAAACTAAAAATAATTAATAATGCTTTATTTTAACTGTATCTTTAAAATAATTTAATTTTGCCCAAAACTGTTATCATGTTTAATTCTAAATACAAATTTTTTTTAATTTTCAAAATAATTTAACATATCTTCTAGTTTCTTCTTTTCTTCGTCTGAAATTAAAAATAAAATGTCAGGAGCTAGCGGAATTCCCTTAATACCATAGAAAGCAAGATCTTCAATATGTTGATTTCCTTCCCACCAAAATTGGGGGACTAACTCATTAAAAATTCCTTTATCTATAGAATCTTTAATTAATTTAATACTTTCTCTAATATCATTTTTATTTAAATTTTTTCTTTCTAACAATTCATATGCTCTCACTAAGGAACAGAAGGCTTCAATTCCTTCAGGTTGAGTATCACAAACCTCAACGGCATCTTTACTCTTACCATTATTAATGGCATATGATAGATAAGGAGATAGTAAATCCCCTCTTTTTTTTAAATTTTTTGACATTAATTTTGCCTTCATATACCAATCATCATAAAATTTTAAAAAATAAGAAACTCCTTGTTCAGTGTTCCCCAATTTATAATAATAATCAGCATCTACCTTTAGGGCTACACTTAATAGGAGAGCACTACCTTTATCAGATCTCAATATATCGTTTGCTTTACACTGCAGTTCTTGTAAGACCATTAAAGATTTAAAACTTTTGTCTTCTTCTATCCACATAACATGGGCTCCATATGATGCCAAAAATCTCTCTAAAAGGAAGCCTGACCTATTGCCATCGTCATAAAATGGCAAACATTTTTTTGATAAGTTTATATTTTTTTCAGCATAATCGTAAATATTTCCATAGGAGACCAATGGATTCATTTTTACTATTGCATAAGATTTATAAGAAGCATAAATCAATGAACTACCTATCAATAATGAAATACAACTTGAAATTATTTGATACATAATTCTATTTTTTAATATATTAGTTAAATATTTATGCGAACTTGACTTCAGATATATTACAGAACTTATAGCAATAGCAAATACTGTGAGAGTTCCTGTCCATAAAAACCAAAAACAATTAATTTTAAAAAATAGAAGCCAGCCAAGTTTAGAAGAAAAACTTATTCTACCTGCCTCTCTAATAATAAAAAAAATATATGCTAGAAAAGTAATTCCTCCTATTAACCCTAATGCCACAAAATGTTCAGCCAATTCGTTATGTGAATGAAAGTGTAGATTAAGCCCTAGTCTTAACTGATCATATTGCCAAGAACTCATATTTTCTAATAGCAAGTCTGGGATCATACCCCATCCATTACCTATGAGAATATTTTTAAAGCTATCTAAACCTGCCAAACTATTCTCAATTATTTTTCCTCTTACTACAATTGGTTCTAATATTGTAAACTTTACGTCCAGCGGCAACCTGTAATTAGTAGACCAAAAATATAAGGAGCTAAATAAAACTAAAGCGCTAAAAAGAAATATAACAAAGGTAAAAATATAATCTGAATAAAGGAATTTGATTATAAATTTCGTGTTTATATATTTATTTAAGACCTTAAGCGTTAAATAAAAAAATCCTACTAGAAAAGTTGTAATCCAACATATTGTAGCTGCATTATTATCAAGAAACGTAAAATAATAACCTAAAAGTAAAAAACCTAAAATTTGAAAATAAAAATTTTTAGTTAAAGTAGTAAAAACTATATAGGTTAACACTCCATAAAAACACAAATAATCAGTAAAATAATAAAACTCTAGAGGTATTCCTTTCCATGAAGGGAAAATAGTAAAAATAGAGACAACAGATGTTAGAATAAAAAGATTAATAAACATAATCCATCTAACTTTTATATTTGAACTTAAGTTTGCAAAAAGAAGTATCATTACAGCTAAATCAAAGTACCAAAATACACCTTGACCTATTTGAGCAGAACCAAACATAGATGTGTTAAAATTTTTAGAAAATAGGCTAGCTATTATCCCTATAAAGCCAATTAAAAAAGGAAAAAAAATTAAGGGTTGAAATAATTTGTTTAACTCATATCTGTCAATACTAAACCTAATGGCTTGATAGAAATAAAATATACCACACATCCCATGTAAAAAAATAACTTGTGTGTCTACCTGTGGTTGAGGACCGTTTAGTCTAAAATATGGCGTTGCTGAAATTATAACCCATGATGCTATAATTGCGAATATTGTTTTAATTATTAGGTTAAAATTTATACTAAACATGTTCATTACAGTAACTTTTTAATGTTAATACTTTTATTTTAAGTTATTATTATATATTAATTAAGGAAAAGTTCATTGACAAAAAAAAAAGCACTTATTACAGGAGTCACAGGTCAAGACGGAGCATATTTATCTAGGTTTTTACTAGAAAAAAACTATGAAGTTCATGGCATAAAAAGACGCTCCTCCTCTTTTAATACAGGGAGATTAGAGAATATTTACGTTGATCCACACGAGAATAAACCTAGTTTCATATTGCATTATGGTGATTTAACTGATGCATCTAATTTAATAAGAATTATTCAAAAAATTCAGCCAAATGAGATATATAATTTAGGAGCACAAAGCCATGTAAAAGTAAGCTTTGAAACTCCAGAATATACTGCTAACTCAGATGCCTTAGGAACAATTAGGCTCCTTGAAGCAATAAGAACTTTAAATTTGGAAAATAAAGTTAGGTTCTATCAAGCATCAACCTCAGAAATGTTTGGTAAGTCCCCTCCTCCTCAGAATGAAAAAACTATTTTCCAACCAAGAAGCCCTTACGCAGCAGCAAAGCTTTATTCATACTGGGTTACGGTTAACTATAGAGAAGCATATGGTATATTTGCAGCTAATGGGATTTTATTCAACCATGAAAGCCCTCTAAGAGGAGAGACATTTGTTACTAGAAAAATAACTCGTGCTGTAGCCTATATTTTAAAAGGAAAACAAGATAAGTTATGGCTAGGAAATTTAGATGCTCGAAGAGATTGGGGACATGCCAAAGACTACGTTGAAGGTATGTGGAAAATTTTACAGCATAATACACCCGAAGACTTCGTATTAGCGACAGGTAAGAGTTATACAGTAAGAGAGTTTTGTGAAATAGCTTTTAAAGAAGTAGGTATTACTATTTCTTGGAAAGGTAAAGGAATAAAAGAAGTTGGTATAAATAAAGACAATGAAAAGGTGTTAATTGAGATAGATAAAAGATATTTTAGACCAACTGAAGTAGATTATCTTGAAGGTGATGCAACTAAGGCTAAAGAAATACTTAATTGGCTACCTAAAATTACTTTTAGAGAAATGATATCTGAAATGGTTAAAAAAGATATAGAATCAATTAAATAGATGGAAAAAAAAAATTATAAATTTGAACTTAAAGGAAAAAAGGTTTGGGTTGCAGGACATAATGGTATGGTTGGGAAATCATTAGTAAAGAGATTAAGAAAAGAAAACTGCCTTATCCAAACAGTTGAGAAAACCGAACTAAATTTAGTTGAACAAGAAAAGACTAATAATTGGATAAAAGAGAAATCTCCAAATGTCGTAATATTAGCAGCTGCTAAAGTAGGAGGCATATTAGCCAATAGCTCTAATCAGACAAGTTTTTTGTATGATAATCTTATGATACAAAATAATATTATAAAATCATCTGCTGAAAATAATGTAGAAAAATTAGTTTTTTTAGGATCTTCATGCATTTATCCAAGAGATGCAAGTCAACCTATTCAAGAAGA
Source organism: Rhodospirillaceae bacterium (assembly GCA_902579545.1). Lineage (GTDB taxonomy): Bacteria > Pseudomonadota > Alphaproteobacteria > TMED109 > TMED109 > TMED131. The sequence continues at coordinate 23,067 of CACHHO010000006.1, read as the reverse complement.
AGAACTATTAAAAAAACCTTTAGAAAAAACTAATGAAGGTTATGCTTTAGCAAAAATTGCTGGCTTAAAACTATGCAGTTATTATTTTAAAGAGCATGATAAAGACTTTATAACTGTAATGCCCACAAACCTCTATGGAGATAATGATAATTACAACCCTCAAACTTCTCATGTATTGGCTGCTTTGATAAATAAAATAACAAAGGCTAAAATTGAAAAAAATAAATTTGTAGAAATTTGGGGAACAGGAAAACCAAAAAGAGAATTTTTACACGTTCATGACCTTGCTGACGCTGTTTGCTTTCTTACTAAAAACTATTCTAGTGACGAACCAATAAATGTAGGTACTTCAAAAGATATTTCAATAATTGAATTAGCTGAAGAAATATCAGGTATAGTAGGATGGAAAGGTAGTTTTATTTTTAATACAGATATACCAGATGGAACATTACTTAAAAGATTAGATATTACTAAAATTAGAAACTTAGGATGGTCCCCTAGCATTCATATAAAAGAAGGCCTTAAACAAACCATAAATGATTTCATGAAAAAAAATAATTTTTAAATTTTAATAAATTTTCTTAGATACTTATAACATTCATAAAATGTTATACCTTGATAAAAGAAAATACATGGCAAAATAGGAAAAATGTATTTGGGCGATAAAACGGGCCCCGTAATAAACATAAAATATAATACGTACAATAATGTTAAACTAAATATAGTCCTATTTAATTGATAAACAATTATAGGCCCTATAAATAAAGATAGCAAAGTATAAATAGAAGTAATAGCGGCTACTAAAATTAAAAAGAGATAATTGTAATAACTTGAATCTTTTACTAAAGCTTTTAACCAAAGCATAAGGTTCCCGGCTTCATAATAAGATGGGTGGGGCAGGGTTCTCAATTTTTTATCAATTAATATTGATGGAGCTGTTAAATTAAGAACGATTCCACGAACCCAATAATATATTAATTCTATTTTATTTATTTCAGACAGAATTTCAAAACTAATTTTTCTTAATTTAAGGTCATTTTGAAAAGCATCTTCACTAAAAGTATATTTTTTTTTGTATTCATTAACTATCTCTAAAGCTTCATTTCTATTAATATTTTTAGTTTCAGATAAAATTAAAGGCGTAACCCAATAAGCCATATGAGTTCCCGTTTGAGTCGTTAAAGAAAAACTTTCATGATTTTTAAAATTATTATTTAATCTATTATATATAGGCATTATAGCAAAAATTAAAAATAAACTAGATAATAAAAATAATTTGAAATTTTTTACTCTTTTATTTAATAGCACTATAAGTAAAGGTATAATAGATAAAAAAATTAATGGAAATGTAATAGAACGAATATTACATGACAGCCCTAAAAACAATCCTGCCAATGCTATATTTATATATATATTTTTTTCTGTTAGTAAAACTTTCAATAAAAAGTAAATAAAAATTATAAAGATAAATAAAAAAATAGTCTCTGATAATATTTGTGATGATAAAATGATCATTAACGGCGATAAAGAAGCAAAACCAAAAACAATCTTTTTATATTTAGGCAAAACTAATTCAGTTATTTTATAAAGCATTAAACAGCTTAATGAGTCAATTAATGCTTGTATTAAAATTACAAATAGCAAGTTTTTAGAAGCCAAAATAATTAATGCTTTAAAATAATAAAATACTCCTGGCATTCTCTCATTTATTATGTTTTCATTTAATTTTCCTGTTTCTATAAAAGATAACGAATTTACCCAATACATTATTTCATCTTCTATTAAACCATCTAATGATTTTATATCTTGAAAAAAAATATAAATAGCCCTTATAGAAAAGGCCAATGAAATCAAAATTATATTTTTGTATATCATTTAATTATTTCATTAAAGTAAAGATATTCAAAAGTTTTTCTGAAAGGCATTTTAAACTTAAATAAAAGTTTAAAATTATTATTAAGTAAATAATTGTTAATATCATGATATTTGTAATCTTTTTTGATCATTAAGTCATAATGATGTTCAAATAGAATAACTCTTACTTTTTTTAATTCCTTTTGAAATCCTTTTATAACATTAAACTCAAAACCTTCAGTATCTATTTTAAGCAAGTCAATTTTTTTTATATTACATTTTATAACTACATCCTTAGCTTTCTCTACTAAAACTTCTCTCTCCTTATATATATTTTTTTTAAATATTCCTCCTAAAAGAAAAACTTTTCTTTTAAAATATTTAGATTTTGTATCAATTGGGTTGAATGTAGAAGATGAAGTTTCTATCATCTCCTTAATGTTTTTTCTTTCTTTTTTTACCCCTAATGCAAAGTTAAAATATTGAACTTTAATATTTTTATTTTTTTTAATAGATGAGGTGTTTGTTTTAAGCCTATTAAAATTAGATTTTAAAGGTTCAAAAGCAAAAATTTCTTTTGCATTAAAGTTATTTACGATCATTTTAACAGTCTCTCCCCGATGTGCCCCTACATCAAAAAAAATATTATCATTACCTTTCATAACTTTTTTTAAATGGGTTAATAATTTTTTTTTATAAAAAAAATCAAAAAAATTTAAAGCATATAAAACTAATGTTTTCATAAATATTATTAGATTGCTTTAATCATTAAAAACGCAAAAACTAGCATTCTAATTAAAAGTATTCCGTGAGAGAACCTTGAGATTTGAGTCTCTCCATATACTCTTGCCTTATATCTTATAGGAACTTCAGTAATTTTTAAACAAAGCCTTGATGCTCCAAAAATAATAAAAAAATCGCCAAAAGGATCAAAATTTCCTAAATCTTCATTTTTTCTCTTTATTCTCATATAATTTTTTTTACTAAGAACTTTAGTTCCACATAAAGTATCTGTAAACCTTTGTCCTAATAACCAGGTAAACAATATTGAAAAAATTTTATTTGCTAGGTAATTTAAAAATCTCATAGCATTATTATCCATAGGATAAACTAACCTTGAACCATTTACATACTCTGCTTGTCCAGTAGAAATTTTTTTCCAGAATTTGACTAAAGACTCTGGACTAACGGTTAAGTCCCCATCTAAAATAATTAATATATCATTTTTAGCTTTTTCAAAAGCAAAAAAAACTGCGTCAGCTTTTCCTGAACTTGGTTGTTTAAAAGCTCTTATTGAAATTCCTTTTTTTTTAAAATCATTATTATTAATTACTTTTAATATTTCTTCCCAAGTACCATCACTAGAATTACCTTCTACAAATATTACTTCTATTTTTTCCGTAAATTTTGGGATTCTATTAATAGCTTCTTTAATATTACCCAGCTCATTTTTACAAGGTATAATTATGCTAGCTGATTTTTTATTCTTTCTCCTAACAGCATTCAATGATCTAGAAATATTATAGTGCCTTAAACAAATGTTTGAAAATAATGGTAAACAGGCTAAATACCTATTTATTATTCTTTCAATACCTAAGAGACTAAAAGGAACTAGAATTTTTCTTTCCATTCTAACAGTTTCAAAATTAGACCCTTTTAAAAAATTAAAAATATCAGATGGAGTAAGTAGCGTAGAATTAATATTAGGCATTTTTAACCTAATAAGTGATGCAAAGTTTAATAAAGGCGTCCATAAAGGTGAGTAATAAGAAACTATTAATCTAGTATCCTCATCAAAGAAACGGTGTAGATTAGAAAGTGTCTCTTCCACATCTTCTAAATACCCAATAGTATCGCATACTATTACAAAATCAAATTTTGTTCTTTTTATATTTGCTGGCAAGCTTTCTATATCAGCTTCAATAAAAGTTAAAGATGAATGTTTTCCTTTTGCTTCTTTTATCAATTTCTTACTAAAATCAATACCTATTCCATGTTTAGGCTTTAAAGAAGCAAGAAGCTGCCCATTACCGCAACCTAACTCTAAAACATTAGATCCTTCAGATATAATTTCCTTTAAAAACTTTATATCTTCTTTATGAAAAGTTTTGGCTTTGTTTAACCACTTCAACCTATTGAAGTTAGAAGAATTAAAAAAACTTTTGATGCTTTTTTTTCTTTTTGTTATTTCCATTACAAACACCAATATTCAGTTTCATGAGAAAACATTTTCTTATTCCAAATTCCTTTTATATCTATAATTAAACATTTCGTTTTAAGAATACTTATAATCTCTTCTGTTTTCATTTTAACAAATTGACTGTGAGCAACAGCAACTATTATACAATCATACTTTCCTGAAGGTTTTTTTAGAAAAATACCATACTCTTTTTTTAATTCTTTTCTATTAATATTTGGGTCATAACAATCTAAGATAAAATTTGCCTTTTTTATTTTATTGGCTAGTTCTGCAGACTTAGAATTTCTTATATCACTTACATTTTCTTTAAAGGATAATCCTAATAATAAAATTCTTGATTTTTTTTTTAATTTTTTTTTTATGTAGTTAAATAAATAGTTTGGTATACTGTCATTTACCTTTCTGCCAGCAAGTATAATCTCAGTTTTATAATTAACTTTTCTTCCTGCTTCTGCTAAATAGTATGGATCTACCCCTATACAATGTCCTCCTACTAAGCCAGGTTTAAAGTTAAGAAAATTCCACTTAGTAGCGGCAGCCTCTAACACCTCATTAGAGTTTATTTTTAAAGCTTTACTAAGCATCATGACCTCATTTACAAAAGCTATATTTATATCTCTCTGAGCATTCTCTATTGCTTTTGATGCTTCAGCTACTTTAATATTAGAAACTTTATGAATACCGGCTTTAATAATACTCTTATAAATATTACCCACTTTTTTTAAGGTTGTATTATTATCTGCTCCAATTACTTTTTTAATATTAGTAAGCTTATACTTAGTTTCTCCTGGATTTATTCTTTCCGGACTATATGCAACAAAAAAATCTTTTTTATATTCTAATCCTGAGTTTTTTTTTATTATGGGAACTAAGAAGTTTTCAGTAACACCTGGGTATACAGTACTTTCTAAAACTATTATAGCTTTTTTCTTAATAACTTTTGCTACTGTTATAGCTGCCTTTTTAATAATTGATAAATCAGGTTCATTTTTTTTAGTTATAGGTGTTGGGACAGTAATGATAAAAAAATCTGAACCAACCATACTTAAACTATTATTACTAAAAATAAGATTTTTACTTTTTAAGTCTTTCTTACTTTTTATCTCATGAGTTCTATCTATAGCATTTTTAAGCTCTCTAATCCTAGAGGTATTTATATCATACCCCGTAACCTGATATTTCTTTGAAAAACCAATTGCAAGTGGTAGACCAACATAACCTAGCCCTATTATAGAAATTTTTAATTCTTTATTAATCATAATTAAAATATATTATATAGTTTATAGTATTGATTACATATATGCTCAAGTTGCAAATCACTTTTTACCAACTTTCTACTATTTAAGCCATACTCTTTTCTTAACTTTTTACTTTTAGATAACTTAATTATTGCTTCCTTTGCTGCGATTATGTCTCCTGGGTCAACTGTGATGGCATTATAGCCGTTAATTGCTATTTCTTTACTGCCTGTAACATTTGTAGAAATAATAGCTCTACCTATAGATGCGGCCTCCATTAAACTCATCGGCAAACCTTCTCTTTTACTTAGTAAAACAGCTATATTTGACTCTTTCCAAAAGTTTCTAATATCCTTTATATCCCCATGATAATAAATGCCGTCAATACCTTTTATGTATTTGAAATATGATTTTGAAATACTTGTAGGGTTATTTTTATCAAATGATCCTGCTATATGCAAATTAATATTCTTAATTATTTTTTTTGCTTCCTTAAATGATTCAATTAACCAAAAAATACCTTTATCTTCTAATAATCTACCAGCATACGCTAATTTAATAATCTTGTTTTTTTTCTCATATGAATAATTATAATGATTAATATCAATGCCAGAGCCTCTAATAATATTAATATTTTCTTTATAGATTTTAAACTTTGTTAATAAAAGTTTTTTATCATCCTGATTTTGCACTATGATTTTTAATTTATTTGAAATTATGAAAAACTTTATCAGCTTCATTATTAAATATTTTATAAAGAATGCCAAAAATCCTTTTTTAATAAATAAGAAACCCATACCGGTAAAAGTAGCAAAGTATTTTTTTTTAATAAAAAAAGAAGCTAATATGCCAACCGCAATTGGTCTTAGTGAAATAAAATGAACTATGTCAACATTTGCTATTTTCAATATTTTTCTAAAAGATAATATTTCACTAATAAAGTTATATAATGACAAAGACTTTCTATTAATATTAAGATTATAACACCTTATTCCTTGACTTGTTATTAACTCAATTTTACCAGTATCTTTACAGCTAACACTTACTTCATATCCTTTTTTTATTAAGTATTTAGCTAAATGAATTCTATGCGACAAAAAGTACCAATCCTCTGAAACAAAAAATAATATTTTTTTTTTTTTCATTATTATCAACTTATATTAATTTTGTTTTTCTTGCCCAATGAGAGTAAACTACTAATGTCCATATTTTCCAAGAATTATCTTTATTATTTTTCATTAAACCCTCTTTCCAATTATTAATAATATTTTTATTTTTTATATTTAAACTTTCTAGAACTTTAGTTTCAGTTGATTTATTTACTAAATATTTTAAATCTGTTTTTAACCACCTTTGTAGAGGAACTTCAAAACCTTTTTTAGGTAAATTAAAATACCATTTGGGAATATAACCTTCATAACATTCTTTTAATATTTTTTTTCCCTTAAAAAATCCTACTTTATTTTTTCCAGGAATGTTAAAGCTTTTTTCAACTAAGTCTTTATCTAGAAAAGGTGATCTTAATTCTAAACTATTAGCCATAGAATTTCTATCTAACTTAACCAGCATATCTCCTAACAATGAAAAACAAAAATCTCTAGCTAAAACATTATTTAGAGGATCATCAAATGTATCAGTATTTTTAAATAATTTATTTGGAGGATCTTTTTTTTTAATTCCAAATAATTCATTAAAATCTTCTTTACTAATCTGATCCAATAAGTTTATTTGCATCTTTTTAAAATCACTATGGTAACTTTCTAATAAACGTTTGAGCTTTCTTGAATTATTTAAATAAAAATTATTTTTACTATCAGGTAATGTTAATGCAATTTTTTTTTTAAATTTATCAGGTAGTAATTTCATTATTGCTGTCCACTTGTAAGCAGAATATTTTCTATATCCCCCAAATAATTCATCGCCTCCGTCACCCGTAAGTGCAACCTTAATATCATTTTTAACTGCTTCAGAAATCATATAAGTAGGGATACTACTAGAGTCTGCAAAAGGCTCGTCGTTTGCATCTAAAACATCATTTATAGAAGCCTTAACTTTATTAGAGTTTAATAAAATAGTTTTGTTTTCAAATCCATAATAATTAGAAATTTTTTTTGCATTTTCAGACTCGTTATAATAATCAACTTCATCCTTAAAACCTATAGTATAAGTAGGTATTTTTCTTCCCATTTCTGCCAGGCTTTGCAAAATAATTGCAGAATCTATCCCACCAGATAAAAAAACACCTATAGAAACATCTGAGATTAATCTTTTTTTTACAGCATTCTTTATAGTAGACTTTATGGATTGTGCATTAATTTTATGAGAAGAAATCGTAGGCTTTTTTAAGCTATACCAGTATCTAATTTTTTTTCCATATTTATTAAAACACAATAAACTTCCTGGTGGTAGCTTATAAAAATTATTATAAATAGTCATTGGCTCATGAATAAACCTAAATCTAAATAAACTATGTATAGCTTTTTTATTAATTTCTCCAACATCAGTTATGCAACTCAAACTTCTTACGTCGGAAGCAAAATAAATATTATTATTTCTAATACTGTAAATTAAGGGCTTTTTTCCAAACCTATCCCTAGCTAAAAATAAATTTTTATTTTTTTTATCCAATATTGCAAAGGAAAACATTCCGTCTAGCTTTTGCAACATTTCTTCTCCCCATTCCTGCCAAGCATGAAGTATAACTTCCGTGTCGCCTGTTGATTTAAAAAAATATCCTTTTTTAGTAAGTTTATCTTTTATCTCTTGAAAGTTATATATCTCTCCATTAAAACAAATAACATAATTATTTTTTACCATAGGCTGAGCTGATAAAGGACTTAAGTCTAATATTTTTAGTCTAGTGTGTAATAAATAACTATATCTGTCTGTCCAAATTCCTTTTTCATCCGGGCCTCTTGATCTCAGATGCAGATATGCTTTACCAAATTGATTATCCATAAAAGAGTTTCTTACTAATGGCTTTGCACTAACTAATCCTATGAAACCACACATTAATTTAATACCTCTTTATATATGTCATTATATTTTTTTAACATTTTTTCGTTTGAGAACATTTCTTTTGCTCTTAATATTGCTTTTTTTCTTTTAATTGCAAAAGTGTTTTTATTTATACCTGATAATTTAAATAGGAATTTTGCTATATTCTCATGATTAGATTTTTTTAATATATAACCTGTATTACCTATAATTAGCCTTGCATCACCAACATCTGTGGCAATAGGTATTAACCCTGTTAACATTCCCTCCACTAATACATTTGAAAATCCTTCTCCAAAAGATGAAGGTAAAATAATCATATCCGCCATATTATAATATTTTTCTATATCCATTCTCATTCCTAGTGCCAAACAATCTTTTGGTATTTTAAGCTTCTCAGTATCTTTCCCAATTATAATTAATTTTAAATTTATTATATTTTTTTTATCTATTTTTTGAAAAGCCTTAAGCAAGTTATTGTAATTTTTCATGGGGTCTACTCGCGCAGCACAAATAATAGCAATGTCTAAAGGTTTAATTTTATATTTTTTTCTTAGTTTTTTTCTTATAGTCTTATTAAATTTAAATTTTTTTTTATCTACCCCATTAAAAATAATCGTCTTTTTTTTATTATTAAACCCAATACTAATATGATGTTTCATTCCAGAATATGAATTATATATAATTTTATCAGCTTTTTTTGATAAATATTTACAAGATAAAATAGTCAATTTTAACATATAAGAGTAATGCTTAGTAATCATGTTAGAGCACCTAATACTCCATATTATAGGTGTTGTGTTAAAGCTAAGAAGTTTACAAAAAGTTGAAAAAAGACAAGCATTATACATCCATGCTTGAATTGCATCTGGTTTAAATAATTCCAATATTTTTATATAGGAAAAAAACCTAAAAAAAATAAAAAGCTTATTTTTAACCTCTAGCTCCCAATACTTTATTCCATAAAGTTTTAATGTTTTTTTATATATTCCCGCATCACACAATAGTAATACTGCATGATTTTTGTTATACTTTAATAACTCTATTAATTGTCTCTCTGCTCCGCCATTACCTAAAGAAGCTATGATGTGCAGAATTTTTTTATTATTTTTCATACTAAATTTATTATGATTTTATTTATGATTTTTTGAAAGCTATCTGTAGAAACATAGTTTTTTAAAAGAGATTTTCTTAGTTTTGGTTTAATATAATCTTTTCTTCTTTTTAAAGTAAAAAGATATTTTTCTAATACTTTTTCATTTTCACATAGTACTATACTATTATTCTTTAGATTTTTTTTAAAATCTTTTAAGGCAAAAATGTTTTTAAAAGAAATTACAGGTGTACCTAAGACCAATGACTCTAAAACACTGTTAGGAAGACCTTCCCATCTAGAAGGAAGTAAGAAGTAGTCAGCCCCTGCAATTAAATTGTAAGGGTTTTTTTTTAGTCCTAAAAAAGTTATGTTATTTTCATTATTATACCTTTCTGCCATTGCCATTAGTTTTTCTTTTTCTTCTCCATCTCCAACTAGAATTAATTCAAGATCTGAATTTTTTTTAAAAAAATGCAATACTCTATCAATACCTTTTTGATAAACTAATCTACCTACAAAAATTAGTTTTATTTTTTTTCCTTTTGTTCTTAAAGGAGAAACTCCTTGCCTAGTTATGCATGGATTAATTGGATTAGACAATAAATAAATTTTATTTCTATTAATTTGATTAGCTAAAGCCTCTTTATACATATATTTAGAAGTTACTATTATAGCGTCAGCATATTTAATGACACGCTTATATATGTATTTAAGAAAAATTAACTTGGTTTTATTTTTCATAGAAGGTTCAACCATATTAGGTTGTCTTACTATGACTTTTATATTACAAAACTTAATTATTTTTAAAAATATAAGCGCAACAGAAATATTTGGAAATGTAGATAGCACAACATCAAATTTTTCTTTATTTATAAAACTAATTAATTTTGGAAGGCAAAAGATAAATCTGCTATAGTTAAATTGCTTTATATAAAAACTTTTATCTAAATTTGAATAATATTTGTTATTTGTAAGAACTAATTTCAAATTTATTTTAGAGCTTTTAAAACTTTTAAAATAAGAAAGAAAAACTTTTTCCGCTCCTCCTGTAGAATTTGATGGGAGGATCAATAGGGCATTTATTTTTTTCATTTTAGCTATCTAGCTTTATGGCTGCCAAAAATGCCTCTTGAGGAATATTTACATTGCCAACTTGTTTCATTCTTTTTTTACCTGCCTTTTGCTTTTCTAAAAGCTTTCTCTTTCTAGTGACATCTCCTCCATAACATTTGGCAATTACATCTTTTCTGAGTGACCCTATGGTTTCTCTTGCAATAACTTTTGATCCTATTGCTGCTTGAATAGCAATTTTAAATAACTGCTTTGGTATACTATCTTTTAATTTATTACATATGGCTCTACCTCTTAATACCGCTTTTTCTTTGTGTGATATAAAAGCTAGGCTTTCTACATTTTCTCCATTAACCAATATGCTCACTTTCTCAAGGTCTCCAACTTTATAATCAATAATTTCATAGTCAAAGCTAGCATACCCTTGGCTTATAGATTTAATTCTATCATGAAAATCAAATATAACTTCGTTTAGTGGTAGGTTAAAACTAATCATAACTCTGTTTCCTGTAAAGTTAATTTCTTTTTGAATTCCTCTTTTTTCTATGCATAGTTTTAAAATTCCTCCTAAATATTTGTCAGGAGAAAATATAGTAGCATTAATCCAAGGCTCACTTATAGCTATGATTTTTGTTTTTTCTGGCCAGTCAGCAGGATTATGAATGCTTATTAATTTTTCATCGGTCTTCTTTACTTTATAAACTACACTTGGCGGCGTTACTACTAGGTCTAAAGAAAACTCTCGTTTAAGTCTTTCTTGTATAATTTCTAAGTGAAGCAAACCTAAAAAACCGCACCTATATCCTAATCCCAAAGCTACACTGGACTCATTTTCAAAGGTGAAAGAACTATCATTCAATTTTAGTTTATTTAAAGAATCTTTTAAATGATCATAATCAGAAGCATCAATAGGGTATAGGCCACAAAAAACAACTGGCATACTAGGCTTAAAACCAGGTAAAGGTTTTACATTATGTAAATTTTTACTATTAACTATAGTGTCTCCTACCCATGCCTGGGAAATTTCTTTTATATTAGCTGTTATGAATCCAACCTCTCCAGCTTTAAGTTCAGATACTTCTTCAGGTTTTGGCCTAAAAACTCCAACTTTTTCTATTTGATATTCTGTGTCTGATAAAAGAAGTTTAATTTTATCTCCTTTTTTTAAAGTTCCATCTACAACCCTGACTAATACCATTACTCCTAGATAAGTATCATACCATGAGTCTACTAAAAGAACTCTAAGTGGATGGGCATCCTTGCCTAGAGGAGGGGGTAGTTTGCTAATTAATTTATCAATAACAGCAGCAATCCCTAAACCTGTTTTAGCAGATACTGATAAAGTATCCTCAACATCTATCCCAATAATATCTTTTATCTGATCTTTTATTCTTTCTGGTTCAGCCGAAGGTAAATCAATTTTATTTAGCACAGGAATTATTTCTAAATCAGATTCTATTGCTAACCAAGAATTAGCTAATGTTTGAGCTTCTACTCCTTGAGTAGCATCTACTAGCAAAAGCGCACCTTCACAAGCAGCCATAGATCTGGAAACTTCATAGCTAAAGTCTACATGGCCTGGTGTATCAATCAGATTTAATATAAAATTCTCTCCTTTATGATTTTTATATTCTAACCTAACAGATTGCGCTTTTATGGTTATGCCTCTTTCTCTTTCTATTTCCATTGAATCTAAAACTTGTTGTTTCATCTCTCTACTTGATAAACCTCCACAAAACTCAATAAGTCTGTCTGCCAAAGTAGATTTTCCGTGATCTATATGAGCAATTATAGCAAAGTTTCTAATTTTATTTACAGACAAATAATTTCCTTTTTTTAAAGCAGCTAATTTAAGAAAAAAATAAATTTTTCCAAGATTTAAACATTATTATAGTCCAAAGTTTGTAAGTCAATTTTTTTTCTCCCTTTTCAAGCCTTTGCATTAGCTGAATACATTTTTTTTTGTCTAATAAATCATCCTCTTTTTCTATTAAATCATATGCCCAACTTTTCAGTTCTCCTGGCAACCATTTTTCTAAAGGAGGTTCAAACCCTTGTTTTTTTCTATATACTATTTGCGAGGGAATTTTTTCTAAAAGAATCGATTTCAAAATACTTTTTTCTCCTCCTTTAGAAATGTAATTATCAGGAAGTTTCCATGCAAAACTTACTAGATCAGAGTCAAGGAAAGGGCTTCTTATTTCTAAACTATTGGCCATAGAAGCTCTATCTGTTTTGACTAACAAATTACTTGGCAAATAGGTAATTAAGTCTTTTAACATTAAATATCTTATATTAGAAAAGTTTAATTCTTTATTATTAAACTCGTAATCAAAAAAACTATTTTTTAGGAAACTATTTTTGTATATATTTTCATCGGGTCTCCATCTAGACATTTCATCTCTATAAATACTATCTAAACTTAGATGGCTAAGTTTTCTAAACTTTTTTCCTATTGATCTAATTTTTTTATACTTTGATGCACTTAAGCTTATAGACATTATATTAAATATTTCTTTTAATTTTTTGGGGTGTCTTTTTATATTCTCCCAAAAGTTATTTATACTTTTATATCTTGGATAACCGCAAAATAATTCATCAGCTCCATCACCTGACAAGGCAACTGTAATTTTTTTTCTGGCATATTTTGATAAAATATAAGTAGGTATTTGTGAAGGATCAGAAAATGGCTCATCATAGGCATCCGCTATACTATAAATATTTTTTATACAGTCAGTTTCGTCAATATATCGAAAAGAATGGTTTGTTTTTAAAATCTTTGCTACTTGGTTTGCATAATCTAGTTCATTTTTGTTCTTATCATAAAAGCCTATAGAAAATGTTTTTGATTGAATACCTTGTCTTTTTAAAGATAATGCTATGTTAGAACTATCTATACCTCCTGATAAAAAAATACCCAATGGAACATCTGAAATGAGTCTTGCCTTAGTAGAAATATCTATTTTTTCCTTCAATTCTTCTTTAGCATCATCAAATTTACCTTTATACTTTGCATTTGTCCCTTTTGCATACTCTTTGAAACTATCCCAATACTTCTTTTTCTTTATAAGATTTTTTTTATCAAACTTGATAATACCTCCAGCCTCTAATTTATAAGTATTTTTTAAAATGCAAAGAGGATCTGGAACATACCCATATCTTATGTATTGTGCAAAACCTTCCATGCTAATATTCTTTTTAAAACCAGGAAAAAATTTAAAAGATTTTATATCTGATGAGAAACAAAATCCCTCATTTGGATTATAATTATAATATAATGGTTTTTCTCCAAATTTGTCCCTTGCTAACCAAAGTGTTTTATTTGAAAAAGAAAAAGCTGCTATTGCAAACATTCCATTTAATTTTTTTATAGTTTTTAAAAATCCAAATTTTGCAATGCATTCTAATAATACTTCAGTATCTGAGTTAGTTTGCCAATAGCTATTTTTAAAATTTAATTCTTTTCTTAAATTCCTATAATTATAAATTTCTCCATTATAAACAATTAACCAATCCTTATTTTTTGATATCATTGGTTGACCAGCATTTTTATTTAAATCTATTATGCTTAGTCTTTGAAAACCAAAAGCAAGCTTTTCCTGTTTATTCACAAATACACCTTTATCATCAGGACCTCTATGCTTTTGAACAGTAGCCATATCATTAATGACTTTTTCATATCTTTCTTCTTCTAAATTAGAATTATTATTTAAATATATTCCTACTAGACCACACATATACTATTTTTTAATATATTTACTTGATATAGAAAACTTATCAGAACCAGTCATCCATAATACAGGACGATTTGCTTCTGCTTTAGTAAAAACTTTTAATGACTTCCTCATTAAATCTCTAAAATTATTAGGCATATATAATTTAGAATAAAGATATATGAGTAGCTGATAGGAAAAAAATTTTTTATTCAAAGATTTGTTATAATTATTTGCTCTTGATAACGCTCTCTTATAAGCTTGTTTAAGTAACTGTTTTTTTTCTTTGGGGTTTTCTGTGCAAAAATTTATAAGGGCTAGAACTGACTCATATCTACTTCTTCTCACTTGCCCAGATAATCTACTCGATGAGTTTAATTCTGGCAGTTTTGCTACAACCTTATTCAAAAAAACTGCTTTACCTGAAGAAAAAAGTCTAAGAAAAAGAACTTGGTCTGGGGAAATAAATGATTCATTACAACCTCCTGATTTTATATATCTTTCTTTAGAAACTAAAATGGCGCTAGAATTTCCAGGACAGTTTCTAATAAATTTCTTTAACCCTTCTTCTTTGCTTTGAAGTTTATAGTCTAAATTCTTATCAAACTGATTAATTTTTTTTTCTGCTATCATGCCATATACAAAACTAACATTTTTCAAATGGGCTAGATATAACATGTAGAAAGTAGACTTATAAGTAACTAAATCGTCTCCATCTAATAGCCTTATCCAAAAACCTCTAGCTTTTTTCACAGCCTCGTTAGTAGAATATGATGCTCCTAAATTTTTACGTTTAACAAGAGTTAATTTTCCAGGAAGCTTTTTTGATAATGTCTTGTAGACAAATGAACTATTGTCTTTTGATCCATCATCTATAACAATATATTCTCTTTTATGACTGCCTCCCTCAAAACAAAGAGATTTAATTACGTCATAAACAAAGTTTTTTTTATTATAAGTAGTTATGATATAACTAACAAAATTAATTTTTTTTTTTTCTAAATTATAATTATATGATATTTTGTTATCCATAATAGATTTAATTATGCTTAATAATAAAACTTTTTTAAACAAAAATTTTACAAAAGAAGGCAAACCAAGAGCCTTTGTTAAGCTAAAGAAATTGGATACTTTATGGTTTAATACTGGAACCTTATGTAATCTTAAATGCAAAGGGTGTTATATAGAATCCTCGCCTACGAACAATAGTCTAAAATATATAAAATTTAAAAGCGTAAAAAGTTACATAAATGAAATAATTAAAAATAAAATGGATACAAAAACAATTGGCTTCACGGGAGGAGAACCTTTTATGAATCCAGATATTATTGAAATGCTTAACCTTTCACTAATCTCAGGTTTCCAAGTTTTAGTTTTATCTAATGGTCTTAGACCTATTGAGTTAAAGTTTAAAAAGTTAAAAGAACTACCAAATATTAAAAATCTAACTATAAGATTATCTATTGACCATTATCAGAAAACTTTTCATGAAAAAGTTAGAGGAATTAATACTTGGAATAAATTAATAGAAAATATTAAATGGTTATATAAAAATAATTTTAAACTTACTTTCGCTTCTAGGTTAGAGAAAGATGAAACAGAACAAGAAAAAAGATTGGGTTTTGCAAAATTATTTAATGATTTAAATCTATCAATTGAAGTTTATAATAAGGAAGTACTTGTTCTTTTCCCACCAATGGATCAAGCTTTGCCTGCTACAGAAATTACTCAAGAATGCTGGAGTGTATTAAAAAAAGATCCAGATAGTATCATGTGTTCTAGCTCAAGAATGGTTGTCCACAAAAAAGAAGACCTCTTTGCTAAGGTATTAGCTTGTACACTTATTACTAAAGAAAAAGATTTCGAGCTTGGTGTAGAATTAAGAAATTCGAAGAAAATTGTTTATTTAAACCATCCATTTTGCTCACAATTTTGTGTTTTGGGTAATTCTTCCTGTAGCTAAATGATAAACACTAGAATAATATTTTTCTTTTTAGGCGTACTTATTACATTTATAGGTTTTGCTATGGTAATACCGTATATTTTTGAAGCTTCCATTAAAGGGTTAAATTCAAAAAATTTTTTAATAAGCTTATTTTTTACTTTATCAATAGGTATTAGTTTGGTGATAGCTTTCAAAAAAAAGGAAGAAAAAATAAATATAAAAGATACTATATTAATTACTGCTCTCTCTTTGCCCATATTGGTATTTTTTTCCAGTATCCCTTTTTATTTAGATAAAAATACAAAATACTTTGCAGATGCATTCTTCGAGGCGACATCTGGTCTTACAACTACTGGGGCAAGTATTTATGAAAATATTAATGCTCTTTCAAAAGGGATTTTAATTTGGAGAGCTATGCTTCAATGGATAGGTGGATTGGGAATTATAATTTTTGCCATTGCTATAATCCCAATTTTTAATATAGGCGGAATAAAGCTATTTACTCAAGACTGGAGTGAAAAACCATTAAGCCTCCATTATAGATCAAAAGAGTTAGCAAAAATTTTAGGTTTTATATATATAGTTTTTACTATAATTATATTTTTCTTACTCTATTTGAGCGGGCTGTCAGTATTTGATGCTATTTGTCATGCAATGACTACAGTTGCTACTGGAGGATTTTCAACTCAGAATGATTCAGTCGGTTATTATAACAGTTTTTTTACAGAAATTGTTATTGTTATAGGCATGCTTTTAGCTAGTTTACCATTTACTTTATACATATCTTCTTTTAGAAAAAAATTAAATATTATAAATGATAGTCAAGTTTTAGCTTTTATTTTTATAATTTTTTCATTTGTGATAATGATAACAATTTGGCTTCATATATCAAATAATATAGATATTATTACTGCTTTAAGAGTTTCTCTTTTTAATAGCGTATCAATTATGACAGGGACTGGTTTCACCACAGAAAACTTCTCAAATTGGGGATCATTTTGCACTACTCTATTTCTAATTATGATGTTAATTGGAGGATGTTCTGGTTCTACTACAGGAGGAATTAAAGTTTTTAGAATTCAGGTTTTATATTTATTAATTATTAAAGAACTAAAAACTATAAAGTCTCCTAGATCTATAAGTGCAATAAACTTTAAAAATGCAAATATAAATGAGGGCATAATAAATTCTGTGATGATAATGATATTTTGCTTTTTCACTAGTATTTTTTTTATAGCTACTATTTTTATTTATTATGGTTATGACTTTGTTACCTCATTTTCTGCAGCAATAACTTCAATTTGTGTAGTAGGCCCTGGCCTAGGGAATATAATAGGTCCATCAGAAAGTTTTTATCAATTACCTAATAATTTAAAATATGTTTTATCTTTAGGTATGATTATAGGAAGATTAGAGTTTCTTTCTTTTTTAATAATATTAGCGCCAAAATTTTGGACGAAGTAATATTTCTTTTAGATCATATCCTATTTTAAGTATTACTGGTATAAATACTAAAACTAGCAAAGTTGAAGACATCAGTCCAAACACTAGTGTTATTGCCATTGGCTTTAAAAATTGTGCCTGAACACTTCCTTCAAAAAGAAGTGGTGTAAGACCTCCTATGGTAGTAAGTGAAGTTAATATCACTGCTCTTAGTCTTTCTTTGGCACCTGAAATAATTGCTAAATCTAGTGAAATACCTTTTCTTATTTTTTCATATATATTTGAAACCATAATAATGGAGTCGTTAATAACAATCCCTGATAATCCAAAAATAGCTACTAATGACAATATAGTAATATCAAAACCAGTTATCCAATGTCCCAATATAACTCCTATTAAGGTAAAAGGAATAATAGACATAATAGATATTGGTAATAGGTATGATTGAAAAATAAATGCCAATATAATGTATATTACACCTACTGCTAATAAGCCTCCTTTTTTCATATCTGAAAATGTTTCAGCTTGTTCCTCGGCTCTTCCTGCTAAGGCCCAATCTAAATCATAGTTTTTATTCATTTCTACAAGCAAGTTATTTTCAATTTCATCCATTATGTCATCAGGATTAACAATATTCTCATCTATTTCTGCTGTAATTGATACTTCTCGATAGCCATTATTTCTTTTTATAACCGAGAAACCTTGACTTTTTTCAATATTAACAATCTCTGATAAAGGAACAAGGTTTTGTTTAGGAGATAATAGTAAATAAGAATTAATATTACTTAAGTTAAAACTTTTGGCTTTATTTCTTACTACTATTTCTATTTCCTCCTCTCCTCTAAAAAATTTAGTAACTGAAACACCTTCTAAAGTTGCTTTTATTTTTTTTGCAAAATAGTTACTATTAAAACCAAGGGATTTAGCCTTTTCAGTTAATTGAAAAGATATTTCTCTCTTGCCCATAGGTAAGTTATCTCTAATATCTGATACTCCTTTAAGTTTAGACAGTTTTTCTGTTAAAAAAATTGCAGCACCTTTTAAAGTTTCCAATTCTTTATCTTTAGATTTTATTCTAATATCTATATCCAACCCCGGTGGGCCACCTTTTCTCTCTAATACTGTAAAGTTTCTTAGCCCTACTGGTATATTTATACTTTCCTTCCATTCATTAATTAATTCAATAGTTCTTTTATCTCTTTCTTCTGGACTTATTAATTCTATTATCATTCCTCCAACATGGTCTCCTTTTTCTTTTGTTGAAAGCCTGCTTCCCCAGATTGGTTTTCCTATTGTGGTATAGAACGTTTTAACTATTTTAGTATCATCGATTTCTAATAATTTTTTTTCAATATCCTTTGAAAAAGCTTTAGTATGCTTTTTTAAAGTACCAGGAACAAAACTAAAGTTTGCCAAAATTATCTGACTTTCAGGTGATGGAAAAAAATAAAATTTTACATGAGAATATTTTAATAATGCAAATGATATAATTAGCATACTAATTGTAATTAATAGTGTTTTGTATTTATATTTAGTAGCTATTAATAAAAAGTTTAAAAACTGTTTCTCTTTGAAACTATTAAGATAGTTATTTAAGTTAAGTTTACTAATTTTTTTTGTAGTACTGCTTAATAAAGCTGATTTTAAATGTCCAGGAAGCACTAAAAAACACTCGAATAGACTAGCTATTATTACACTAATAACCACTAGTGGTATTGCTTCAATAACTTGGCCTATAACCCCTGATATTAAAAAAACTGGTGCAAACCCAGCTATTGTAGTCAGAGAAGCTGCCGTTACTGGTCCTAACATTCGAATAGCTCCAGTATAGGCAGCCTCAAGAGGTTCTTTACCGAGCTCATTCTGATATTCAATATGTTCTGCAACTACAATAGAGTCATCAACTATAACACCCAACATCATAATAAGAGCAAATAGGCTAATCATATTTATAGATTGTCCTGTTATTAACATAATTGCTAACGTAACCGATATTGCAGCTGGAATTCCTATAGCAACCCAAATAACTACTTTTAGCCTTAGAAATAACATTAATACTATTAAAACTAAAACAAGTCCTCCTAAGCCATTTTTTAATAATAAATTTATACGATCTCTTATAAGCTGAGAGGATAAATCAAAAATTTTAATATTAATATTCTCATCTACACTTTTAGAAAATTTTTTTACCGTTTCTTCAAGAATTGTTGTATTTTCTAAAACGTCGCTACCTAAAGCGCGAAATACCTTTATTGTAATCGCTCTATTTCCTGAATAAAAGCCTTCACTCTGGTTTTCATCGAATGTTTCATAAACATTTGCAATATCTCCTATTCTCACTTTTTCCAAATTATTAATATTTATTTCTATATTTTCTATCTCTAGAGGATCATCTTTTTTACTAAACGTTCTTAGTTGCAACACACTATCATCTTTAAATATTCCAGATGGAATATTTTTAATGTCTAGTTTTATATTACTTGCTATTTTTTCGAGGTCTAATTTGTTAGATAAAACTGCAATAGGATCTAGGTCTATATAAATAACTTGATTTCTTATACCATCTATCTCTATTTTATCTATTCCTTTTTCTAATAATTCTTCCCTTAAGCTTTTAGCCACTTTCTTAATTTCTGTTTCTCCAACCTTCCCTTCTACTAAGATCAGTCCAATTTGCTCGTAAGGTATAATTAGTTTTATTTCTGGTGACTCAGCTTCTAAAGGGAAAAATGTAATTGAATTTACCTCTCTGTCTACATCTGATAATGCCCTTTTCATATCAGCTCCTGCCTCTAATTCTAATAAAACACTGGCATTTCCCTCCCTGGCTGTAGATTTTACATTTTTCACTTTGTCTATATATCTGACTTTTTCTTCTATAGGTTTAATTAATGATTCTTCTATGTCCTTTGGACTTGATCCTGACCAATTCATATTTACTGTTACATAATCAATAGAATAATTTGGAAAGAACTGGGTATTCAACTCTTTAGAAGAATACACCCCTAAAATTACCATTAGCATTAAAAATAAATTTGCTGCTGTTTTATGATTTAAAGTTTTAAAAATAAAATTATTCTTCATATCACTTAATAGATACTAATTTTTTTTTAACATTAATATTATTTAGCCTCGTTAATATAATATTTTCATTTTCACTAATATCTCCAGTGACTATAACTTTATCTTTAATAAAACCCTTAATATTGACTTTCCTTTTTATAGGAATGTTTTTCTGAAGTATAAGAACATATTTATTTTCATAAATTGCCTCTTCTGAAATTAAATAAGCATTTTCTACTGCTTTTCCTTTGATATTTACTTCAACAAAGACCCCTGGCCTGATAGGATCGTCTCCTTCTATATTTTCTAATTTGGCTTTCATATTTAATCCTGACCTATCTTGGTTTATTGCACTATCTACATAAAAAACTTTACCATTATAATTATTCTTGAAGTTTGACTTCTTCCATATCACATCTATATTTTTATTCAAAGTTTCTCCCAATCTTGTATATGCATTTTCGCCTACGAAAAACTCCACATTTAAATCTTTTGTGTTTATAAATGATCCTATTATCTTACCAGGTGTTAATTCTGTACCAATTTCAATAATACTATTATAAACCTTTCCATCAAAAGGAGCTTTGTACTTAGTATCTTTTAGACTTCTCTTCACTGATTTTATTTGAGTCTGAGCTATATCTATACTTGCCTCCAAAGACTTAATTTTAGATGTTTCTGTTAAAAGCTTTGACCTTGATAAAGAAAGGTTTAATTCCGCACTTTCTAAATCTTTTTTTGTTATAATATCACCGTATAACTTCTGCTTTCTCTCAAAATCTTTTTGATTTATCTCAAATTGAGTTTCCGTCTCCTTATAAACTAATCTTGCTGACTTCAGTTCATTATTTAAATTTTTTAATCTTGTCACTTTTTCATTTAATTCTTGGGAGAATTTAAATGAATCTATTTCAAATATAATTTCACCCTTTTTAAATTCGTTTGATGAAAATACTTTTTCAGAAACTTTTATTATATTTCCTGAAAGCTTGGAAACTATATCAATTTGATTTAACCCTATTACATTTCCATAAAAAGAATATTCTGGTTCTAAAGTAATTAAATTAATGGTATTTGTTTTTACCAATATTGGCTGGGTTTCTTTATCTATTAATGAATCATTATTTTTAGTTAATCTTAATATAAAAATACCTAAAAATGTTATTATTAAAATAAGAAAAAAACCTTTTATTTTATTTATATTATCTAAGTTCACTACTTTTTTTCTCATAATTACACTGTTCATATGCTTTTTTTAGTTTCTTCTTAAAATCGTCTTTATTTAATCCGTATTTTATAGGCTTCAAACTTTTTAACAATATATCTTCTTTTTTCATAAACAAACTATCTTTTGGCCATACATTTCCTGAGTTAATAAAAATAGGATATATTGGTTCTTTCAATATAGATTGTATAAAAAAAATACCAGGTTTAATGTCGCCTATTCTGTTTGCAGGCTGTCTTGTTCCCTCAGGGAATATAATGACTTTGTAGCCATTTTTAATATATTTTTCAAGAGATTTGGATAGCTTTCTCATGGACTCTATTTTCCTCTTTCTATTTATAAATATGTTGCCTAGTCTTATTGCATACCAACCATAAACAGGTAAATACTTAAGCTCTTCTTTTACCACATAAATTACTTTATCAAATGCGGTTAAGAAATAAATGGTATCAAAGGCTGATTTATGATTAGCGGCTATTATAGCACCAGATTTTTTTTTTATATAACTATAATCAAATCTAATTTTAATATTTAAAATTTTTCTAAGGGCAAATATTATAATATTTGCCCAAAGCCTTACTACCTTAAAAGTTAAATCCTTTGATATTAAAAATGGCAAAAAAATTACTCCTAACAAAATTATTGAAGTAAAAAAAATAAACTTAAATATTATAGATTTTAAAAACATAATAAACTTAATATATAATTATTACAGTATGAGATAATAAATATTTAATAAATTCCTCCATTAAAAAAAAATGGTAATACAAATAATTGGTAAAACTATTATTTTTTCTTATTTCCCTGCTGACTGGGTATTCATAAAAAGATAATTTTGGGGCCATTATTCTTAATAACAACATGCTCCTAGGCATATGATAATATGATGTTATTACTTTTATTTTTTTTAATTTATTATTCTTAGCCCAACCTGCTATAGTTAGTGCATTATCCAAAGTACTTAGAGATTCTTTGTCTAAAGTAATGCTTTCTTTTTTTATGAATTCATTAGGTATGATTGAATTATATTTTTTTACTTTTTTATTAATGCCAGAAATAATTAATTTAGCATTACTATTCTTGAATAGATCTATTCCTAGTTTGATTCTTCCTTTGCCTCCAGTTAATACTGCTATACCATCAAAATCATTATGTTTTTTTATTTTTAAATATTCAATTTTTTTAAGATATTGAGTATAGGTTACTACAAAAAAAAGTATCA